>NZ_JBSFKQ010000028.1:7768-98519 GCF_053598615.1 Kitasatospora sp. NPDC001095 | reverse complement strand
GTCTTCCGGGGCTTGACGCCCTGTCCGACGTTTCAAACTCTAGCCGATCTCCGCTCCGAAAAGCGAATCCGGCCGCAACCCGATAAAACGAGCACACCGAATAAGCACCAAGCCGTCACGCGAAAAAGCGAAACGACCGGCACGAACCGGAAGTGGTGTTTCAGGGGATTGGCCGCCCCGGGACCGTCCGCGCAGTGCGTGTCCGGTGCTCCCTGCCAGGCAGCTCGAAGAACTGTACGCGCTTCCGCACCCGGATGCAAACGTCGTGCAAAGACGGCCGGCCGGACCCCGGGGAGAGGGGTCCGGCCGGTGGAGCCGTGCGGATCAGCTGTTGGTGGGGAAGCCCAGGTTGATGCCGCCGTGCGACGGGTCCAGCCAGCGCTGGGTCACGGCCTTGCCCCGGGTGAAGAACTGGACGCCGTCCTGGCCGTACGCGTGGGCGTCGCCGAACAGGGAGGCCTTCCAGCCGCCGAAGGAGTAGTAGGCGACCGGGACCGGGATCGGCACGTTGATGCCGACCATGCCGACCTCCACCTCGAACTGGAAGCGCCGGGCCGCGCCGCCGTCGTTGGTGAAGAGGGCGGTGCCGTTGCCGTACGGGTTGGCGTTGATCAGCGCCAGGCCCTCCTCGTACGAGGCGACGCGCACGACCGAGAGGACCGGGCCGAAGATCTCGTCGTTGTAGACGGACATGCCGGGCTTCACGTGGTCGAACAGCGTGGGGCCGAGCCAGAAGCCGTCGGCCGTCGGGGAGCCGTTCCTGTCCTCGGCGGTGACCGGGTGCTTGCGGCCGTCCACGGCGAGCTCGGCGCCGTCGGCTACCCCGGACTCCACGTAGGAGGTGACCTTGTCCCGGTGCTGGCCGGTGACCAGCGGGCCCATCTCGGAGTCGCCGTTGCAGCCCGGGCCGACCTTCAGGGTGGCGATCCGCTGCTTGATCTTGTCGACCAGCTCGTCGCCGATCGGGTCGACCGCGACCAGCACGGACACCGCCATGCAGCGCTCGCCCGCCGCGCCGAAGCCGGCGTTGACGGCGGCGTCGGCGGCGAGGTCGAGGTCCGCGTCCGGCAGGACCAGCATGTGGTTCTTGGCGCCGCCCAGGGCCTGCACGCGCTTGCCGTAGCGGGTGCCGGTCTCGTAGACGTAGCGGGCGATCGGGGTGGAGCCGACGAAGCTGACGGACTTGACGTCCGGGTGCTCCAGCAGGCGGTCGACGGCCACCTTGTCGCCGTGCACGACGTTGAAGACGCCGTCCGGCAGGCCGGCCTCCTTCCACAGCTCGGCGAGGAAGTTGGCGGCGGACGGGTCCTTCTCCGAGGGCTTCACCACGACGGTGTTGCCGGCCGCGATGGCGATCGGGAAGAACCACATCGGCACCATGGCCGGGAAGTTGAACGGCGAGATGATCGCGACCGGGCCGAGCGGCTGGCGGATCGAGTAGACGTCGACGCCGGTCGAGGCCTGCTCGGTGAACCCGCCCTTGACCAGCTGCGGGATGCCGCAGGCGTACTCCACGACCTCCAGGCCGCGGGCGATCTCGCCCAGCGCGTCGGAGTGCACCTTGCCGTGCTCCGCCACGATGATCGAGGCCAGCTCGTCGCGGCGGGCGTTCAGCAGCTCGCGGAAGGCGAAGAGCACCGTCGTCCGCTTCGCGATCGAGGCGGTGCGCCATTCGGTGAAGGCCGCGGCGGCGGCGGCCACCGCCTGGTCGACCTCGGCGATCTCGGCGAAGTCGACCTGTCCGGCGACCTGGCCGGTGGCCGGGTCGAAGATCTCACCGCGACGGGGGGCCGCACCGGCGGTGGCGACCGGCTTGCCGCCGATCCAGTGAATGATGTGCTTGCTCAAGGTCCGTCTGCCTCCGAAGTCCCGGGCGGCGTCCTGCCACCGGTCCGGTCTGGCGCCGCCGCGGGTGGGCCGGGCGACGGAAATCACGGGGCTACCGCGCTCGTCTCCCAGTCTGGTGGGCGCTCCGGCCCGGCTCAACGAACAGGCTGACGGGGATCGTGGATTCAGCCTTACAGGTCGTCCGGTCGCTCGGCCGAACGAGTGGACGGCGGCGGGACCTCAGGACTCCCCGTCTTCCGGCTCCTCCAGGTACGGGTCGTGCAGCCCGTCCGCCGCCTCCTGGGTCTCCAGCAGGTCCAGCCGCAGGTCCTGCGCCCAGGCCAGCGCCCATCGCTTGAGCTCGTCCACCTCCCTGGCCGGGACGCCCCGGGCGCGGAACCGCCCGTCCGCCGCCTCGGCGAGCGTCTCCAGCCGTTCGGCGAGCGCCGTGGGCTGGAAGTCCGGGTCCAACTCCCCCGCCAACGCGAGCAGTTCACCCTCCCGGTAGCAGCGGGTGAGGGCGTGCACGTCGATCAGGTCGCGCGGCATGCCCCGGTCCACGAGCAGCACGGTGGTCAGCGCGGCCGCGTCCTCCAGGGCGACGACCGGCAGCACCAGCGGCGGCTCGTCCGGTCCGGGCGCACCGAAGTCGAGGCGGACCGGGCGGTGGCCCAGTGGTTCCTTGCGCAGCTCCACCGAGTGCGACCGTCCGCCGAGCGCCAGCCGGACGGTGAGCTGCTCCAGCCGCGGCGTGCCCGGCCGGTCGACGGCCCCACCGCCCGCCGCCCGGTACGCCTCACCCAGCGCGGCGGCCGCCTCCGGCAGGTCGGCGCCGCCGGTCGCCAGGGTCAGCCCGTCCTGCGGGCAGGCCGCGACACCGTGGGCGCGCAGCGCGTGCCCACCGGCCAGGGCGAGGCCGTACCGGTCGCAGACGGGTGCGGCCGCCGCGGCCAGGCGCAGCTGGGCGGCGCCCGGGCGGAGGGGCGCGTCGACGGCGTGCGGGGCGGTGGTCACGCCTCCAGTCTGACGCGGCCGCCCACTCCGCGCGCCGCCACCGGCTCGCGCCCCGGGGTTCCCCCACGCGCCGCCACCGTCGAGCGCCCAGGGATGCCCCCGGACGCCCCGCGGCTCACCAGCCGCCGAGCCTCGCCGCCGCCTCGTGCAGGGCGAGCTCCAGCAGCACCGGGTCGTTGAGCCTCCCGGAGCCGTCGGGCGGGACCAGCCAGCGCACGCCCGGGCTGCTGCGCTCGGGGTGCGGGACGACGATCCAGGTGCCCTCCCCAGCGCCGCGCACGCCGGTGCCGATCCAGTGGGCCGCGGTGCCGACGGGCACCAGGAAGCTGAGGTGTTCACCCCCGAAGTCGGTGAGGACCGGGCCGCGGGTACGCGGGTCCAGGACCTCCAGGGCCGGGCGGCCGAGCCGCCCGGGGACGGAGAGGACGTCCCAGCGCCGGCCGGCCGGCAGCAGCACCAGGCCGAGCCCGGTGCGCTCCCACTGCTCCCGGAAGGATTCCGGGTCCGGTGCCAGCTGGGCAAGCCAGTGCAGTCCGGTGGTCTCCAAGTCGTGTCCCCGCTTCTCGCCGTTCGTACTGTTCGGAGACGGCGGGAGCAACGAGACCCGCCGTCACCAGGGAGAGGCGGACGGCGGGTCCCGATTACACGACTGGGGGCACCCGACTGCGGGTGCGGGCGCTTCAGCTGTCGAAGCCCAGACCCATCCGGTCGAGGGTGCGCAGCCAGAGGTTGCGGTGGCCGCCGTTGCGGTCCGCCCGCTCCAGCGACCGGGTGGTGATCTCGATCCCGGCCCAGCGCACCGGCTCGGGCGGGAACGGCAGCGGCTTGCTGCGCACCATGTCCAGCGAGGTGCGCTCGGTGCGCTCGCCGGCGAGCAGGTCGAGCATCACCTCGGCGCCGAAGCGGGTCGCGCCGACGCCGAGTCCGGTGTAGCCGACCGCGTACGCGACCTTGCCCCGGTAGCCGGTGTCGAAGAACGCCGAGAACCGGCTGCAGGTGTCGATCGCGCCGCCCCAGGCGTTGGTGAAGCGCAGGCCCTCCAGCTGCGGGAAGCAGCGGAAGAAGTGGTTGGCCAGGGTGCGGAAGGTCTCCGGTCGCTGGTCGTACTCGTGCCGGACGTGGCCGCCGAAGTGGTAGACCGCGTCGTAGCCGCCCCAGAGGATCCGGTTGTCGGCGGAGAGCCGGAAGTAGTGGAACTTGTTGGCACTGTCGCCGAGGCCCTGCCGCCCGCGCCAGCCGATCGAGGCGAGTTGCTCGTCGCTGAGCGGCTCGGTCATCAGCGCGTAGTCGTACACCGGGACGACGTACGGGCGGACCCGCTTGAGCAGCGACGGGAAGACGTTGGTGCCGAGCGCGACCTTGCGGGCGAAGACCCGGCCGTACGGGGTGCGGACGGCCATGCCGCTGCCGTGCTCCCGCAGGTCGGTGGCCCGGGTGTGCTCGAAGATCCGCACGCCCTGGCCGAGGCAGGCGTCCTTGAGGCCCCAGGCGAGCTTGGCGGGGTGGACCATCGCCACGCCCTCCTTGTCCCAGAGCCCGCCGAGGAAGGTCGGCGAGTTCACCTCGGCGCGCACCTGGTCGGCGTCCAGGACGGTGATGTCGAGGCCGTACCGGGCGACCGCCTCGGCGACCTCGTGGAGCTCCTCGACCTGGTGGGGCTGGGTGGCGACGTCGATCTCGCCGGTGCGCTCCCACTCGGCGTCGATGCCGTAGCGCTTGAGGGTGGCCTCGATGCCGTCGAGGTTGGCGGCACCGAGGCGTTCCAGCTGGGCCAGTTCGGACGGCCAGCGGTCCAGGCCGTTGCCGAAGCCGTGGGTGAGGCTGGCCGCGCAGAATCCGCCGTTGCGCCCGGACGCGGCCCACCCGACCTCGTTGCCCTCGACCAGCACGACGTCCAGCGAGGGGTCGCGCTCCTTGGCGATGAGGACGGTCCACAGGCCGGAGTAGCCGCCACCGACGACCAGCAGGTCGCAGGTGGTGTCGCCGACCAGGGCGGGCAGCGCCGCCGGCCGGCCGGGATCCTCCAGCCAGAAGGGGGTGGGCCTGGCGTCACTGAGTGCGCGGGCGGAGTCCATGCATTATCAGCCACTTTCTACGGATAGGTGATGGTTGTACGTGCCACCGCTGTCGACCGTACGTCAGGCGGTGGCCTTCCGACGGTTGCCCAGCCACTGGCCGACGACGGTCAGCACGACGGCAGCGAGGAACATCCCGGTGCCGATGACGTTCACCTGCACCGGGATGCCGCGCTGCGAGGCGCCCCAGACGAACATCGGGAAGGTGACCGTGGTCGGCCCCGAGTTGAACTGGGTGATGATGAAGTCGTCGAAGGAGAGCGCGAAGCTGAGCAGCGCGCCCGCCGCGATGCCGGGCGCCGCCAGCGGCAGGGTGACCCTCAGGAAGGTCTGGGTGGGGGTCGCGTAGAGGTCCTGGGCGGCCTGTTCGAGCCTCGGGTCCATGCTCATCACGCGCGCCTTGACCGCCGTCACCACGAAGCTGAGGCAGAACATGATGTGCGCGATGAGGATGGTGGTGAAGCCGAACGGGATGCGCATGTTGAGGAAGAGCGTCCCGAGCGAGGCGGCCATGACCACCTCGGGCATGGCCATCGGCAGGAAGATCATCGCGGTGGTGGCCGAGCGGCCGCGGAAGCGGTAGCGGGCCAGCGCGAAGGCCACCATGGTGCCGAGCACGGTGGCGCCGATGGTGGCGAGCACCGCGATCTGCAGGCTGAGCGAGAGCGACTGGCACATGTCGGCGACGCCGCAGGGGTTGGTCCAGGCGTCGGTGGAGAACTCGTTCCACTCGTAGTTGAACTTGCCCACCGGCTTGTTGAACGAGAAGGCCAGCACGACCAGGTTGGGCAGCACCAGGTAGGCGAGGGCCAGCAGGCCGGCCAGCACCACCAGGTGGGCGCGGATCCACTTGAACATCCGGGACATCAGACCAGATCCTCCGTCCCGGCCTTGCGCATGTAGACCGTCACCATGCCCAGGATCAGGGCCATCAGGATGAAGCTCAGCGCGGCCGCCGTGGGGTAGTCGAGCACGTTCAGGAACTGCTTCTGGATGCCGTTGCCGACCATCTGCTCGCTCGGCGAGCCCAGCAGCTGGGCGTTGATGTAGTCGCCGGAGGCCGGGATGAAGGTCAGCAGGGTGCCCGCGACCACGCCCGGCAACGAGATCGGGAAGGTGACCTTGCGGAAGGTGGTGAACGGCCGGGCGTAGAGGTCGCCGGCCGCCTCGTGCAGTCGCGGGTCGATCCGCTCCAGCGAGGTGTACAGCGGAAGGATCATGAACGGCAGGAAGTTGTAGGTGAGGCCGCAGACCACCGCGAGCGGCGTGGCCAGCACCCGGTCGCCGTCGGTGAGGCCGAGCAGGTTGGTGACGTCCAGGACGTGCAGCGCGTTCAGCGCGCCGACCACCGGGCCGCCGTCGGACAGGATGGTCTTCCAGGCCAGGGTGCGGATCAGGAAGCTGGTGAAGAACGGCGCGATGACCAGGATCAGGATGACGTTGCGCCAGCGCTTGCTCGCCTTGAAGGCGATCGTGTACGCGAGCGGGTAGCCGACGACCAGGCAGAGCACGGTGGCGACGGCCGCGTAGGAGAACGAGCGCAGGAAGTGCCACTTGTACTCGACCAGGGCGTCCCAGTAGGTCGAGAAGTGCCAGGTGACCTTGAAGCCCTCTTCGAGCGAGCCGGTCTGCAGCGAGGTCGAGCCCTGGTAGAGCATCGGGACGGCGAAGAAGATCAACAGCCAGGCGATGCCGGGCAGCAGCAGCCAGTACGGGGTGAGCTTGCGCCTGGGCTTCGCCCCCGGTTCCGTGCGGGGGCCGCCGTCGGGGGGTATCGCCTGGGGCGGCGCGGCCGGGGCGGTGGCGGTCATGCGGCCTCCTCCGCGGTGCCCGCGTCGATCGCCTGCGCGGCGTCCAGGGCGAAGGAGTGGGCCGGGTTCCAGTGCAGTCGGACGGCGGCGCCGGGGACGATCCGGGCGTCGCGCTCCATGTTCTGCTCGAAGACGGTGACCTCCTGGCCGCCGTCGGTGCGCACCACGTACTGGGTGGAGACGCCGATGAAGCTGGAGTCGAGCACGGTGCCGGTCAGCCGGTTGCGGCCGTCGGCGACCTGCTCCGAGGCGTGGGTGATGGTGATCTTCTCCGGGCGCACGCCCAGGTGGACGCGCTTGGCGTCGGTGGCGCAGCGCGCCTTCGGCACCGTGAGGCGGGCGCCGGCCGCGCTGAGCAGCAGGTCTCCGCCGTCTGCGCCGGTGACCTCGGCGGGCAGCAGGTTGGACTGGCCGAGGAAGTTGGCCACGAAGGTGGTGGCGGGGTTCTCGTACAGCTCGGCGGGGGCGCCCAGCTGCTCGACCCGGCCGCCGTTCATCACCGCGATGGTGTCGGCCATGGTCATGGCCTCCTCCTGGTCGTGGGTGACGTGCACGAAGGTGATGCCGACCTCGGTCTGGATCCGCTTGAGCTCCAGCTGCATCTGGCGGCGGAGCTTGAGGTCGAGCGCGCCGAGCGGCTCGTCCAGGAGCAGCACCTGGGGGTGGTTGATCAGCGCGCGGGCGACCGCGACGCGCTGCTGCTGGCCGCCGGAGAGCTGGTGCGGCTTGCGCCGGGCGTACTGGCCGAGTTCGACCAGCTCCAGCATCTCGTCGACCTGCTTCTTGACGTCCTTCCGGCCGCGCCGGCGCAGGCCGAAGGCGACGTTCTCGAAGATGTCCAGGTGCGGGAAGAGCGCGTAGCTCTGGAAGACGGTGTTCACCGGCCGCTTGTACGGGGGCAGGGCGGTGACGTCCTGGCCGCCGATCAGGACGGTGCCGGTGGTGGGCTCCTCCAGGCCGGCGATCATGCGCAGGGTGGTGGTCTTGCCGCAGCCGGAGGCGCCGAGCAGGGCGAAGAAGGAGCCCTGCGGGACGGTCAGGTCGAGCGGGTGGACGGCGGTGAAGGAGCCGTAGGTCTTGCCGATGCCGGTGAGCCGGACGTCGCCGCCGGCGGCCGCGTCGCGCTGCTGGTCTGTCATGGGGTGGTGTCTTCCTGGGTTTCTCTGCCGGGAGTCGGGGGTCAGGCGCCGATGAGCTTGGAGAACTTCTGCTCGAAGTCGCTCTCCTCGCTCTCGGAGAGCGTGCGGAACACGTGGGCCTTGACCGCCATCTCGGGGGTGGGTACGACCAGCGGGTTGGCCGCGGTCTCCGGGGCGATGCCGGCGAGCTCGTCCTTCATCCCGGTGACGGCGGAGACGAAGCCGATGCCCGCGACCAGCTGCGCCGCGATCTTCGGCTGATAGTAGAAGTCGATCAGCTTTTCCGCGTTCGTCTTGTGCCGGGCCTTGGCCGGGACCAGCATGTTGTCGGTCGAGGCGATGTAGCCCTTCTCCGGGATGACGAACTCGATGTCCGGGTTGTCGGCCCGCAGTTGGATCAGGTCGCCGCCCCAGGCGATGCAGGCCGCGATGTCGCCGGCCGACAGCTCCTGGCCGTAGTCGTTGCCGGTGAACCGGCGGATCTGCTTGCTGTCGACGGCCTTCTGCAGCCGGGCGACCGCGCCGTCGTAGTCGTCGGCGGTGAACTTCGCGCTGTCCTTGCCCTGGTCCAGCAGGACCATCCCGATGCTGTCGCGCATCTCGGAGAGGAAGGTGACCCGGCCCTTGAGGTCGGGGTCGTCCAGCAACTGGGAGACGCTGGTGACCGGCTTCCCCTTGGTCGCCTTCCGGTTGTACGCGACGACGGTCTGGATGCCGGCCCACGGGTAGGAGTAGAGCCGACCCGGGTCCCAGTCGGGGGCGCGGAAGCGCGCGTCGATGTTGGTGATCGCGGTGGTGACGTTCGCCGGGTCGAGCTTCTGCGCCCAGCCCAGCCGGATCAGCCGGGCGGCCATCCAGTCGGTGAGCACCATCAGGTCGCGGCCGGTGTCCTGGCCGGAGGCGAGCTGCGGCTTGACCTTCCCGAAGAACTCGACGTTGTCGTTGACGTCCTCGTTGTACTTGACCCTGATGCCGGTGGCCTCGGTGAAGGCGTCCAGGGTGCCGTGCTTCTCCTTGTCCTTCTCGTCCGTGTCGATGTACAGCGGCCAGTTGGAGAAGTCGACCTCCTTCTGCGTCTCGGAGAGGTCCTTGGCGGCGTTCGCGGTCGAGTCGCCGGTCGCCCGCGGGGCCGCCGGGATGCCGCAGGCGGCCAGGGTGCCCGCTCCGGCGGTCAGCGCGGCGGCGCGCAGCAGGGTGCGGCGGCCGAGCGCGGCCCGGCCGCTGGTCAGGCTGCGTTCCCAGGCCCTTCGGACCGGTTCGGGCAGACCGTCGGTGAGCTCGTTGAACGCCATGGAACGGGCCTCCTGGGGGAGATGGGGTGTGGGGGCACCCGCTTGGGCCGGGGGTTATCTGTCTCCGAAGACGGTGCGGTGCCAGTCCTTGCGGGCCACCGCGGTGGTGTCGAACATGACGTGCTTGACCTGGGTGTACTCGTCCAGCGAGTACTGGGACATGTCCTTGCCGTAGCCGGACGCCTTGTAGCCGCCGTGCGGCATCTCGCTGATGATCGGGATGTGGTCGTTGACCCAGACGCAGCCGGCCGCGATCTCCCGGGTGGCGCGCAGCGAGCGGTGCACGTTGCTCGTCCAGGCGGAGGCGGCCAGGCCGTACGGGGTGTCGTTGGCCAGCCGCAGACCCTCGTCGTCGCCGTCGAAGGGCAGCACGACCAGCACCGGGCCGAAGATCTCGCCCTGCACGACCTCGCTGTCCTGGGCCGCGCCGGTGATCAGGGTGGGCAGGTGGTACGCGCCGCGGGTGAGGTCGGTGCCGTCGTGGCCCTTCTCCGCGGGCCGGCCGCCGGTGACCACGGTGGCGTACGAGCGGGCGCGCTCCACGAAGCCGGCCACCCGGTCCCGGTGGGCGTACGAGACCAGCGGGCCGAGGTCGGTGTGCGGGTTCAGCGGGTCGCCGACCCGGATCGCGGCGTACAGCTCGGCGACCCCGGCCACGAAGGCGTCGTACAGCGGGCGCTGGACGTAGGCGCGGGTGGCGGCGGTGCAGTCCTGGCCGCCGTTGATCAGCGAGGCGGCGACCGCTCCGTGCACGGCGGCGTCCAGGTCGGCGTCGTCGAAGACCACGAACGGGGCCTTGCCGCCGAGTTCCAGGTGGGTGCGCTTGACGCTCGCGGTGGCGATCTCGGCGACCCGCCTGCCGACGCCGGTGGAGCCGGTGAAGGAGACCATCGCGACGTCCGGGTGCCCGACCAGGTGCTCGCCGGCGGTGCGCCCGGCGCCGGTGACCACGTTGACCACGCCGTCCGGGATGCCCGCGGCGGTGCAGGCCCGGGCGAACATCAACGAGGTCAGCGGGGTCAGCTCGGCCGGCTTGAGCACGATGGTGTTGCCCGCGGCGATCGCCGGGAGGATCTTCCAGGCGGCCATCTGCAGCGGGTAGTTCCACGGCGAGATCGAGCCGACCACGCCGACCGCCTCGCGCCGCACGTACGAGGTGTGGTCGCCGGAGTACTCACCGGCCGCCTTGCCCTCCAGGTTGCGGGCGGCGCCGGCGAAGAAGGCGGCGTTGTCGATCGTGCCGGGCACGTCGAACTCGGTGGCCAGCTTGACCGGCTTGCCGGTCTGCGCCGTCTCCACCCGGGCCAGGTCGTCGGCCGCCCCCGCCAGGACGGCGGCCAGCCTGGTGAGCGCCTCGGACCGCGCGCCGGGGGTGGCCGAGGACCAGCCGGGCAGGGCGGCCTTCGCGGCGGCGACGGCGGTGTCCACGTCCTCGGTGGTGGCCAGCGCGACCTGCTCGACCACGCTGCCGTCGGCGGGGTTGACGACCTGGAAGGGTTCCCCGCTCCCCCGGGTCTGGCGGCCCGCAATGTACTGCGCGCCCGGGCCGAAGTCGGTCAGGTCCATCTGGTTCCTCCAAGTGCCGTGGTTCGACCGCTGCGGGGTCACGCGTCCGCGCTGGGGGTCTGCGGTCCCGCTGACCTTGCCTGCTGGGAGGTTGACGTGACAAGGGTCACTTCGACAACCTCGGCGCGAAGGGCCTTACAGGGTGCAAGGGTGCAGCCAGGGCGACAGGTCGTCTGGGGGATGGATGATTTACCTGACACCCTGATCACCCGGAGCCCCCGCTCCGGTCCCCACACGGCCTCCGGAGGCCCGCGATGCTCCCCACCGTCGCCCGAATCCTCGACCTGGACGTGATGCGGCGCGGCCTGCCCCAGGTGGTGGCCGGCGCCGACCACCTGGAACGGCCGGTCCGCTGGGTCCACGTCAGCGAGCTGCCCGACGTCGCCGGGATGCTCCGCGGTGGCGAGCTGGTGCTGACCACCGGCATCGCCCTGCCGGAGGACCGCGAGGGCCTGGCCCGCTACGTCCGCGAGCTGGACGAGGTCGGGGTGGCCGGCCTGGTCGTCGAGTTCGGGCGGCGCTACTTCGACTCGCTCCCCCGCG
This sequence comes from Kitasatospora sp. NPDC001095, assembly GCF_053598615.1. Classification (NCBI taxonomy): domain Bacteria; kingdom Bacillati; phylum Actinomycetota; class Actinomycetes; order Kitasatosporales; family Streptomycetaceae; genus Kitasatospora; species Kitasatospora sp. NPDC001095. The sequence continues at coordinate 87,252 of NZ_JBSFKQ010000028.1, read as the reverse complement.
CCCTGGTCAACGCCGCCGAGCAGCGCGGGCTGCCGCTGGTCACGCTCCGCCGCGAACTGCGCTTCGTCGCCGTCACCGAGGCCGTGCACGCCCTGGTGGTCAACGCCCAGCTGGAGCAGCTGAGGGTCTCCGAGTCGGTCCACCAGGTCTTCAACGAGCTGGTGGTGGAGGGAGCCGAGCCGCCCGAGGTGATCCGCCAGGTGGCCCGGATGGCCGGCGCCCCGGTCGTCCTGGAGAACCTGGCCCACCAGGTGCTCGCCCACGACGCCGCCGGACGCCCCGAGGCCGAGGTGCTGGAGGACTGGGAGCGCCGCTCGCGCGGGGTGCGCCCGGCCGGGCGCACCGGCCACGACCCGCGCAGTGGCTGGCTGGTCACCACCGTCGGCGCCCGCGGCCAGGACTGGGGCCGCCTGGTGCTGGTGCAGGAGCCCGGCCCGCTGCCCGGGGGCGAGCCCCACCCCCACACCATGCTGCTGGAGCGCGGCGCCTCCGCGCTGGCGCTCAACCGGCTGGTGGTGCGCGACCGGGAGAGCCTGGAGCGGCAGACCCACCGCACCCTGCTGTCCGGCATCCTCACCCACGCGCTGACCGTCTCCGAGGCGGCCCTGCGCGCCCAGGCCCTCGGCGTCCCGCTGGAGGGCCGCCGGTTGGTCGGCGTGGTGCTGCGACAGCGGCGCGGGCCGATCCCGGCCGCGCTGGAGGCCCAGGCCCGGCTGCGCGACTTCACCGAGCTGGCCGCCGGCGCGGTCCGGGCCTGCCGGCTGACCGCGCTGGTCGGCGCGCTCGACGACGAGGCCGTGGGCCTGCTGATCGCCCTCGGCACCCAGCAGGACGAGCACGCCGCGCTGGACTCCCTCTCGGCCACGCTGCGCCGGATGTCGGCCGAGGCCGGACGGGAGGGCGGCGACCCGGCCGGCCCGGTGGTCGCGGTCGGCTCCTCGGTCGGCTCGGTGCGTGACGCCCGGCGCACCCTGCTGGAGGCCACCCAGGTCGCCGACGCCGCCCTGCACGACGCGCCCGGCGGCCGCAGCTCCTCCTACTACCGCCTGCCGGACGTCCGGCTGCGCGGCCTGCTCCACCTGCTGCGCGACGACGCCCGGCTGCAGACGTACGTGGAACGGGAGTTGGGCCCGCTGCTGGCCCACGACGCGGAGCACAACGGCCAGTTGGTGCAGATGCTGCGGATCTACCTGGAGCAGGGCCGGAACAAGTCCGCCGCGGCGGACGCCGCGCACCTGTCCCGGCCGTCCTTCTACGACCGGCTGCACAAGGTCGAGCGGATCCTCGGCGTGGACCTCGACCAGGTGGAGTCCTGCCTCTCCCTGCACGTGGCCCTGCTCGCGCTGGACGCGGTGCGCCGGTAGGACGGATCACACCCCGGTGATGCGGCCCCAGACCTTGTGCAGCTCGGGCCGCTCGGCCGAGGTGACGTCGCGCATGGTGTGCAGCCGGGCGCGCATCTCCTCGGTCGGGAAGACCAGCGGGTTCTCGGCGAGTTCGGCCTTCTCCTTGTCGCCGCTGTCCGCCAGCACCTCGCGGGCGGCCGGCACCGGGCAGATGTACTGGACGAACGCGGCGAGTTCGGCCGCCACCTCGGGCTGGTAGTAGTAGTCGATCAGCAGCTCGGCGTTGCGCTTGTGGGCGGCCCGGTTGGGGATCATCAGGCTCTCCGCCCACAGCTCGCCGCCCTCCTCCGGCACCACGAACTCGATGTCCGGGTTCTCGGCGGTGAGCTGGACGGCGTCGCCCGAGTACGCCTGGCAGGCGAGCGCCGCGCCGGAGGCGAGGTCGCTGGTGTAGTCGTTGCCGGTGAAGCGCCGGACGTGGCCGCTGTCGACCGCCTTCTGCACCAGGTCCATCGCCCTGCGCGCGTCGTCGTCGCTGAACTTCGCGATGTCCGCGCCCTGGGAGAGCATCAGCAGCCCGAGCGCCTCGTCCAGCCCGGCGAACAGCGTGACCCGGCCCTTGAGGTCGGGCGCCCACAGGTCGGCGGTGGACCTGATCTCGCGGCCGAGCGCCTTGCGGTTGTAGGCGATGCCGGTGATCCCGGACTGCCACGGCACGCTGCGCCTGCGCCCGGGGTCGAAGGCCGGGTCGGCGAGCTGCGGGTCCAGGTTGGCCGTGACGTTGGGCAGGTTGCCCCGGTCCATGGCCTGCACCCAGCCCAGCGAGACGTACCGTCCGGCCATCCAGTCGCTGATCACCATCAGGTCCCGGCCGGGGGCGGCGCCCTGGGTGAGCACCGGGCTGATCTTGCCGAAGAACTCGTCGTTGTCGTTGATGTCCTCGGTGTAGGTGACCTCGATCCCGGACTTCTCACTGAACGCGTCCAGGGTCGGGCGGCCGCCCGCGTCGTCGGTGTCGATGTACTGCGTCCAGTTGGAGAAGGCGAGCCGCTTGTCGCTCTCCGAGCGGTCGGGGGCCGAGCGGCGGTCCTCGGCCACGTACGCGGACGGGATGCCGCAGCCGGTCAGCGTGCCGGCGCCGAGCAGCGCGGCGCCGCCGAGCACGGAACGCCGGCGGACGGCACGGGAGTCGACGGGACGGCGGGTCAGGGTGGTGCGGCTGGGCATGAGCGGCCTTCCGGAGCGTGGGACGGCCCCGGGCACGCGCGTGCTCGGGGCCGTCCTGGTAGGTACGTCTGGTACGTCTGGGTACGTCAGACAGTGTGCGCGTCGGTGAGCGACAGCACCTCGTCCAGGACCGCGAGGCCGGTCTTGGCCTCCTCCTCGGTGACGGTGCACGGCGGGACGACGTGGAAGCGGTTCATGTTGACGAACGGCCAGAGCCCGCGCTGCTTGCAGGCGGCGGCCAGCTCGGCCATCGGCGCGTTGTCGGCGCCGGCCGCGTTGTAGGGCACCAGCGGCTCACGGGTCTCCCGGTCCTTCACCAGGTCGAGCGCCCAGAACACGCCGAGGCCGCGGACCTCGCCGACCGACGGGTGCCGCTCGGCCAGCTCGCGCAGGCCGGGGCCGAGGACCGTCTCGCCGATGTGCCTGGCGTTCTCGACGATGCCCTCCTCCGCCATGGTGGTGATGGTCGCCACCGCGGAGGCGCAGGCCAGCGGGTGGCCGGAGTAGGTGAGCCCGCCGGGGAAGGCCCGCTCGGCGAAGGTGGCCGCGATCTCGGCGCTGATCGCCACGCCGCCCAGCGGCACGTAGCCCGAGTTGACACCCTTGGCGAAGGTGAGCAGGTCCGGGGTGACGCCCCAGTGGTCGGCGGCGAACCACTCGCCGGTGCGGCCGAAGCCGGCCATCACCTCGTCCAGGATGAACACGATCCCGTAGCGGTCGCAGATCTCCCGCACCCCGGCCAGGTAACCCGCCGGCGGGACCAGGATGCCCGCGGTGCCGACCACCGTCTCCAGGATGACCGCCGCGACGGTGCCGGGCCCCTCGAACGCGATCACCTGCTCCAGGTGCTCCAGCGCGCGCTCGCACTCCTGCACCTCGTTCTCGGCGTGGAAGTTGGAGCGGTAGGGGTACGGCCCCCAGAAGTGCACCACCCCGGAGACGCCGCTCTCGTTGGGCCAGCGCCGCGGGTCGCCGGTCAGGGCGATCGCGTTGGCGGTGGCGCCGTGGTACGAGCGGTAGGTGGACAGCACCTTCTGCCGGCCGGTGTGCAGCCGGGCCAGCCGGATGGCGTTCTCGTTGGCCTCGGCACCGCCGTTGGTGAAGAAGATCTTGTCCAGGTCGCCGGGGGTGCGCTCGGCGATCAGCCGGGCGGCCTCGCTGCGCGACTCGACCGCGAAGCCGGGGGCGATGGTGCAGAGCTTCGCCGCCTGCTCCTGGATCGCGGCGACCACCTTGGGGTGCTGGTGGCCGATGTTGGTGTTGACCAGCTGCGAGGAGAAGTCGAGGTAGCGGTTGCCGTCGTAGTCCCAGAAGTACGAGCCCTCGGCGCCGGCCACCGCGAGGGGGTCGATCAGCGCCTGGGCGGACCACGAGTGGAAGACGTGCGCGCGGTCGGCGGCCTTGACGGCCTGGCCGGCGGCTGAGTCAGCGGTGGGGATGCTCATGCCGGTAAGGCTAGGGCGGCCCGTCCCCGAAGGGCAGTTCCATCGTGTCAGCCGGTCGCGCCAACCGTCGACAGGATGCAAAGGCGGTGGGCCCGGGTCGAGATGACCCGGGCCCACCGTCACATCAGCTGACCTTTCGGAGCGATCAGATCGCGGTCATGACGTGCTTCACGCGGGTGTAGTCCTCGAAGCCGTACGCCGACAGGTCCTTGCCGTAGCCGGACTTCTTGAAGCCACCGTGCGGCATCTCGGCGACCAGCGGGATGTGGGTGTTGATCCAGACGCAGCCGAAGTCCAGGCGGCGCGACATCCGCATGGCGCGGGCGTGGTCCTTGGTCCACACCGAGGAGGCCAGCGCGTACTCGACGCCGTTGGCGTACGCGACGGCCTGGTCCTCGTCGGTGAACTTCTGCACGGTGATGACCGGGCCGAAGACCTCGTTCTGGATGATCTCGTCGTCCTGGTTCAGACCGGAGACGACGGTCGGGGCGTAGAAGTAGCCCTGGTCACCGACCCGGTGGCCACCGGCCTCGACCTTGGCGTGGGCGGGCAGCCGCTCGATGAAGCCGGAGACCTGCTTCAGCTGGTTGGCGTTGTTCAGCGGGCCGTACAGCACGTCCTCGTCGTCCACGCCGCCGGTCTTGGTCTCGGCCGCGGCCTTGGCCAGCGCCTCGACGAAGGCGTCGTGGATCGACTCGTGCACCAGCACGCGGGTGGCGGCGGTGCAGTCCTGGCCGGCGTTGAAGTAGCCCGCCACCGAGATGCCCTCGACGGCCTCGGCGATGTCGGCGTCCTCGAAGACCACGACCGGGGCCTTGCCGCCCAGCTCCAGGTGGACGCGCTTGACGTCCTTGGAGGCGGACTCGGCGACCGAGATGCCGGCGCGCACCGAACCGGTGATGGAGGCCATCGCCGGGGTCCTGTGCTCGACCATCAGCTTGCCGGTCTCGCGGTCACCGCAGATGACGTTGAAGACGCCGGCCGGCAGCTCCAGCTCCTTGAGCACGCCGCCGATGATCTCGGCGAGCAGCACGGTGGAGGCCGGGGTGGTGTCGGAGGGCTTCAGCACGACGGTGTTGCCCGCGGCGATGGCCGGGGCGAACTTCCAGACGGCCATCATCATCGGGTAGTTCCACGGCGCGACCTGGGCACAGACGCCGACCGGCTCGCGGCGGATGATCGAGGTCATCCCGTCCATGTACTCGCCCGCGGCCTTGCCCTCCAGCATGCGGGCGGCACCGGCGAAGAACCGGATCTGGTCCACCATCGGGCCGATCTCCTCGGAGAGGGTCAGCGCGCGGGGCTTGCCGGTGTTGCGCACCTCGGTGTCGACGATCTCGTCGGCCCGGGCCTCGACCGCGTCGGCGATCTTCAGCAGCAGCTTCTGCCGGGTGCTCGGGGTGGCGTCGCGCCAGATCGGGAAGGCGGCGTCGGCGGAGGCCATGGCCGCGTCGACGTCGGCGGCACCGGACAGCGGCGACGTCGCGTACACCTCGCCGGTGGTCGGGTCGACGATGTCGAGCGTGCGGCCGTCGGCCGCGTCGACGAACTCACCGTTGATGTAGTTGCGCAGCGTGCGAAGGTCGCTCACGGATCTCTCCTCGGTCTGGGCCTGCGGCGTTGCAGATTCCGGCGCAATGGTACGTCGGCGGATCCGGCGTACGAAGGGTCCCGAGTGGCCGTGCCAGGAGCGGCGCGGTCCACTGGGTGGCGGTACGTGCGCCGGCCCTCGGGTCGCGCGCGTACCGTGCCAGCGTAGCCGCACGACTGCCGGTATCGACAGACCGAGTGCGCTTCAGCGATGAAATCCGCACACGTTTTCCAAGATCACGACGAAATCAGCAGCTTCCACGCTTGCGAACACGCGGGCGATCAGGCACAGTGGCCGCGTGGCCAACCGCGACCGGAACGCCAGCGTTCCCCTCGACGCCGCCTCCAAGGCGATCATCGAGCAGCTCCAGGAGGACGGGCGCCGCCCGTACGCCGCCATCGGCAAGGCCGTCGGCCTGTCCGAGGCTGCTGTGCGGCAGCGCGTCCAGAAGCTGCTCGACCAGGGCGTGATGCAGATCGTCGCCGTCACGGACCCGCTCACCGTCGGCTTCACCCGCCAGGCGATGGTCGGCATCCGGGTCGAGGGTGACATCGAGCCCGTCGCCGACGCGTTGGCCGCCCTCGACGAGGTCGACTACGTCGTCTGCACCGCAGGCTCGTTCGACCTCCTGGCCGAACTGGTCTGCGAGGACGACGAGCACCTGCTCGAACTGATCAACAAGCGCATCCGCGCCCTTCCCGGCGTGCGGAGCACCGAGAGCTTCGTTTACCTGAAGCTCCGGAAACAGACCTACACCTGGGGCACCCGATGACAGCCGACCCGGCGCAGAAGGACCTTTCCAAGACCGCCTACGACCACCTGTGGATGCACTTCACCCGCATGTCGTCGTACGAGAACTCCCCCGTGCCGACGATCGTCAAGGGCGAGGGCACCTACGTCTGGGACGACAAGGGACGCAAGTACCTCGACGGCCTCGCCGGCCTGTTCGTCGTCCAGGCCGGCCACGGCCGTGAGGAGCTCGCCGAGGCCGCCGCCAAGCAGGCCAAGGAGCTCGCCTTCTTCCCGGTGTGGAGCTACGCCCACCCGAAGGCCGTCGAGCTGGCCGAGCGCCTGGCCAACTACGCCCCGGGCGACCTGAACAAGGTCTTCTTCTCCACCGGTGGCGGCGAGGCCGTCGAGACCGCCTGGAAGCTCGCCAAGCAGTACTTCAAGCTGACCGGCAAGCCGACCAAGTACAAGGTCATCTCGCGCGCCGTCGCCTACCACGGCACCCCGCAGGGCGCCCTGTCCATCACCGGCCTGCCGGGCCTGAAGGCCCCGTTCGAGCCGCTGGTGCCGGGCACCCACAAGGCCCCGAACACCAACATCTACCGCGCCCCGGCCTTCCTCGAGGGCCCCGACGGCACGGTCGACCCCGAGGCCTACGGCCGCTGGTGCGCCGACGAGATCGAGGTGGCCATCCTCAACGAGGGCGCCGAGACCGTCGCCGCCGTCTTCGTCGAGCCGGTGCAGAACGCCGGTGGCTGCTTCCCGCCGCCGCCCGGGTACTTCCAGCGCCTGCGCGAGATCTGCGACCGCCACGACGTGCTGCTGGTCTCGGACGAGGTCATCTGCGCCTTCGGCCGCCTGGGCACCATGTTCGGCGCCGACAAGTTTGGCTACCAGCCCGACATGATCACCTGCGCCAAGGGCATGACCTCGGGCTACTCCCCGATCGGCGCCACGATCATCTCGGACCGCCTCGCCGAGCCGTTCTACAAGGGCGACAACACCTTCCTGCATGGCTACACCTTCGGCGGCCACCCGGTCTCCTCCGCGGTGGCGCTGGCCAACCTCGACATCTTCGAGCGCGAGGGCCTGAACCAGCACGTGCTCGACAACGAGGCCGCGTTCCTGGGCACCCTGAACAAGCTGCGCGACCTGCCGATCGTCGGCGACGTCCGCGGCAACGGGTACTTCTACGGCATCGAGCTCGTGAAGGACAAGGTCACCAAGGAGTCGTTCAACGACGAAGAGGTCGAGCGCGTCCTCTACGGCTTCCTGTCGAAGGCCCTCTTCGACAACGGCCTGTACTGCCGCGCCGACGACCGTGGCGACCCGGTCATCCAGCTGGCCCCGCCGCTGATCTCCGACCAGTCGACCTTCGACGAGATCGAGCAGATCCTGCGGACCAGCCTCACCGACGCGTGGGCGAAGATCTGATCACCTGAGCCTTCTTCCCCACCCTCCGCCGAAGGGCGGCCCCGCTCCCCGCGAGGCCGCCCTTCGGCGTCTCCCCCGCCGGTGCAACATCACAGTCGTACGACCAAACATGCCTGAATGCGGGTGATATGCCCGTGATGGACCAGTGCGCCGCAACCGCGACACGCCCCGGTCGTTCTAATCTGACGACTGTCATATCCCTGCGGCCACCCAGGATGGATCCTCATGTCAGCGGCACCGCCTGACAACGACGTGCTGTGGGCCCGAGGGATCGTCAAGTCCCATGACGGCACCCCCGCCCTGCGCGGCATCTCGATCGGCGTCCGCGAGGGCGAGGTGCTCGCCGTCACCGGCCCGCGCGGCTCCGGCAAGAGCACCCTGCTCGGCTGCCTCTCCGCCCAACTCCCGGTCGACGAGGGCGAGGTCTGGTTCAACAGCGCCCCCGTGCACACCCTCCAGCGGGCCGGCCGCGAACGGCTGCGCCGCGACCGCTTCGGCTTCGTCGGCTCCGAGCCCCACCTGGTGCCCGAACTGACCGCCCGGGAGAACGTCGCCCTGCCGCTGCTGCTCGCCGGGGCCGGCAACAAGGCCGCCTACACCGCCGCCGACGAGTGGCTGGAGCGCCTCGACGTCGGCGACTGCGCCCGGCTGCGCCCCGAGCGGCTGATCCAGAGCCGCCGCCAACGGGTCGCCGTCGCCCGCGCCCTGGCCCCGCTGCCACCCGTCGTCTTCGCCGACGACCCGACCGCCCCGCTGCACCGCGAGGCCGCCGAGCAGGTCATGCGGATACTGACCAGCGCGGCCAGGTCCCACCAGCTCACCCTCGTCCTGGCCACCCACGACCCCGAGCTCGTCCGGTTCGCGGACCGCGCCGTCGCCCTGGTCGACGGACGGCTCACCGCCCCCGTCGCCCCCGTCCCCCGTGGCTCCGCCGCCCCCGGAGCCGCCGGAGCGCCCGCCGTCACGGCCACCCGCCGCTGACGACGCCGAGCCGCTGAAACCGAGCTGCCGAAGCCGAGCCGCTGAAAGAGTCGACGTGTTCTATCTCCGTCTGGCCCGGGGCTACCGGGTGCCCGACCTCGGCCGCTGGCTGCTCACCGCCCTGGCCGCCGCCGTGGTCGCCGCCTTCCTGCTGCGCTCCCTCGGCCGGGCGATGAGCGACCCGATCGACGGCGGCGACCCGCTGGCCCGGCTGCTGTGGTGCCTGCCCCCGCTCGCCGCCGTCGCCTGGTTCGCGGCCGTCGCCGCCCGCGCGGTGCCCGCCCGACGGCCCGAGCGGATCGCCGGCCTCACCGCCGCCGGGGCCGGCTCCCGCCGGATCCGGACGCTGATCGCCGGCGAGGTCGCGCTCGCCTGCACCCTCGGCAGCGTGCTCACCCTGCTGCTCTTCCTGGTGCTGCGCAACGACATCGCCGGCCCCGGGCTCGCCCTCGACCTCGGCATGGGCGTGCCGCTGCCGGCCGCCGCGCCGGTCGTCCTGCTCGCCCTGGTCCCGCTCACCGCCGGCACCGCCGCCGCCCTCGCGGTGCCCGTCACCGAGACCCTGCCCGGCGGCCGCACCCAGGCCCCGACCGGCTTCGGCGTCTGGCGGATCGCCCTGGCGACCGGGCTGGGCGTGATCGGCGCCGCGCTCGAACTCATCGCCCTGCGGCCCGGCGCCGCCGTCGACGGCCGCCCGATCCACCTGCCCGCCGGACTCGGCACCACCAGCACCGCCGCCCTCGGCGGCTGGGCGGCCAGCGCGCTCGGCCTCGCCCTGCTCACCGGTCCGCTGCTGGCCTGGACCGGGCGGCTGCTCGCGGTCGGACGGCCCACCCCGCTGCGGCTGCTGGCCGGGCGCGGCCTCACCGCCCAGGCCCGCCGGCTCGGTGCGCCGCTGGCCGTGCTCACCCTCGCCGTGGCGCTGGTGCTCACCACCATCCGCTACTGGATCGGCACGCCGGACAGCGCCGACGCGCTGCCCGCGGTCGAGGCCTGCCTGGTGCTCGGCTGCGCGGCCGCCGCGGTGGTCACCCGGCTCGCCGAGGTCCGCGCCGACCGCCGGGAGGTCACCGACGCGCTGCTGCGCCTCGGCACCTCGCCCCGGCTGCTGTTCGGCGCGGTCGCGCTGCGCACCCTCGCGGTGGGCAGCACCCTGCTGCTGACCGGCGGGGCGACCGCCGCGCTGGCGGCCGCCGGGCTCCGGTAGGGGCCCGCGCCGGTCGTTCCCGCGGAGCGGGGCTCAGCCCGCCGCGGCGAGCTGACCGCAGGCGCCATCGATCTCCTGGCCGCGGGTGTCGCGGACGGTCGTCGGCACGCCGTGCGACTGGAGCCGACGGACGAACTCGCGCTCGTCCTCGGGCCGGGAGGCCGTCCACTTGGAGCCGGGGGTCGGGTTCAGCGGGATCAGGTTGACGTGCACCCGACGGTTCTTGATCAGCCGGCCGAGCAGGTCGGCCCGCCACGCCTGGTCGTTGATGTCCTTGATCAGCGCGTACTCGATGGAGATCCGGCGGCCGGACTTCTCCGCGTAGTTCCACGCCGCGTCCAGCACCTCGGCGACCTTCCAGCGGGTGTTCACCGGCACCAGCTCGTCGCGCAGTTCGTCGTCCGGGGCGTGCAGCGACAGCGCCAGACGGCAGCTGAGGCCCTCGTCCGCGAACCGGTGCATCGCCGGGACGAGGCCGACGGTGGAGACCGTGATGCCGCGCTGGGACAGGCCGAAGCCGTCCGGCGCCGGGTCGGTCAGCCGGCGGATCGAGGCCAGCACCCGGTTGTAGTTGGCCAGCGGCTCGCCCATGCCCATGAAGACCACGTTGGACAGCCGCGCCTCGCCGCCGGGGATCTCCCCCGACTTGAGCGCGCGCATCCCGGCCGCGATCTGCTCGACGATCTCGGCGGTGGACAGGTTGCGGGTCAGCCCCGCCTGGCCGGTGGCGCAGAACGGGCAGTTCATGCCGCAGCCGGCCTGCGAGCTGATGCACATGGTGACCCGGTCCGGGTAGCGCATCAGCACGGACTCCACGAGCGTGCCGTCGAAGAGCTTCCAGAGCGTCTTGCGGGTGGCGTCGTCGTCGCAGGAGACGTGCCGGACCACCGACATCAGCTCGGGCAGCAGGCTCCCGGTCAGCTTCTCCCGGCTGGCGGCGGGGATGTCCGTCCAGCTCGCCGGGTCGTTCGACATCCGGCCGAAGTAGTGGTTGGAGAGCTGCTTGGCGCGGAACGGCTGCTCGCCCAGCTCGGCGACGGCCTCCTTGCGCTCGGCGGGGCTCAGGTCGGCGAGGTGTCGCGGGGGCTTGGCGCCGCGCGGCGCGACAAAGGTGAGTTCTCCGGGCTTAGGCATGGTTGTTCCAGTGTCGCAGACGCGCGAGGGCCCCGGACGCCAGGCGTCCGGGGCCCTGCTCGTACGTCTCGTACGGCTCGACGGCGCGGGTCAGCTGCCGACGAAGGCCGCCAGCAGCAGCCAGACCACCGGGGCGGTCGGCAGGAGCGAGTCCAGCCGGTCCATGATGCCGCCGTGGCCGGGCAGCAGCGTGCCCATGTCCTTGATCCCGAGGTCGCGCTTGATCATCGACTCGCCCAGGTCGCCCAGGGTCGCCGTGACCGCCGCGCAGCCGCCCAGGATCAGGCCCTGCCACCAGCTGCCGCCGTCGATGATCAGTTCCATCAGCAGCGCGCCCGCCAGCATCGACAGGGCGATGCCGCCGGCCAGGCCCTCGCGGGTCTTGCCCGGGCTGATCGTCGGGGCCAGCTTGGTCTTCCCGAACTTGTAGCCCACCGCGTAGGCGCCGGTGTCGCTGCAGATCGTCACGATCAGGAAGAGCACGATCCGCTGGGGGCCGTCGTCGGCCGCCAGCATCATCGCCACGAAGGTGGCCAGGAACGGCACGTAGAAGGCCGTGAACACACCTGCCGTTATGTCCCGCAGGTAGTCCTCCGGCGGCTCGGCCATCCGCCAGACCATCACCGCCAGCCCGGTCAGCGCGAGCGAGGCGGCGGCCCACTGGATGCCGGCCCAGTAGCCGGTGGCGACCATGGCGAGGCCACCCACGACCAGCGGGACCAGCGGCGCCTTGATCTGCTTGCGCTCGGCGAGCCGGCTGGTCAGCTCCCAGACGCCGACCGCGACCGCGGCCATCACGACGACCAGGAACAGCGCCTTCACCACGAACAGCGAGGCGACGATCACCGCACCGAGGCCGACGCCCACGCCTATGGCGGCCTGGAGGTTACGGCCGCCGCGCTGCTTGCGCGGCTGCGGCTGCGGGGCGGGCTGGGCGGCCACGGGTGTCTCCTGCCCTGGGTGGGACGACGGCACGTAGTGGGGCTGCCCGGCCGCCAGGTGGTTCGCCGGCGGCGCGGGATGCACCGGTGCCCCCGGGTGCGGCGGGGTGCCGTGACCGGGGGCGGGGATGGCGTCTCCGGATATCGCGCGCAGCACGACCGTCTCGGTCACGCCGGGCGGCGCCGGCTCGGACTGCTCGTCCCGGAACAGCGGGCCGCTCAGCCGGCCGGACTCCCCGGCCTGCCCCTCGCCGGGCTCGGCCGGTCCGCCGGGGGCGGGCCGACCGTGGGCCGCGGGCCTGCCGTGGGCGGCCGCCCGACCGGGGTCGGGCGGGCCGGGCTCGGCCGGTACGGGAGGCATGACCTGAGTCTCCTCCGCGTCGCCGCCCCAGTACACCGGAGGCTGCTGCGGCTGATCCGAACGGAGGCCCGGGGCCCCGTGGGCGGCACCCGGCGCACCCGGGGGCACGGCGTGGCCGCCCGGGTGGCCGGGGTGTCCCTGGACCGGCGGCGGCTGCACGCCGTACCCCGGCACCGGGTGGGCCGGGGTACGGGCGTCCTGCGGGTGCGGCGCCGGGCGGTAGGGCTGGAACTGCTGGTCGGACGGGCCCCAGTAGCCGGGGGCGTCAGGGGCGTCGTTCATCAGACCTCGAGCAGCTCGGCTTCCTTGTGCTTCAGCAGCTCGTCGATCTGGGCCACGTACTTGGCCGTCGTGTCGTCGAGCTCCTTCTCGGAACGGCGGCCGTCGTCCTCGCCGACCTCGCCGTCCTTCACCAGCTTGTCGATGGCGTCCTTGGCCTTGCGGCGCACCGAACGGATCGAGACCTTGGCGTCCTCGCCCTTGGTACGGGCGATCTTGATGAACTCCCGGCGGCGCTCCTCGGTCAGCTCGGGCAGCACCACGCGGATGATCGAGCCGTCGTTGGACGGGTTGACGCCCAGGTCGGAGTCGCGGATCGCCTGCTCGATGGCCTTCAGTGCGGTCTTGTCGAACGGCGAGACGACCGCCATCCGCGGCTCCGGCACCGAGAACGACGCCAGCTGGTTGATCGGGGTCTTGGCGCCGTAGTACTCCGCGACGATCTTGGCGAACATCGCCGGGTGCGCACGGCCGGTGCGGATGGCCGCGAAGTCGTCCTTGGCGTGCAGGACGGCCTTCTCCATCTTCTCCTCGGCCTCGAGGAGGGTCTCTTCGATCACTGTGGTCTCCCTGTCCGGTTCATCTGCTGTTGTTCCGACCGGTGTCGGCGCGCCGACCGGTCACGGTGTCGGCGCCGACCGGTACGGCTGGTTGCTGCTCAGGCCCGGACAGAATCCTGGCTGATGAGTGTGCCGATCTTCTCACTCTTCACCGCGCGCGCGATATTGCCCTCCGCCAGCAGTTCGAAGACCAGCATCGGAAGGTTGTTGTCCTTGCACAGCGTGATCGCGGTGAGGTCGGCGACCTTGAGGTCGCGCGCGATGACCTCGGAGTACTCCAGCGCGTCGAACTTGACCGCGTCCGGGTTGGTCCGCGGGTCGGAGTCGTAGACGCCGTCCACGCCGTTCTTGCCCATCAGCAGGACGTCGGCGTGGATCTCCAGGGCGCGCTGGACGGCCGTGGTGTCGGTCGAGAAGTACGGCATGCCCATACCGGCGCCGAAGATGACCACACGGCCCTTCTCCAGGTGCCGGACGGCCCGCAGCGGCAGGTACGGCTCGGCGACCTGGCCCATGGTGATGGCGGTCTGGACCCGGGTCTCGATGCCCTCCTTGACCAGGAAGTCCTGCAGCGCGAGGCAGTTCATCACGGTGCCGAGCATGCCCATGTAGTCGGAGCGCGCCCGGTCCATGCCGCGGACCTGGAGCTCGGCACCCCGGAAGAAGTTGCCGCCGCCGATGACCACCGCGACCTCGGTACCGGCGCGGACGACCGTGGCGATCTCGCGGGCGATCGCGTGCACGACGTCCGGGTCGACGCCGAGCCCGCCGCCACCGGCGAAGGCTTCACCGGACAGCTTGAGCAGCACCCGGCGGCGCGAGCCGTCCCTGGGGTCCTGCGCGGTCTCCTGCGTCTCCTGCATGGACTTCTCCTTTTTGCACCTACTGGTCACAGGCGCGGGTGTGCGGATGCCCGGCCTGCGCGTACACGCGAGGAGGCCACTGCCGCGGGAACCGGTTCGGTGTCCTGCACGGCAATGGCCTCCTCGTCGTTCATGGTGCCGACGCGAGCCCGCCCGTTGGCGGTAGGCGCGGGGTGAGCCCGTTCGGCGTTCCTCCCGCCCCGGTCAGCGGGCGGGGGCGGTTCCCAGCCTAAGGGGGCCGGGGACCAGGTGGAACGTGGCTCAGGCGCCGACGCGGAAGCGGGCGAAGCGCTTCAGGGCGACGCCGTTCTCCTCGAGGACCTTGGCGACGGACTTCTTGTTGTCCTTCGCGAAGGCCTGCTCCAGGACGGAGTTCTCCTTCACGAAGCCGGTGACGCGACCCTCGACGATCTTCGGCAGGGCGGCCTCGGGCTTGCCCTCCTCGCGGGCGGTGGCCTCGGCGACGCGACGCTCGTTCTCGAGCGCCTCGGCCGGGATCTCCTCGCGGGACAGGTACTTCGGGGCGAAGGCGGCGATGTGCTGCGCGACGTCCTTGGCGACCTCGGCGTTCTCCTTGTCCAGCTCGACCAGGACGCCGACGGCCGGCGGCAGGTCGGGGCTGGTCTTGTGCAGGTAGACCGCGACGAAGCCGTCACCGTCGAACTGGGCGAAGCGACGGAAGACGATCTTCTCGCCCAGGGTCGCGTTGGCCTCGTCCACGAACTGCTGGACGGTCTTGCCGGCCTCGATCTCGGAAGCCAGGGCGGCGTCCAGGTCGGCCGGGGCGGTCTTGGCGACGTGGGCGGCGATCGCGTCGGCGACCTCGACGAACTTGTCACCCTTGGCGACGAAGTCGGTCTCGCAGTTCAGCTCGACCAGAACGCCGGACTTCTTGTCCTCGGCGATCAGCGCGGCGACGGCGCCGTTGGAGGCGTCACGGCCCTCGCGCTTGGCAACGCCCTTCTGGCCCTTGATGCGCAGAAGCTCGACGGCCTTCTCGACGTTGCCCTCGGCCTCGTCCAGGGCCTTCTTGCAGTCCATCATGCCGGCGCCGGTGAGCTCACGGAGCTTCTTGACGTCCGCGGCGGTGAAGTTCGCCATGGTGTGAATCTCTTCTCGCGTCTCGCGTGTCTGCGTGGAGTGGCGCCGGGACCGGTGGTTCGGCCCCGGCGCGGGAGAGAGGGGCACCTGCCGGCTTCGTACCGGCGGGTGCCCCTCACCCTTGGTACGTCAGGCCTGCTCGGCCGGAGCCTCGGTGGCCGGAGCCTCGGCGGCGGGGGCCTCGGCGGCGGCGGGGGCCTCCTCGGCCTTCTTCTCGCCCTCGAGGAGGTCCTTCTCCCAGGCGGCCAGCGGCTGGTCGGCACCCGGCTCGGCCTTGGCGTCGCCCTTGGCGACACCGGCGCGGGACTTCAGGCCCTCGGCCACGGCGTCGGCGATCACGCGGGTCAGCAGGGTGACGGAGCGGATCGCGTCGTCGTTGCCCGGGATCTTGTAGTCGACCTCGTCCGGGTCACAGTTGGTGTCGAGGATGGCGACGACCGGGATGTTGAGCTTCCGGGCCTCGCCGACCGCGATGTGCTCCTTCTTGGTGTCCACGATCCAGACGGCGCTGGGAACGCGCTGCATGTCGCGGATACCGCCGAGGGTCTTCTCCAGCTTGTCGTGCTCGCGCTGGAGGACCAGGAGCTCCTTCTTGGTGAGGCCGGAGCCGGCCACGTCCGAGAAGTCCAGCTCGCCGAGCTCCTTCAGGCGCTGGAGGCGCTTGTAGACGGTCGAGAAGTTGGTCAGCATGCCGCCGAGCCAGCGCTGGTTCACGTAGGGCATGCCCACGCGGGTGGCCTGCTCGGCGATGGCCTCCTGGGCCTGCTTCTTCGTGCCGACGAAGAGGACGCTGCCGCCGTGGGCAACGGTCTCCTTGATGAACTCGAAGGCGCGGTCGATGTAGTTCAGCGACTGCAGGAGGTCGATGATGTAGATGCCGTTGCGCTCGGTGATGATGAAGCGCTTCATCTTCGGGTTCCAGCGGCGGGTCTGGTGACCGAAGTGGACGCCGCTCTCCAGCAGCTCCCGCATCGTGACGACGGCCATTGCCGTACTCCTTGGTGTTACGGCCCGGCGGCGGCACTGCCTCGCAGCGATCGCCCACAGCCGGGTCAGGCTCGGTTTGTCCGTGGCGGCCAGGTGACAGCCACGCCTGACGCCCCGAACGTGCCGAGCCGCTCCACCCTGGCGGCCCGGGGGCCGGTCGGGCTCGGCGGACCGAGCGGCACTCGCACCTGGCGGGGCTGCGGACGAACCGCGTCCGACCGCCGGTGGCGGGGCGTGCGAAGTCGACCCGGCGGACCGGGTCGCGTGTGAAGTGTACGGGAAGCGCCGAGGCGCGAGCGACTCCACGCGTGGCCGGGGGCCCGCCGAGGACCTGGGAGGAGCCCGGGGAACGGCCGAGAAGGGCGGGTACCGACGGGGCTGCGGTCGCGTTCCCGTGGGGCTGCGACGGGGTCAGGGTGGGCCGTGTGACGGACTCGGGAGCGGACGCTCGGGCGGACGTCGGGGCGCGGGCGCGGGAGCGGACGCGGAGGTGGGTGGGGGGCGGACGCGGGGGTGGTGCCGGCCGGTCGGCCGCCTGCCCCGGTCCGTCGCCGGTATGCCGTTTGTACACCGGATGGCGGAGTCCGTACACCCGTCGCAGTGATGGCGTGCGGGCCCGAGGGGGGTTTGTCCACAGGAATCCGGATGTGGGTGGCGCGGGAACAGCACGACGGCGAGCCTGCGGACATGACTGGTCGCGGGTGGTTCGGCGGGGTGGTGGTGGCGGTGGTGCTCGTGCTCGTGCTCGCGCTGCCGGGGGTGTCAGGGGCTGCGGGGGCTACCGGGGTCGCGGGGGCGGTGCGGGCCACAGGGGTTTCGAGGGGGCCCGAGGCCGTCGGTGTCCCGCGCTCGGGCGTCCCGCGCTCGGGCGCGGACGGGGGTGGGGGCGGGCGGAGTGGTGCGCGCGCCTGGCCGGTGGGCGGGCCTGGCGCGGTGCTGGGCCGGTTCGAGCCGCCGGCGAAGGTCTGGGCCGCCGGACACCGGGGAGTGGACCTCGCCGCGACACCGGGGGCGGAGGTCCGGGCGGCGGCTCCCGGAGTGGTCGCCTTCTCCGGGCTGGTGGCGGGACGGCCGGTGATGACCGTCTCCCATCCCGGCTCGGGCTCTCCCGCGCTCCGGACCACCTACCTGCCCGTCACCGGCACGGTCCCGGTCGGCACCACGGTGGCCGCCGGACAGACGATCGGACTGCTCGCTCCGGACGGAAGGCACTGCGCCGAGCACGACTGCCTGCACTGGGGGCTGCTGCGCGGAGACCGCTACCTCGACCCGCTGGCCCTGTTCGGCGCGGGCACGGCGCGGCTGCTGCCGCTGAAGGGCGGAGACGGGTAGGGCGTCTCGCCGCACGCCCGTCGGCGAAGGACGCGGGTGCGGGGCGACGGCGAGGGTGAGGGCAAGGACGATGGCGGAGCCCGGGGACTGCGGGCGGAGCCGGAAGTCGGGCCGCGGGCGGAGCCGACCGGGTCGGCTCAGGGCCGGGCGAGCCCGTGCAGCACCATCGCGACCGCGGCATCGGCGATCTCCTCGGGGCTCTCGACGGCACAGCCGGTGCGGCCCCCTGCCTCGGCCTGCTCGGCCCTGCGGGTCGCCGCCTCCACCACGCCCTGCACCAGGGCCGCGGCGAGCCGGGGCTGCTCGTGGCCGAGGTCCTCCAGGGTCCGGCCGACCAGACCGGCCAGCCTGCCGTGCGCCGACCTGATCCGCTCCCGCGCGGCCTCGTCGAGCTCCAGCGCCGAGATCGCCACCACCGCCCGGTGCCGGGGATCGGCGGCGAGCGCCAGCTGGCCCCGGACGTAGGCCTCGATCCACTCGACGGCGGTGTCGCAGCTCTCCATCCCGGCCTCGATCTCGGCCGCCCAGAGCGGGAGGTCCACCTCGCAGAGCGCCTCGACCACGGCGGCGCGGGACCGGAAGTACTCGTAGACCGAGGAGCGCGCCAGCCCGGTGCGCGCCGCGAGCGCGGGGAAGGTCAGGGCCTCCATGCCACCCTCGGCAAGCAGGACGCGGGCAGCATCGAGGAGGGCTGCCCGCTGGAGCTGGCGATGCTCGGCCACCGTGGCCGCTCGGATCTTCGGCACGCTCCCACTCTACGGAGCCCTACCTCCGACCGATACGGCGCCGCGCATCAGGAGGACGCGCGGGCCCGGCGACCGGCCACCCGTGACCGACGGCGGACGCCCGACTGCCGACGCCCTATCGGATGTCCGACAGCTTGGCGCGCAGCTGGAGGACGGACTTGGTGTGGATCTGGCTCACCCGACTCTCCGTCACCCCCAGCACCTGTCCGATCTCGGCGAGGGTGAGGCCCTCGTAGTAGTAGAGCGTCACCACCGTCTTCTCCCGTTCGGGGAGGGTGTTGACCGCCTGGGCCAGCAGCCGGCGCAGTTCGCGGTCCTCGGCCACCTCGACCGGGTTGTCGGCGCCGTGGTCCTCCAGGGTGTCCATCAGGCTCAGCCGGTCGCCGCCCTCCCCCACCGGGTGGAGCAGCTCGTCCAGCGCCACCACGTTGGCCAGCGACAGCTGGCTGAAGATGGCGTGGAGGTCCTCGATCGCGATGCCCATCTCGGCCGCGACCTCGGGATCGTGCGGCGTCCGGCGCAGCCGGGCCTCCAGCGTCGCGTACGTTCGCTCGACCGCCTTCGCCTTCTGCCGCACCGAACGCGGGATCCAGTCCAGGGCCCGCAGCTCGTCGATGATCGCCCCGCGGATGCGGCTGATCGCGTAGGTCTCGAACTTGATGGCGCGATCGATGTCGAACTTCTCGATCGCGTCGATCAGCCCGAAGACCCCGGAGGAGACGAAGTCCGCCTGTTCGACGTTGGAGGGCAGCCCGACCCCGACCCGGCCGGCCACGTACTTGACGAGCGGTGAGTAGTGCAGGATCAGCTGCTCGCGCAGCCGCTGGTCACCGGTCTCCTTGTAGGAGCGCCAGAGCTCTTCGAGCGCGGTGCGGCCCTGGGCCGCGGCCTCCCTGGCATCCGGCCCCTGACCGCCGCCCTCCACCCGCTCCCGGCGGAGCGGGGACACCGGAGAGGCGAACACCTGAACGGCAGCGGACCGAACCGGCGCGCTGTCGGGCGGCCTGGGCGCACCGGCCACGGCCGCGCCGGGGGGTGCGCCGGCGGGCGCCCCGACGGGCGCGCCGGCGGGACCGGTCGCGTCGGCGCCTTGGACCGGCTCTGCACCCCGGACCGCATCCGCAGGCTGGGGCGCCACCGTCGGCCGGCCGACCTGGCGCGACAGGCCTCCCATCGTCCCCGCCGACTTGGACGGGAAGTCGGGCACGGGGCGCCGCTCGGTCCGCGGCCCCCCCGAGGACCGAGCGCCACCGGTCACTCTGTGTCCGGGAATGTGTGTGGGCATGCGTTGGTCTGCGCCGTTCTGCCGAGTCATGTGCTGATAGGGAAGGCATGTGGAGCGTAGCGTGACCGACTCACTGCGAAGCGCTACCGCCACTCGGTCGTCCCCCGATCCGGTGGCCGTCGCACACCGGATCGAGACTGCGAACAGAGGAACCGGAGTGCCGGGCAGCCGGGCGGCCGACGTGCGTTCCCTCGGCGCGGGTGTGTTCTCCGTTCCGACGCTCACCTCCTCCGCACCACGCGCCAGTGCGCGCCGTGCCGCTCCACGTAGCCGAGCGAGCCCAACTCGTAGAGCCGTTGGAGGACTTCGTCCGGCGGGAGGCCGGACTGCCGGGCCAGCCGCTCGACCGGCGCCCCGTCCGCCGTCGCGGGTACGGCTTCCAGCACCCGGGCCACCGCCGGTTCCAGCAGGTCGCGCGGGAGCACCGGGCCGCTGCGCTGCGGCGCCAGGTCCTCCCCGATCGCCCCGATCAGCTCCGTGATCTCGGCCGCGTCGGTGACCAGGGTGGCGGCGCCGCTGCGGATCAGGGCGTGCACCCCGGCGGAGAGCTCCGAAGTCACCGGGCCCGCGACGCCCATGGTGTGGCGGTTGAGGTCCCGCGCCCGTCTGGCCGTGCTCAGGGCGCCGCTGCGCACCGCCGCTTCGACCACCACCGTCCCCCGGGTGAGCGCCGCGATGACCCTGTTGCGGAGGACGAAGCGGAAGCGGTTCGGATGCTCCCCGGGCGGCAGTTCGCTGACCAGCAGACCCTGGACGCCGATCCGCCGGATCAGTTCGGCATTGCCCTTGGGATAGGCGACGTCGACACCGCAGGCGAGCACGGCGGCGGTCATCCCGCCGACCGCGAGTGCCCCTCGATGCGCGGCGGCGTCGATCCCGTAGGCGGCTCCGGAGACCACCACCCAGCCTCGTTCGGCCAGTTGGGCCGACAGCTCCCCTGCGACGTGGGCGCCGTAGGCGGTGCAGGCGCGGGAGCCCACCAGCGCGACGGACCGGAGTGCGAGCAGCCGCAGCGAGCCGGTGCCCGTCACCCAGAGTCCGATCGGACGTCCGTCACCCAGGTCGTCGAGCTGGCTGGGCCACTCCGTGTCCCCCGGAATGATGAACCGTCCGCCGACGTCGCGTACCCGTTTCAGGTCCATCTGCGGATCCAGGCCGGGGAGCCGCGCCTGGTACCCGGCCAGCCGGGTCGCGTCCAGCGCGGGGTGGTCGGGCACCGCCCCGTCCCGGATCGCCTTCACCACGTCGACGGCGGGGAGTTGGCCGAGCCACCGGCCGACCACCGCGTCGCCCGGTTCGCTGAGCCGGCCCAGCAGCACCCGGGCGAGGCGCTCGGGCTCCGGCTCGACGTTGGCCGCGGCCGCGCCGGGAATTCGCGGTTGCCTGAGCAACTGGTTCATGCCTCACCCTCCTGGTTCCACGGATGTCCGTCGGGCGCCCCCGGCTTCGTGGGCCGGCCCTCTTCCGGGCTGCCGCGCCGCGCCGGTTTTCCGCCGAGCCGGCCGAAGACCCGCTCGGTCAGCGGCAGTCCGTGCTCCACCCCGGTGCGCAGGACGAGGGCGGTACGCACGTCCCGCTGGTCCGGCCGGTCGCGTCCGGCGAGGTCGGCGACCGTCCAGGCGACCCGGAGCACCCGGTCCAGGCCCCGGGCGGTCAGCAGCCCCCGCTCCAACTGCCGCGCGGCGTCGTTGAGCGCGCCGCCCGCGAGCTGCCAGCGGGTGCGCAGCTCGTGGCCCGGCACCTCCGCGTTCGTCCGCCACGGGGTGTTCGCCAGCCGGGCCGCCGCCCGCTCCCGCGCGGCCAGCACCCGGGCCGCGACGGTCTCGGTGGTCTCCGCCGTGGCGTCCCGCTCCATCAGCTCGACCCGCGTCACCGGGGCCACCTGGACCTGGAGGTCGACCCGGTCCAGCAGCGGCCCGGACAGCCGCCCCTGGTAGCGGCTGACCATGGCAGGGGTGCACTCGCAGCCCTCGCCCCGCCGTGAGTACCGACCGCACGGACAGGGGTTGGCCGCCAGGCAGAGCAGGAAGCGCGCCGGGAGCCGCAGCGATCCGGCCGAGCGGGCGATCAGCACCTCGCCCGACTCCAGCGGCTGGCGCAGCGCGTCGAGCACTCGGACCGGGAACTCCGGCGCCTCGTCCAGGAAGAGCACGCCCCGGTGGGCCAGCGAGACCGCGCCGGGTCTCGGCAGACCGCTCCCGCCGCCGACGATGGCCGGCATCGTCGTGGAGTGGTGCGGGGCGCAGTAGGGCGCGGTGTCGATCAGCGGGCGCCCGACCGGGAGCAGCCCCGCCACCGAGTGGACGGCGGTGACCTCCAACGCCTCCTTCTGGGTCAGCGGCGGGAGCAGCGCGGGCAACCGCTCCGCCAGCATCGTCTTGCCCGCGCCCGGGGGGCCCTTCAAGTAGAGGTGGTGTCCTCCGGCGGCGGCGATCTCCAGGGCCCGCCGGGCCTCGTACTGGCCGGCCACGTCGGCCATGTCGAGCCGGGCCGCCCGGTCGTCGGGCAGGCCCCGCACCGCCGCGCAGGGCAGCATCAGGCCGGCCATCAGCGGATCCGGCCTGCCTCCGATCGGATCGGGCGGCTCCTCCGGTGCCGCCACGCCGGTCAGGTTGGCGATGAGCTGGCGCAGACTGCGGACGCCGATCACCGTCACCCCGGGGACGAGCGAGGCCTCGGGCGCGGTCTGCTCGGCGACCACGACCCGCTCGTACCCGGCGTCGGCGGCGGCCAGCACCGAGGGCAGCACCCCTCTGACCGGCCGCACCCGGCCGTCCAGCCCCAGCTCGCCGATGATCAGCAGGTCGGCGATGACGGAGGGGTCGAGTCGTTCGGCGGCGGCCAGCACGGCGCAGGCCACCGCGAGGTCGAAGCCGCTGCCGCTCTTGGGCACCGAGGCGGGGCTGAGTCCGACGGTCAGTTTGCGCTGCGGCCAGGCCTCGCCGCTGTTCACGACCGCGGCTCGGACCCGGTCGCGGGCTTCGGTGAGCGCCTTGTCGGGCAGGCCGACCAGGGTGAACGCGGCCACCCCGGGCTCCAGATCGGCCTGGACCTCGACGATCACTCCGTCGACGCCGACCAGCGCGACGGAACAGGTGCGCGCGAAGGCCATCTCAGACCACCCCCCGCAGGTGGTCGACCAGGGCCGCACCCCGCGCCCGGTTGACCACTGCGACCAGGTCGATCCGCACCCCGCCCGGTGGGGCGGGCGGCCACTGCGGATCGGTGGGCCCCGGGTCGTAGCCGGGCCCGGCCAGCTCGGCGAAGTGACCGGGCCAGCGCTCGGCCATCCAGCGCTCGGCCAGGCGTTGCAGCCGGGCGGCCTTGGTCCGGTCGATGGCCTCGGTGGGCTGCTGGAAACCCCGCTCGGAGCGGGTCTTCACCTCGCAGACCGCCACGGTGTCGCCGTCGAGCGCGACGATGTCCAGCTCGCCCTCGACGCAGCGCCAGTTGAGGTCCAGGATGCGGAGTCCGGCCTCCGCGAGCCGGCGGGCGGCGACCCGCTCCCCGTAGCGGCCGAGCCCGTTCTTGGTGGTGCGGTCCGGGACCGCCCGCGCGGCCTTCCCGGCTTCGGCCGTGTCCGGTACGGCCTGCTCCTGCTGGTCCTGCTGGTCCTGCACGACGGTGTGCTGCATGGTGACCACCTCCGCCGAGGAGGCTGCACCAACACGCACGACGAGGCCCGGGAATTCCCGTTCCCTGTGGATAACTCGGGCCTGTGGACAACTTTTGTCACCCGCAGGGGTGAGAAGCCCCGTTCCCGCGAAATTCGGCTGGACAACACGGGACGGAGTCGTTCAACGTCAGTTCCCGAAGCCGGACTCGTCCGAGGGCAGCTCCAGATCGCTCTTCGCGAGTTCCTCGATGTTCACGTCCTTGAAGGTCAGCACCCGGACCTTGCGGACGAACCGGGCCGGCCGGTACATGTCCCAGACCCACGCATCCGCCATCGACACCTCGAAGAACACCTCGCCCTGGACCGAGTGCACCTGCAACTCGTAGTCGTTGGTGAGGTAGAACCGTCGCTCGGTCTCGATCACGTACTTGAACAGGCCGACGACGTCCCGGTACTCCCGGTAGAGCTTGAGCTCCATCTCGGTCTCGTACTTCTCGAGATCTTCGGCACTCATCCAGGCGTCCCCTCAACTTGTCGCGTCCACCCATTGTGGACCACCGCACCCACGGTCAGAGCCGTACCGGTTCCACCGGCGGGCCCTCGGCCAGCAGCCGCTCCAGGAAGTCCGCCAGACCGACCGGATAGACCGTCTCGGCGGTTCCCCTCAGTTCCTCGACCGTCCACCAGCGGGCCGCGAGCAGCTGGGCGTGCTCGTCCGCGCCCGTGCCCGAGTGGTCCAGCCCCGTCTCCGCGGTCCGGGCCAGGTGGAACCACTGTTCCTGCTCGTAACGCTGTCCCCGGAAGGAGAACGACACCGTGCCGTACGCCACCAAGGGCCCCAGGTCCACCCCCCGCAGGCCGGTCTCCTCGGCGAGCTCCCGCTCGGCGGCCTCGCGCACGCCCTCGCCCGCCTCCAAGCCGCCCCCGGGCGTGAACCACCACGTCTCCTCCGGGGCGGCCGGGTCGGCCCCCAGGAAGAGGAGGATGCGGTCCTGCCCGTCGAGCAGCAGGATCCGCGCCGCCCTGCGACGCCGTGCTGTCATGGCGGCGCTCCACGCTCCTTCCGTTCGCATCGGTGGCGCTACCGATCCTGCCACCCGACGCGGCCGTCCGGGGCGATGTTCGGCAGAGCGGCCCACCGGGCGACGCCCCCGCTCAGGAGCTGCGCCCCCGGAACCGGCGGGCCAGGCCGGCCACCCCGCCCACCGCCGAGGCCACGAGGATCAGCGCCGCGCCCGCGAGGGTCGCGTAGACGAGGGGTTCCAGCGGGCCGGGCCGCGCGGCCTTCGGGCCCGTGAAGCCGTCGAAGTCGGTGACCCTGCCGAGCAGACCCATCCGGCCGAACGGCAGCGCGGTGGCCTCGACCCTGGCTTCGACGGCGTCGGCCGGGACGGTCCCGCCGTCGACCTCCAGGTGGGTACGGGAGTCGAGGGAGCCCACCCGGTTGTCGCCGAGCAGGAACAGCCGGCCCTGGGGCACCGTCACGCTGAACGTGGCGCCCTGGTGGCCCTGGGTCGCGAGGTAGGGCTCGTCCACCGGCTGCCCGTTGACCGTCAGCCGGTAGTCGGCTCCGGTGGTGGCGACGGTGTCCCCGCCGACCGCGACCACCCGCTTGACCATGAGCTCGCCGCCCCAGGCCTGGTCCCTGAACACCACCACGTCGCCCCGCCCGATGTCGCCGCCGCCGACCTTGCGGGCGAGCACGGTGTCACCGGCGCGCAGCGTCGGGTGCATCGAGGCGGTGGGGATGCTGTACGGCCGGTAGTCGATCGCGATCAGGGCGAAACCGCCGACCATCAGCACCAGTCCGAGCGCCAGCGCGACGCCCTGCAGCACCGCGGCGGGCCGGCGGCGCACGTGGGCGGGCGCGGTCGGGTGGTCGGCCGTCTGCTCCACGACACTGCTCATCGACACCGTCCACCTCTGGCCGACCGGAGAACACCACTGGCACGCCGGAGGCACGGGCGGAAAAGCCGACGGGCCGTGGCACGTCCGAGCAGATTACTCGTCGGTACCACGGCCCGCGCAAGAGCCGGGGCCAACCCGGTGGGTCGGGATCCGGTGGAGCTCAGGACTCCTGGCGGCGCTCCGCCCGGCCCCGCACCCGACGCACCAACGGGAGCAGGGCGACGGCCCCCACCGCACCGGCCACGGGCGGCGCCATCGGCGCGGCCGCCGCCAGGCCCGTCTGGTCGAAGGTGTTCGGCACCGGCAGCGTCGACCAGTGGCTGATCGGCCAGGCCACCACGAAGGCACGCCCGATCACGTTGTCCACCGGGACGGTGCCGCCGCCCGGCTGGTCCATGTGGAAGCGGGAGTCCAGCGAGTTGGCGCGGTGGTCGCCCATCACCCAGATCCGGTCCTTGGGCACCTGGACCGGGCCGAAGGGGTGGTCACCGCACGGGGTGTTGCCCGGGTAGACGTACGGCTCGTTGAGCGGGACGCCGTTGACCGTCACCGGCCCGTCGGCCTCGCACTCGACGGTGTCACCGCCGACCGCGATGACCCGCTTGATCAGGTCCTTCTCGTTGGCGGAGGGCATCAGGCCGACGAAACTGAGCACGTCCTGGACGCCGCGGACGAAGGAGTTGCTGCTCTGCTGGGTCGGCTCGTCGTTCAGCCAGCCGCCCGGGTCGTGGAACACCACGACCTCGCCGCGCTCGGGTTCGGCCCCGAACCACGGGGTCAGCTTGTCCACCAGGACACGGTCGCCGACCTGCAGCGTGTTCTGCATCGATTCCGACGGAATGGAGAACGCCTGGACGAAGAAGGTCTTGATCACCAGCGCGAGGATCAGCGCGATGCCGATCAGGATCGGCAGTTCCTTCCAGAACGAGCGCTGCTTGTGCGGCTTGGCCGGAGCCTCCGACTCCGACCCGTCCGCGGGCTCGGCACCCGCGTGCGGGGAGTCCGGGGCGTCCTCCGGCCCGGAGCCGCCCTGACCGTCGGCGGTCTGCGCCGCCGCGGCCTCGGCCGAGGCCGCGGACTCGGCGGACCGGTCCGCCCGACGGCCCGAGCCCTCGGGCTCTCCGGCGCCTGATCGGGCGCCGATCACCAAATCCCCCACAACGTCTCCTCCCTGCTGTGCGGACGCCCGTGCGCCCGCGCTCAGAGTGCCGCACAGCGGGCACCACGCTCACCACGACCATGAACGCCTCAGGGCTTGCCCACGGCGGACGCCCCTGACACCAGCACAGCCTCGGCCGACGGCCCGGACCACTCCCGGCCGCACCTGCACTTCTCTATCACTCCACGGCATCCGGCTCGCGGTCCCACACTCGAGGCCCGTCCGGTCGGCGGCCGACGCGGCTCACTCCGGAGGGCGCCCGGACCGACGAACGACGAGCGGAAGGATGCCCAACACCCCCATAACGAGCGGGGGTTCCACAGGAACCGGCCCAACGCCCACCGATTCCGCGGCAGTTCCGACGGCCTGCGGCATCCGGGCAAGAGAGGAGAGTGAATTCGGCGCATCGAGTTGATGGAAACGGTCCAGCGGCCAGGCGACCACGAACGCGCGACCGACCACGCCGCTCAGCGGGATCGTCCCCTGTCCCGGATTGCCCATGTGGAAACGGGAGTCGGCGGAGACGTCCCGGTGGTCGCCCATGACCCACAACCGCCCCTCCGGCACCTGGATCCTGAAGGTCTGCCGGGACGGCGGGTTGCCAGGCGCGAGGTAGGGCTCCTCCACCGGACGGCCGTTGACGGTGAGGCGCCCCTGGGCGTCGCAGCACTCGACGGTGTCGCCGCCGACGCCGATCACCCGCTTGATCAGATCCTGCTCGTCGTCGGAGGGCAGCAGCCCGACGAAGGTCAGAACCCGCTTGCCCGCGCCCAGCACCGGGCCGTCCTCGGACGGCTTGCGGTCGTGCTCCAGCCAGCCGCCCGGGTCCTTGAACACCACGATGTCGCCGCGTTGCGGCTCACTGCCGAACCAGGGGGTCAGCTTGTCCACCAGTACCCGGTCCCCGATCAGGATGGTCTGTTCCATCGAGCCGGAGGGGATCACGAACACCTGGACCAGGAAGGTCTTCATCACCAGCGCCACCAGCAGGGCGACCAGGACGATCAGCGGCGCCTCGCGCACCAGCGAGCGCCTGCGCCGGCGGGCCGCCTTGCGGGCACTGCGCCGGCGCTCGGCCCGACCACGCGCCGGCGCCGCCACGATCGGCCCACGGTCCGCCGCTGCGTCCTTCCCCGGTCCCCCGGCCGTCGCCCCGCCGGCCGTCGACCCCCCGTCCCCCGGTCCCCCGGCTGTGGGGCGATCGGCGAGCCGCCCCCTACCCCTGGTCCCCATGACCGCCCGTTCCCGCAGTCACGGCGAAGGCCGCGGGCCGGTCCAGGCCGGTCCAGCGCGAGAACGGGTAGACCACCCAGTCCGCACGCCCGATCACCTTCTTCTCGGGCACGAAGCCGCCACCGGGCTCGCCGAGGTGGTCGCGCGAGTCCCGGGAGGCGCTGCGGTGGTCACCCATCACCCAGAGCTTGCCGGCCGGCACGATGACGTCGAAGGCCACGCTCGACGGGGCGTCGCCCGGGGAGAGGTAGGAGGTCTCGTCGATCGGCACGCCGTTGACGGTGATCGGCGCGCCCGGGCCGGTGCTGGTCACCCGGTCCCCGCCGACCCCGATCACGCGCTTGACGTAGACGGTATCCCCGGCCGGGGCCAGTCCGAGGTCCTGGGCGAGGGAGTGCAGGCCGTCCCAGAAGCCGGACGGCTCGGCCGACCCATGCAGGAAGGAGCCCGTCCCGTCGAAGACCACGACGTCGCCCCGCTGGGGGTGGCCGCCGAAGGCGTAGGCGAGCTGGTTCGCGACCAGCCGGTCGCCCGGGCGCAGGGTCTCCTCCATCGACCCGGAGGGCACCGAGAACGGGCGCGCGACGAAGGCGTTCACCAGCAGCAGGGCCGCCAGGCAGATCCCGACCAACAGCAGCAGGTCCCGCGAGCGCGAGTGCCGCGGCTCCTGCGCCTGCTCCGAGTCGTCGTCACCGGAGCCACCACCGCCATCACCCCCGTCGCCACCATCACTGCCATCGGCGTCATCGGCACTGCCGGCACCATCGGCGCCCTCGCCGCCGGGGTCACTGTCGCCGGAGCCCTCGGCCCGCTCCTGGCCCTCGGCCTGTTCCGACACCCCGGCCTGTTCCGACACCTCGACGTGCTCCGGCCCGCCCCCGGAAACGACCGCGGACCGCGACAGCGAGTCCGCACCGGTGGGTGCGGGACTGCCGTCGCGGTCCGCGGATGGTTCGTGCGTGCTCATCGGGGGGTGAGCTTACCTTGCGGCCGTTCGGCCCCCTCGGAGCGTTCCGATCCCCCGGCGAGGCCGGGGGCCGGTGGATCAGCGGTCGCGCTTCTCCTTGATCTTCGCGGCCTTGCCGCGGAGGTCACGCAGGTAGTACAGCTTGGCGCGGCGAACCGCACCGCGGGTCACGACCTCGATCTTCTCGACGACCGGGGTGTGCACCGGGAAGGTGCGCTCCACGCCGACGTTGAAGCTGACCTTGCGAACGGTGAAGGTCTCACCGATACCGGCGCCGTGGCGGCGGATGACGACGCCCTGGAAGACCTGGACACGGGAGCGGTTGCCCTCGATGACCCGGACGTGAACCTTCAGGGTGTCACCGGCGCGGAAGGCCGGAATGTCGCTACGCAGCGAGGCCGCGTCGACAGCAGCGAGCTTGTTGCTCATGTTGCTCTCCATCGCAGGCGCCACGGGCCGCCCACGGAAAATCGTCACAATGGGGTCTGCTGCGGGCCGCATCGGCTGACGACGATCCCCCCGTGGCGGGGGCGCCGGTCCACGTGCCCCCTACGGAAGGGAACCAGCGACAGACAGCAGCGGCCTATTCTTCCACATCACCGGCCACGGACCGAAATCGGCCGAGCCGCTCGTCCCAGACCAGGCCGAGGGTGCTCAGCGCCTCCCGCTCCTTCTTGTCGAAGGCGCCGTACTGCCAGCGCTCGACCAGGTCGGGGCGGTTCGCCAGGGTCCGGGCGAAGGCCTGCTCGCGGCGCCAGCGGGCGATCTTGCCGTGGTTGCCGCTGAGCAGCACGTCCGGGACCGTCCGACCGCGCCACTCGGCGGGCTTGGTGTAGACCGGGCCCTCCAGCAGATCGGCCATCGCGCCCGGCGCGAAGGAGTCGTCGCGGTGGGACTCGGCGTTGCCGAGAACGCCGGGCAGCAGCCGGGCGATCGCCTCGACCATCACCAGCACGGCGACCTCGCCGCCGGCCAGCACGTAGTCGCCGATCGAGGCCTCGACCACCGGCATCCGGGTGGCCGCCTCCTCGATCACCCGGCGGTCGATGCCCTCGTACCGGGCGGGGGTGAAGGCCAGCCAGGGGCGGCCTGCCAGCTCCTGGGCGAGCTCCTGGGTGAACGGGCGCCCGCTCGGGGTCGGCACGACCAGCGTGGGCACCTGCCCCTCGGGGCCGGCGGCGACCACCGCGTCCAGCGCCTCGCCCCACGGCTCGGGCTTCATCACCATGCCGGGGCCGCCGCCGTACGGACTGTCGTCGACCGTGCGGTGCACGTCGTGGGTCCACCCGCGCAGGTCGTGGACGTGCACGTCCAGCTGGCCGCGGGCGCGGGCCTTGCCGACCAGCGAGATGTCCAGCGGCTCCAGGTACTCGGGGAAGATCGTGACGACGTCGATCCTCATACCGCTCTGCACCGCACCGGAGACGGCAGCGTCGGACACGGCAGCACCGGACACGGCAGCGTCGGACACGGCACTGTCGACCGCCTCGGCCCCCGACCCGGCACGCTCCTCGACGGTCACTCCGACTCCTCCGCGTCCTCGGAACCCTCGGTGCGCTCGGAGCCCTCGGTGCGCTCGGCCGAGGAGGTCCCCGCGACCTCGGCCTGCTCCGGGTCGATCAGCCCGGCCGGCGGAGTGATCACGGCACGCTGGTTCTCCAGGTCGATGGTCGGCACGATCTGGCTGACGAAGGGCACCAGCACCTCCGTCCCGTCGGCCTTCTTCACCGTGAGCAGGTCCTGGTAGGGCAGGTGGACGATCTCGGTCAGTTCACCGACCAGGGTGCCGTCGAGCAGCACCACGTCCAGGCCGATCAGCTGGTGGTCGTAGTACTCCTCCGGGTCCTCGGGGCTCTCCTCCGGGTCGACCTCGGAGATGAGCAGGGTGCCGCGGAGGGCCTCGGCCGCGTTGCGGTCCTTGACGCCGACGAAGCGCAGCAGCAGCCGGCCGCTGTGCACCCGCCCGGACTCGACGGTCAGCGGTCCGACCGACGCGGGGTCGGTGAGCACGACGGCACCGGGGCCGAGCCGGAGTTCCGGCTCGTCGGTGCGGACCTCGACACTGACGTCCCCCCTGATGCCGTGGGCACGGCCGATCCTGCCGACGACGAGCTGCACGGTGATCGTTCTCCTGGAGTTCCTGAGCCGAAACGAAAGCGACGGACTGCGAAGCGGTGCCGCGAAGCGATGGTGCGAAGCGGCGATGCGACGGAAAAGCGGATGGAAATGCGAAAGGCCGACCGGGACGACATGCGTCCCGGTCGGCCTGACAAGCCCTGACGGCTGAACGAACAGCAGCGTCAGCGAATGTTGTCCACGTCGACCAGGTCGACCCGGACGTTGCGACCGCCGAGGGCGCCGACCACGGTGCGCAGCGCGCGCGCCGTACGGCCGCCCCGGCCGATCACCTTGCCGAGGTCATCGGGGTGCACCCGCACCTCGATGGTGTTACCCCGACGCAGGTTGCGCGAGCGCACCTGCACCTCGTCGGGGTGTTCGACGATGCCCTTCACCAGGTGGTCGAGGGCGTCCTCGATCACGATCAGGCCTCGGCGGCGGCGTCGGCCTCGGCCTCGGCCTCGGCCTTGTCCGACTTCTTGGCCTTCGGGGTGATGGCGACGCCGGTGGTGGCGTCCTCGAAGCCGGCGACGGCCTTGGCGAACAGGTGCGAGAAGTCCTCGACCTTCGGCTCGGCGACCTTCAGCGGCGCCGGAGCCGGCAGGCCCTTGAACTTCTGCCAGTCGCCGGTCAGCTTCAGGATGGCGAGCACCGGCTCGGTCGGCTGGGCGCCGACGGACAGCCAGTACTGGGCGCGGTCGCTGTCGACCTCGATCTTCGAGGGGTTGTAGGTCGGCTGGTAGATGCCGATCTCCTCGATCGCGCGGCCGTCACGCTTGGTGCGGGCGTCGGCGACGACGATGCGGTAGTGCGGGGAGCGAATCTTGCCGAGACGCTTCAGCTTGATCTTGACTGCCACGGGAGTGGATTCTCCTGGTGTTGACGTGGGTGAGCGGGCTCGCCAGCGCGTGGGGTTGCGCGGCGGACCGTTCAAGGGACACGCCAGCCGTAGGAGAGAGGGGTCCTGCCCGGCTGCCGAGTACTCAGCTGTCCATTCTGCCACATCGGCGAGAACCGCCTGTACGCGGGCCGGGCGCCCGGTCAGGGCTCGACCGGGAGCCCCCGCTCCCGGTCCGGCCCGAAGACATCACCACTGTCCTGCTGCACCGCTCACTTCCGCAGTGCTCACTTCACCGCAGTGCGGCTCGCCGCCGCACTCCGGCATTCCGGCCGGACCGCTGCCCGCACAGCAGTCCGCCGGGGCGTCGACCGCTCAGGCGATCTTGAACGGCTGCTGGCACGCACCGCAGACGATGGACGCCTGCGCGAGCACCGACGGAACGACCCGGACGTTGCGCCCGCAGCCGCAGACCGCCTTGACCCGCACGCCGCCCCCGGAGGAGCCGTGCCGGGCCGCGGGGCCGCGGAAGGCGCGCGTCGCGCCGTCGCCGGCCACCGCCTCCTGGTGCGCCCCGAGGGCACGGTCCAGGCGCTCGATGGTGTCGGCGTACCGCTCCTGGGTCTCCTTGAGCATGGTCACCTGGGAGAAGCCGCTGCTCGCGTGCGGCTCGACCGGGTGCGCCAGGCCCAGCTCGGAAGCGAGCATCAGGAAGCGCCGGTTGTGGTAGCGGCCGGCCCGCGAGGTGTCCCGGATGTCCCGGGCCGCGGCCAGACCGTGGGCAGCCTCGTGGAGGAGGCGCTCGAAACCGAGCCGCGTCCCACAGGCCGAGGAGGACTCCCCGATCAGCGCCTCGGGCGAGGCGAGGTCGGGAAGGTCCTGGTGGTAGGCCTGGATGTCGCTCCAGGCGGCGGCCAGTTCGGCCGCGAGAACGAGGGGCTGTGTCGTGCTCACGCTAGACCAACGATGGAGTGCGAGCCGATGTTCCGCATGTTCCCGTTCCCGGGGAATTCACAGGGAACTCCCAGGAATGCGAGGCCGCGCGCGAATTGCGCGTTCCGGATCTGACGCAAGACCAACCCCCTGCCGGTTTCGGCCCGTCGCAACGCCGACGGGCCTGGTGAATTCCGTCCGGGGGGCGGGCTGTCGCCACCCAGGACGTACGGCCCGTGGGCCTGCCGGATTGACAGGGCCACGGGCCGTACACCGTACCGCTATTCCGTTAATACCGGGAGTTGACCGGCCAGTAGGGATGTCCACCGCGCGGACACGCCGGAACAGTTACCGGATTCTTACCCATCCGCATTCCGGGCAAATGTCGCCGCTGCCGGTCAATACCCGCGGAGGGCGGACGTCCGGCGGACACCGAACGGATGTCAGTACGCCCGGGCGACGAGCGCGACGTTGCCTTCCTGGTCGTCCGTCTGCGGCACCGAGCCGTCGGCGGCGACGATGCAGCGGACCGTGACGCCCTGCTCGGCCAGCTTGGCCTCGCCCTCCGCGCCGAGGTCGGCCCAGGAGATCCGGCCCCAGCCGGTCGCGGCGGCCTCGATGGCCTCGTCGATGGTCTTGACGTCGACCGTGCGGGACTCGCGGCGCTCACGGGACTGGCGCAGCAGCAGCGCCTGGTCCTCCTCCAGCACGCCCGGGAGCAGCGTGGCCAGGGCGTCGATGGAGACCGGCTCCTTGCCGCCCGGGATGCGGCGGGCCAGCATCGCGGTGCCGTTCTCCAGGTCGCGCGGGCCGACCTCGATGCGCAGCGGGACGCCCTTGAGCTCCCAGTCGACGGCGCGGCGGCCGAACGGGGTGTCGGTGCGGTCGTCGACCACGACCCGGATGCCGGCGGCCTCCAGCTGGGCGCCGATCTCGCGGACCTTGGCGATGACCGCGTCGTCGCCCTTGATCGCGAGCACGACGGCCTGGACGGCGGCCAGGCGCGGGGGCACCCGCAGGCCGTTGTCGTCGCCGTGGGACATGATCAGGCCGCCGACCATGCGGGTCGAGACGCCCCAGGAGGTCTGCCAGACGTGCTCGCGCTCGGCGCCCTGCAGCTGGTAGGTGGTGTTGAACGCCTTGGCGAAGTTCTGGCCCAGCTCGTGGCTGGTGCCCATCTGGAGGGCCTTGCCGTCGCCCATCATGCCCTCGAGGGTGAGGGTGTTGATGGCGCCGGCGAAGCGCTCCTTGGCGGTCTTGCGGCCGAGCACGACGTCGATGCCGAGCACGTTGGTCATGAAGTCGCCGTAGACCTGGGTGTGGATCATCGACGCGTAGTCACGGGCGTCCTCGTAGGTGGCGTGGGCGGTGTGGCCCTCCTGCCAGAGGAACTCGGTGGTGCGCAGGAAGACGCGCGGACGCAGCTCCCAGCGGACCACGTTGGCCCACTGGTTGATCAGCAGCGGCAGGTCGCGGTGGCTCTGCACCCACTTCGAGAAGTACTCGTTGATGATCGTCTCGGAGGTCGGCCGGACGACGACCGGCTCCTCCAGCTGCTTGCCGCCGCCATGGGTGACCACCGCGAGCTCGGGGGCGAAGCCCTCGACGTGCTCGGCCTCCTTGGTCAGGTAGGACTGCGGGATGAACATCGGGAAGTAGGCGTTCTGCGCGCCGGCCTTCTTGATCCGCGCGTCCATCTCCTGCTGCATCCGCTCCCACAGGCCGTAGCCGTACGGTCGGATGACCATGGTGCCGCGCACCGGACCGTTGTCGGCCAGCTCGGCCTTGTTGATGAGGTCCTGGTACCAGCGCGGGAAGTCTTCCGCCTGAGGGGTGAGAACGGGTGCCTTAGCCATGGGGCGAATGGTACGGGGCCCGGGGCCCCGGTTTCGAATCGGTATCACCGGATGGGGGCGCACCACCGTGACACGCGCGCACCACCCTGCACCCCTCTGGACGCCGGGCCCGACCCGCTGTTCGCTGGTGTGGGGCGGGACTTTGGGGGAGCCGTAGCAGCACACCGAAGGACCGGATGGGAGGCCGCCATGGCTTCAGCGCGGACGACCGGCACGACCGCACGACCGACGGGCGCACGCCCGCACCACCCGCGGACCGGGGCGGCGCGCCCCACGCGGGCGCGCGACTGGGCGGAGATCCAGGAGCGCATGCTGGTGCCGCTCTACGAGGCGGTCTACGACCGGTTGGAGGTCGGCCCGGCGAGCAGCGTGCTGGGCCTGGGCTGCCGGTCCGGGCTGGCCCTGCTGCTCGCGGCCGGCCGGGGCGCCCAGGTCGCCGGACAGGAGCCGCGCGACGAGCTGCGCGAGCTGGCCCGCGCCCGTCGGCTGCGGGTGTGCGCGGGGGCCCGGACACCATCCGCCGTCCCCCACCCGGCCCATTCGCTGGTGACGGTTTTCGAGCAGCTGCCCGGCGCCGCCGAGCCCGGCCCGGTGGTGGCCGAGGCCGCCCGGCTCGCCCTCCCGGGCGGGCACGTGGTGCTGGCCGCCTGGGGGCCGCCGGAGCGCTGCGAGAGCGCCCCGGTGCTGGACGTGGCCCGGCGGATGGCGGGCCGGACCAGCGCGCGCGACCCGTTCGAGCTGAGCGCGCCCGGCGCCCTGGAGGACCTGCTCGCCCCGGCCGGGCTGCGTCCGGCCGGCAGCGGCCGGGTGAGCTGCCCGTTCGCCTACGCCGACCTCGACAGCGCGGTGCGCGGACTGCTCTCCACCGGCCTGTTCGAGCCGGCCGAGGAGTTCTCCGGCGCCTCGCTGGTGGCCAAGGAGCTGGAGGAGGTGCTCCAGCCGTACCTGCGCGCGGACGGCTCCGTGCGGATGGAGAACGTGTTCCGCTACCTGGTCGCCGAGCGGCCGCGCTAGCCAGAGCGGGGATCGCCGGGCAGAGCGGGGACTGCGACGGGCGAGAGGCGGGGCAGGAGACGGGGCAGGAGGCGGGGCAGGAGGCGGGGAAAGGACGGGGAAACACGAAATCGGGAGCGCCCGCCACCATGGCGCACGCCCCCGATTCCCGGCTTCACGCCCGGCCGATCGACTTCCCATCGGACCCATTGGACCCATCGGAGCCGTCGGCCCCCTCGGAGCCACCGGCCCCCTCGGACCCACCGGAGCCACCGGGCCCCTCGGCCCCTCCGGAGCCCTCCGCCGACGCCCCCCGCGGCACCCCCGCCGCCCGGTACGCCTCCGCCTCGTCCAGCGTCTCCGCCTCCAGCAGCGCCGCCGCCAGCGCGTCCAGCCGGTGCCGCTGCTCGGTCAGGATCCGCAGCGCGTCGTCGTAGCACTCGGAGACGATCCGCCGGGCCTCCTCGTCCACCGCGTCCAGGGTGGTCGGCGCGGCGGAGAGCCCGTACGCGCCCTGCGGGTCGGAGGGCACCGCGGTGAGCCGGCCGACCCGCTCGCTCATCCCCCAGCGCCCGGCCATCCCGCGGGCGATGTTGGTGACCTGCTCCAGGTCGCTCTCCGCGCCGGTGGTGATCACCCCGTAGACCACCTGCTCGGCCGCCATGCCGCCGAGCGCGCCGATGATCCGGCCGCGCAGGTAGGGCTCGGTGTACGAGTAGCGGTCGTCCTCCGGGGTGGAGAGGGTGACGCCGAGCGCCCTGCCGCGCGGCACGATGGTGATCTTGCGGACCGGGTCCGCACCGGGCTGGAGCATGCCCAGCAGCGCGTGCCCGCTCTCGTGGTACGCCGTCCGCTCGCGCTCCTCCTGCGGCATCACCAGCGGCCGCACCGCACCGAGCTGGACCTTCTCCAGGGCGTCCGAGAGGTCCCGCTCGTTGACCGCGTCCTGCTTGCGCTTGACGGCCAGCAGCGCGGCCTCGTTGACCAGGTTGGCGAGCTCGGCGCCGGTCATCCCCGGCGTGACCTTGGCCAGCTGGTTGAGGTCGGTGCCGCCGGCCAGCGGGACGCTGCGGCTGTGGATGCGCAGGATCGCCGCCCGGCCCTCCCGGTCGGGCGGGCTGACGGTGATCCGCCGGTCGAAGCGACCGGGGCGCAGCAGCGCCGGGTCGAGCACGTCCGCCCGGTTGGTCGCGGCGATCACGATGACGCCCTCGGAGCCGGTGAAGCCGTCCATCTCGGTGAGGATCTGGTTGAGCGTCTGCTCGCGCTCGTCGTGCCCGCCCATGCCGCCGCCGGCACCGCGCTGGCGGCCGATGGTGTCGATCTCGTCGATGAAGATGATCGCCGGGGCGACCTTGCGGGCCTCGGCGAACAGCTCGCGGACCCGGCTGGCGCCGACGCCGACGATCATCTCGATGAACTCGGAGGCGGAGGCGGAGAAGAACGGCACGTTCGCCTCGCCGGCCACCGCCCGGGCCAGCAGGGTCTTGCCGGTTCCGGGCGGGCCGCTCAGCAGCACGCCGCGCGGCATCTTGGCGCCGAGCCTGCGGTACCGCTCGGGGTTCTTCAAGTAGTCGACGACCTCCGTGAGTTCGGCCTCGACCTCGTCGATGCCGGCCACGTCGGCGAAGGTGGTGCGCTTGCCCTGCTCGGCGGTGACCGGCTTGGGCGGGGCCTTGCGGCCGAGCGGTCCGCCGCCGAGTCCGCCGGCCATCCGGCGGGCGAGCATCACCCAGATGAAGATCAGCAGCAGCATCGGGGCGAGCGAGAGCAGCAGGTTGGTGAGGAAGCTGCGCTGCTGGATCGGCGAGGTGGCGGTGACCTCGACGCCCTGCTGCTGCAGGGTGGCCCAGAGGTTGTCGCCCGCGAAGGAGGGCCGTTGGGTGTCGAACTCGGTGTAGTCGCCCTTGCCGCCGTCGGGCTTGGGCTGGGCGGTCTTGAGGGTGCCCTCGATCGCGTCGCCCTTGGCGTAGATCTTGGTGATGTTGCCCTTGTTCAGCTGGTTGTTGAACTCGGTGTACGAGATCGTGGTGGAACCGGCGGGGCCGAAGAAGGACAACAGCAGGTCGGAGATCAGGAACACCACGAGGGCGGTGAGGGCGAGCCCCACCCAGCCGCCGGGCATCCGGCGCTTGGGCGGCGGGGGCGGGGCACCCTCCGAGCGCCAGGGCTGGTCGGGAGTCTGACGTGGTGGCACGGGTTCGGTCACCCATCGGACAATACGGACAGGTGCTCGGGCGAGCCAATCGCAACGCCGCGCCCGAGCCGCCGTACGGCCGCGCCGGCCGCTCCCACCAGCGGTTATGCCGTCGCGCCCGGCCACTCCTCGGCGGTCAGCGCGAACCGCTCGTGGTCGCGCCAGTCCCCCTGGAGGAACAGCATCCGCGGGGAGAAGCCCTCGTGCCGGAAGCCCAGCCGCTTGGCCATCGCGATCGAGCGCTCGTTGTCCGGCTGGACGTTGATCTCCAGCCGGTGCAGGCCCAGTCCGTCGGACGACCGCGGGGCGAAGCAGCGGTCCAGGACCAGCCGCATGCCCTCGGTCATCCGCCCGGTGCCGTTGAACGGCAGGTACGAGTCGTAGCCCAGCGTGGCGTTGCAGAACCGGCTCATCACGATGTTGGCGACGTTCACCTTGCCGACCAGTCCGCCGGTCTCCCGGTCGAGGATCAGGAAGGTCCGCAGCCCGGAGCCCTGGCGCTTCAGCAGGTCGGGCAGTCCGTCCGGCTCGACCGGGTTCCACCGGCCGATGTGTTCCGCGGACCGCCGGACCGCGTCGGCGTAAACGGCCGTGTCCTCGGCCCTCGGGGCCCTGATCATCACTCGCATGCCCCCATCATCGGACACGCGATCGGCCCGCCGCCCGGAAAAACCGGACGACGGGCCGACGACCAGACCCGATCAAGGACTACAGCATGTCCTTGAACTCCTTGGGCAGCTCGAAGTCGGCCGGGCCCTTGCCCGCGCCGAGGCCGAACGCACCGCCGTCCGCCGGACCCTGGCCGGCGCCCGGGCCGAGCGCGCGGCGCTCGGCGGCCGCGGCCTCCTCCTGCGCGCGCTTCAGCGGGTTGCCGCTCTTGCGCTTGCCCTTGGCCTGCGGGGCCTTCTTGCCGGACTTCTTCGCGCCGCCGCCCATGCCGGGGATGCCCGGCATGCCCGGCATCCCCTTGCCGGAGGCCATCGCGGACATCATCTTGCGGGCCTCGAAGAACCGCTCGACCAGGTTCTTCACCTCGCCGACCTGGACGCCGGAGCCCTTGGCGATGCGGGCCCGGCGGGAGCCGTTGATCAGCTCCGGCTCGGCGCGCTCGGCCGGGGTCATCGACTTGATGATCGCGCCGACCCGGTTGACGTCCTTGTCGTCGATGTTGTTGATCTGGTCCCGGATCTGGCCCATGCCCGGCAGCATGCCGAGCAGCTTGGAGATGGAGCCCATCTTCTGGACCTGCTCCAGCTGGGACAGGAAGTCGTCCAGGGTGAACTGCTT
Organism: Kitasatospora sp. NPDC001095; assembly: GCF_053598615.1. NCBI lineage: Bacteria > Bacillati > Actinomycetota > Actinomycetes > Kitasatosporales > Streptomycetaceae > Kitasatospora > Kitasatospora sp. NPDC001095. Next base: position 48,598 of record NZ_JBSFKQ010000028.1, on the reverse strand, counting down.
CGGGCCGCCGCGCAGCTTGGCGGCGATCTTCTCCGCCTCGGCCTGCGAGAAGGTCTGCTCGGCCTTCTCGATCAGCGAGAGGACGTCACCCATGCCGAGGATGCGCGAGGCCATCCGGTCCGGGTGGAAGGCGTCGAAGTCGTCGACCTTCTCGCCGTTGGAGGCGAACATGATCTGCCGGCCGGTGACGTGCGCGACCGACAGGGCGGCACCGCCGCGGGCGTCGCCGTCGAGCTTGGAGAGCACCACGCCGGTGAAGTCGACGCCGTCGAGGAAGGCCTGCGCGGTGGTGACGGCGTCCTGGCCGATCATCGCGTCGACGACGAACAGGACCTCGTCCGGGTTCACCGCGGCGCGGATGTCGGCGGCCTGCTGCATCAGCTCGGCGTCGATGCCCAGGCGGCCGGCGGTGTCGACGATGACGACGTCGTACTGCTTCTGCTTGGCGTACTCGATCGAGTCCGTGGCCACCTGCACCGGGTCGCCGACGCCGTTGCCCGGCTGCGGGCCGTAGAAGGCCACGCCGGCGCGCTCGGCGACCACCTGGAGCTGGTTGACCGCATTGGGGCGCTGGAGGTCGCAGGCGACCAGCAGCGGGGTGTGCTTCTGCTTCTTCAGCCAGTGGCCGAGCTTGCCCGCGAGGGTGGTCTTACCGGCACCCTGGAGACCGGCGAGCATGATCACCGTCGGGCCGCTCTTGGCGAACCGCACCCGGCGGGTCTCGCCGCCGAGGATCGCGATGAGCTCCTCGTTGACGATCTTGATGATCTGCTGCGCGGGGTTCAGCGCGCCGGAGACCTCGGCACCGAGCGCCCGCTCCTTGACCTGCTTGATGAAGGCCCGGACGACCGGCAGCGCGACGTCCGCCTCCAGCAGCGCGATGCGGATCTCGCGGGCGGTGGCGTCGATGTCCGCCTCGCTCAGGCGGCCCTTGCCCCGGAGGTTCTTGAACGTCGCTGCGAGGCGATCGGAAAGGGTGTCGAACACGTCGTCGCGGGTCCTCTGCGGCATCGGTATCGGTACGGTCGTCGCCCCCCAGGGTATCCGGCCGCCCCGGGTACGGTCTCCACCCCCGGTCGGAACGCCCGCGCGCACCCCGCCCGCACCCCGGCCGACCCGCCGTCCGGCCTCCCTCCCGGCCTTCCCCCGCGGGGCCCGCCACGCCACGCCGAGCGCTCAGCCCAGCGCGGCCCGGACCGCCGCCGCCACCTCGCCGGCCCGCCGGGCGGTCAGCGGCCGGCCGGCCCCGTCGGTCAGGTAGAACGAGTCGACGGCCTCCGCGCCCAGCGTGGAGACGTGCGCGGTGCGCACCCGCACGCCCGCTCCGTCCAGTGCCCGGCCGATCCGGTGCAGCAGCCCGGGGGCGTCGTGCGCGCGGACCTCCAGCACGGTCGCGGTCGCCGAGGCCACCAAGGGCGCCACCGCGACCAGCGGCGGCGGGGTGGGGATGCCCCGGCGGCGCGGGGCCGCGGCGTCCCGCTCGGCGAGCCGGCGGGCGACGTCCAGCGAGCCGTCCAGTGCCCGGCGCAGGTCGGCCCGCAGCCGGGCCGCCTCGGGCAGCTCGCCGTACTGGGCCGCCACCCGCCAGGACAGCAGCAGCACCGGCCCGGCGCCCACCGGGTCCAGCTCGCGCAGCCCGGCCGAGCGGACGGCCAGCCGGTGCAGCGCGAGCACCCCGGCGGCGGTGCCGAGCAGCCCGGGACGGTCCGGGACCGCCAGGTCCAGCTCGACGCCCATCGGCTCGGCGCCCGGCGCCGTCCCCTCGGACCGGGCCCGCAGCGACAGGGCGGGCTGCCCCGTCCTGGCGGCCTCCACCACGAGCCGCTCCTGCTCGGCGGTCGGCGCCGGCACCACCGGCGGGGCGCCCGCCCCGGCCAGCCGGTCCGCCACCCGGGCCACCAGGCCGTCCACCAGTGAGGCCCGCCAGGCGCTCCACGCGGCGGGGCCGGTGGCCAGCGCGTCCGCCTCGGTGAGCGCGCGCAGCAGCTCCAGCTCGGCCCGGGTGGTGACCACCTTGGTGATCGCCTCGACGGTCGCCGGGTCGTCCGGGTCGCGCCGGGTCGCGGTGTCCACCAGGGTCAGGTGGTGGCGGACCAGCACCGCCAGCGTCTCGGTGTCCTCGGGGCCGAAGCCCATCCGGGGGCCGAGGTCGCGGACGATCACCTCGCCGGCCTCGCTGTGGTCCCCCGGCCAGCCCTTGCCGATGTCGTGCAGCAGCGCGGCGACCAGCAGCAGGTCCGGCCTGGCCACCCGGCGGGTCATCGCGGCGGCCCGCACCGCCGTCTCCACCAGGTGCCGGTCCACCGTCCAGCGGTGCACGGCGTTGCGCTGCGGACGGCAGCGCACCCGCTCCCAGTCCGGCAGCAGCCGCCGGACCAGCCCCTCCGCCTCCAGCGCCTCCCACACCGGGACGGCCGCCTCCCCCGCGCCCAGCAGGGTGACCAGCTGCTCGCGCGCCTCGTCCGGCCAGGGCACCGGCAGCGGGCGGCACTCGGCGGCCAGCCGGCGCACCGTGGCGTACGAGACGGTCAGCCCGTTCTGCGCGGCGGCCGCCGCGGCGCGCAGCGGCAGCACCGGGTCGGCGGCCGGCCGGGCGCCCCGGGCGAGCACCGCCTCGCCGTCCTGCTCGACCACGCCCTCGGCGAGCGGCCGCCGCTCGACCGCGCCCCGGGCCCGCCCTCCGGCGCCGTGGACCTGCCCTCCGGCGCCGCGGCCGGGGCCGACGAACGGGATGCCCGGACGGCGCACCCGCCGACCGCGGTCGGCGCGGGCCGCCAGCACCCGGTCCACCGCCCGCCAGGTGACGTCGCCCGCGTACGCGATGGTGCGGGCCGCCTCGTAGACCCGGCGCAGCAGGGTGTCGGCGTCCAGCACCCCGAGCCGCTCGGCGACCTGGTCCTGGTCCTGGAGGCCCAGCCGGTCGGTGGCCCGGCCGGTGGCCAGGTGCAGGGCGTCGCGCACGTCGGCCAGCCGCCGCGCGGCGGCGTCCAGGCCGTCCCGGGGCGCGTCGGCGAGCCAGGTGGCGGCGATCGCGTCCAGCACCACGACGTCGCGCAGGCCGCCGCGGGCCTCCTTGAGGTCGGGTTCCAGCAGGAAGGCCAGCTCACCCTGCCGTTCGGCCCGCGCGCGGGCCAGCTCGCGCAGCTCGGGCAGGCGTGCGGGGGCGCTCGCGCGCCAGTCGGTGAGCACCGCGGAGCGCAGCGCATCGGTGAGCGCCCGGTCCCCGGCGAGGTGGCGGGCGTCCAGCAGGCCGAGCTGGGCCTTGAGGTCGGCGGCGGCGACCGAACGGGCCTCGGCCACCGTGCGCACCGCGTGGTCGAGCCGGGCGCCCGCGTCCCAGACCGGGTACCAGATCCGCTCGGGCAGCTCCCGGGCGATCGGGCCGGAGTGCAGCAGCAGGACGTCCAGGTCGCTGCGCGGGGAGAGCTCGCCGCGCCCGTACCCGCCGACCGCGACCAGCGCGACGCCGGGCGGGGCGCCGGCGGCGGCGAGCAGCCCGGCCAGCCAGTCGTCGGTGAGCCGGGCGAGCGCCCGCCGGCGGGGGCGGCCGCCCGGACCGGGGCCGGCGAGCAGCGCGGCCCGGGCGGCGGCGTGCCCCGCGGGGTCACAGGGGTCGACGGGGTCGGAGGGGCTGGTCTCGGTGGTCATGCGCGGAGTCCCGTCCGTCGTGCTGGTGGACCGTCGCACCGGTGAGCCCCGTACCGCCGTTCCGGCCCGAGGACGAGCCGTTCGGCCGGCCGGGGGACGCCGGTGCGCCGTCGGGGGGACCCTCCCCTGGCGAAGGGCCCGCCGGTGCGCGGTCGGGCTACAGGGCGTCCGGCCCGCGCTCGCCGGTGCGGACCCGTACGGCGGTGTCGACCGGGACGCTCCACACCTTGCCGTCGCCGATCTTCCCGGTCCTGGCGGCGTTCACCAGGACCTCGATCAGGTCCTCGGCGTCCTCGTCCTCGGTCAGGACCTCGATCCTGACCTTCGGTACCAGGTCCACGGTGTACTCGGCCCCCCGGTACACCTCGGTGTGGCCGCGCTGGCGGCCGTAGCCGCTGGCCTCGGTGACGGTCAGGCCCTGCACCCCGAAGGCCTGCAGGGCGGCCTTCACCTCGTCCAGTCGGTACGGCTTGATCACGGCGGTGATGAGCTTCATCGGGCGTCGACCTCGGTCTTCTTCTCGGCGGGCTTCGCCGCGGGCTCCGGGTCCGGCTCCGCGGCGGCGGACCGTTCGGCGACGGGCTTCGCGGCAGCGACGGCCAGGCCCGGCAGGGCCCGGGCCAGGCCCGCCCCCACGGCGCTGAAATCGTAGGCGGACTCGGCGTGTTCGGCCCGGTCGATGCCGGCCACCTCGACGTCCGCGGCGACCCGGAAGCCGATCAGCCGGTCCACCGCCTTGGCCAGCAGCCAGGACAGCACGAAGGAGTACGCCGCGACCACCGCCACGCCCATCGCCTGCTTGCCGAGTTGCCCGATCCCGCCCCCGTAGAACAGGCCCTTGACGCCCTGGCCGACTCCGCCGGTGGCGAACAGCCCGACCAGCAGCGAGCCGACCGCGCCGCCGACCGCGTGCACGCCCACCACGTCGAGCGAGTCGTCGAAGCCCCAGCGGTACTTCAGCGAGACGGCGGCGCAGCAGACCGCGCCCGCGACCAGCCCGATCGCCACCGCCCCGAGCGGGCTGACCGAGCCGCAGGCCGGGGTGATCGCGACCAGCCCGGCCACCGCTCCGGAGGCGGCACCCAACGTGGTGAACGCGCCGTGCCTGAACCTCTCGCAGACCAGCCAGCCGATCAGCGCCGCGCCGGTGGCGACCTGGGTGTTGACCATCGCCATCGCGGCGACGCCGTTGGCGGCCAGCGCCGAGCCCGCGTTGAAGCCGAACCAGCCGAACCAGAGCAGTCCGGAGCCGAGCATCACCAGCGGCAGGCTGTGCGGGCGCATCGGGTCCTTCCGGAAGCCGATCCGCTTGCCCAGCACCAGGCAGAGGGCGAGCCCGGCGACGCCCGCGTTGATGTGCACGGCGGTCCCGCCGGCGAAGTCGATCACGCCGTTGCGGTCTCCCAGCCAGCCGCCGTGGCCGCCGTCGAAGAAGAACACCCAGTGCGCGACCGGGAAGTAGACGACGGTCACCCAGAGCGCGATGAACAGCCCCCAGGCGGCGAATCTCGCCCGGTCCGCCACGGCGCCGCTGATCAGCGCCGGGGTGATGACCGCGAACATCAGCTGGAAGAGCGCGAAGGCGGTGACCGGGATGGAGCCGGCCAGCTGGTCGAGGCCGAGGCCGCGCATCCCGAGGTGGTCCAGGTTTCCGATCAGACCGGCGAAGGAGTCGGGCCCGAAGCTGAGCGAGTAACCGTAGAGGACCCACAGCACGCTGACGATGCCGAGCGAGAGGAAGCTCATCGCCAGCATGTTCAGCGTGCTCTTGGCCCTGACCATCCCCCCGTAGAAGAAGGCCAGCCCCGGGGTCATCAGCATGACCAGGGCGGCACTGATGAGTACGAAGGCGGTGTCGCCCGCACTGAAGCCGTCCGGCATCGGCGTCTCCTCTGCGTCCAGGCCGATCCGTACCCGGGGATCCGTCCCGTGGTGCCACCCGGGGCGTCGGCGTTGGGACGAGCGTGTCGAAGGCGGGTTTCGGCCGGTGTGGCCGGTTGTTTCACCGCCGTGACACGTGCGACGCGCGGGTTACGGCTGCGTGAACCGCGGCCCCACCCGGCCCGAACCGCCGCGCTGCCGGCCGCACCGCCGGACTCCGGACATGCCACCGACCGTGACGGCGGCGGCCGCCACGGTCGGTGGAGCTTCCCTCGGAAGGCCCTCGGCGGGACCGGTCAGACCACCGAGACGAACTCCGGGATGTCCTGGACCACCCGCTCCTTGAGCCGGCTCACCGCGTCCACGCCCTTGAACCGGGCCGCCGCGGCCTCCGTGGTCTTGCGCACCCGGGAGTTCAGCCGCTCCGAGCGCACCTTGGTGGCGATGTCCACCGCCTGCTCGGCCATCACCGCCGCCTGCTCGGCCTCCTTCTGCAGCAGGTGGACGCTGGCCATGCCGATCAGGTTGAAGGCGTACGAGCGCACGTGGTCGGCGTCCTGGCGGAACAGGTCGACCGCGGTCTCCATCACCGGCGCGGACATCGAGGCGTAGAGCTCGGCGTTGTCCGAGTGGTACGCGAGGTCGCGGAAGGAGTGCGCGTTCTCGGCGTTCAGCTCGGCCGGCGAGAAGAACTTCAGCCAGTCCGGCTCCTGGTCCCCCTCCCGGATGTCGGTGAAGGTGTCCTCGGCCAGCCGGACCGCCCGGGCGCAGCGGTTGACCTCGCCGATGGTGGCGTAGGCGCGCGCCTCCATCGCGTACAGCAGGGACTGCTGGCGCGCGGTGGCGGTGTCGCGGCTGCCGTACTGGGCCAGGTGGATGAGCTCCAGGGCGTCCTCGCCCCGGTTGAGGTGGATCATCTGGCGGCTCATGTCGGTGAGGATCAGCGCGCCGAACGGGCGGTCGCCCGCCTCCTTGGCCGCGTGCAGGGCGAGCACGTAGTACTTCTGCGCGCTCGGGTGCATCCCGACGTCGTACGACATCCACCCGGCCAGGTGGGCGAGTTCGGCGGTGAGCCGGAACAGCCGCTTGGTGGTGTCCTCGCTGTACGTCTCCTGGAGCAGGTCGGTGACCTCGTGCAGCTGGCCGACGACGGCCTTGCGGCGCAGCCCGCCGCCGTTCTGCGCGTCCCACTGCCGGAACATGACCGTGGTCTGCTCGAGCAGTTCGAGCTCGGGTTCGGAGAGCCGGCCGGTGAACGCCTCGCCGCCGTTGGCCGCGGTGAGGATCGGGGTCGGGACGCCGGTCGGGCCGGGGGTGAGCCAGCGCTGCATCGGCTCGATCAGCGCGGCGCCCGCGGTCAGCGCCAGCGAGGTGCCGAGGAAGCCCCGGCGGTTGAGCATGAGGTCGCTGCGGGAGTAGTCGCTGATCAGCTGGACGGTCTGCGGACCGCTCCACGGCAGGTCGACGCCGCCGCCCACGGTCGAGACCGGGATCGCGGCGCGCAGGCCGAGGTCCTCGATCGAGACCACCGAGCCGAACCGCTCGGAGAAGAGCTCCGACATGATCTTGGGGATCGGCTCGCGGGGCTGCTCTCCGTCGAGCCAGCGGCGCACCCGCGAGGTGTCGGTGGACACGTGGTGGGCGCCGATCTGCCGGGCCCGGCGGTTGACCTGGCGGGCCAACTCGCCCTTGGACCAGCCACTGCGGGCGAACCACGTGGTCAACTTCTCATTCGGCTGCTTCTCTGCCATGGGTAACGTCCCCATCCCGCCCGGCCCCTAGCGGGGCCCCCGATCGTGACCGCCCGACGGTTGCGGGCTCTTGCCAGACGTGCCGTGCCTGAGGTGCTGCCGTGCCACGGCACCGCCGTACCGCGACGCCCTCGCACTGGTGTGCCAGCGTTGCGGACGATCCGTCAGATCCCCGACTCCCGCGCCTCGGCGGCCCGGAACGGACTCCTCGACGACATCCGCACGCTGAACGTAATGCCCCACGACGAGCCCGCGGGAGCGGCCCTGGCGAAACGCCACCTTTCGCCACCCCCAGGAGTGAACCGAAGCCCGAGGGCACACGCTTCACTTAGGGAGTCCCAACGGCCCGGCATATGCGGGTCGCCAAGTCCACCGAAGCGCCCCGGAGGACCCGGCGGACACCGCAATCCACCGCAGCCACAGGCGAGTTCACCGTTCACTCGGGACGGCGACAGCCCCACGCACACGACGATCCGGCATCGGCGCCGCCCCCACAAGGCGGCGCCCGAGGCGCACCGGCGGAACAGGCGCACACCACGCGCTGCGCGCCGCCACCGCACTACGCACCACACGGCTGACAATCGACACACAGTCACCGTCCCGTAACCATCGGCAACGAGAACCTGTTGGGGGAGGCATGGACAACCTGTTCGGCGAACTTCGACTGGGGCACCTGCGGCTGGCACCGCTGGGCGCGCGCCGCCGCACCAAGGTCACCGCGTCCCAGGCCGCCGCGGAGTACACCGGCCGCTGGGGCTGGGCGGTCGTCACCGGCGACCCGGCCACCGGCACCCCGGTCGCCGGCGCCACCGCCCCGACCCGCTGTCCCTGCGGCTCCCCCCGCTGCGCCGCCCCCGGCCTGCACCCCGCGCCGGGCGGCGGCGGCCGGGCCCGCGCCCCCCGCGCCGAGGGCTCGGTGCTCTTCCCCACCGGCCGCGCCTTCGACGTCCTGGACGTCCCCGAGCAGGCCGGCCTCCAGGCCCTGGTCCGGCTGGAGCGGATGGGCACCCAGGTGGGCCCGGTGCTCGCCGCCCCCACCGGCCGGCTCCAGTTCCTGGTCGCCGCCGGCACCGCCCGGCGCCTGCCCGACCTGCTGTACCGGATGGGCTGGGACGACGCCGCGCTCGACCTGGCCTGCCACGGCGAGGGCAGCTACGTCGCCGCCCCGCCCACCGTCCTCGACGGCCTCGGGCCGGTCCGCTGGCTGCGCCGCCCCACCCGCGACAACGCGGGCTGCCCGCCGGAGGCCCGGCTACTGCTCGGCACCCTCGCCTACGCCTGCCACCGCAGCCGCGAGCGCACCGCCGAGCCGGCCTGGATGGCCTCCTGACCCGCCGCCCGGCATGCGGAAGGGCCCGCCCGAGGGGCGGGCCCTTCGTGCGCCCTGAGGTACGTACCGTCGCGCGTACGGGGAGGGCGTCAGTCCCCGATCAGCGCGTCCACGAACGCGCCCGGCTCGAACGGAGCCAGGTCGTCCGCGCCCTCGCCCAGACCGATCAGCTTGACCGGCACGCCCAGCTCGCGCTGGACCGCGACCACGATGCCGCCCTTGGCGGTGCCGTCCAGCTTGGTCAGCACGATGCCGGTGATGTCGACCACCTCGGCGAACACCCGGGCCTGGACCAGGCCGTTCTGGCCGGTGGTGGCGTCCAGCACCAGCAGCACCTCGTCCACCGGGCCGTGCTTCTCGACGACCCGCTTGACCTTGCCCAGCTCGTCCATCAGGCCGGTCTTGGTGTGCAGGCGGCCGGCGGTGTCGACCAGCACGGTGTCGACGCCCTCGGCGATGCCCTCCTTGACCGCGTCGAACGCGATCGAGGCCGGGTCCCCGCCCTCCGGGCCGCGCACGGTGCGCGCACCCACCCGCTCGCCCCAGGTCTGGAGCTGGTCGGCGGCGGCGGCACGGAAGGTGTCGGCGGCGCCGAGCACCACTCTGCGGCCGTCGGCGACCAGGACGCGGGCCAGCTTGCCGGTGGTGGTGGTCTTGCCGACGCCGTTGACGCCGACCACCAGGACCACCGCCGGGCCCTCCTCGTGCTTGGTGGAGCGGACGGTGCGGTCGGCGTCCTTGCCGATCAGCTCGACCAGTTCCTCGCGCAGCAGCGCGCGCAGCTCGTCGGGGGTACGGGTGCCGAGCACCTTCACCCGGGTGCGCAGCCGCTCGACCAGCTCCTGGGTCGGGGTGACACCGACGTCGGCGGTGAGCAGCGTGTCCTCGATCTCCTCCCAGGTGTCCTCGTCCAGGTGCTCCCGGGAGAGCAGCGAGAGCAGGCCCTTGCCGAGCGAGTTCTGCGAACGGGAGAGCCGCGAGCGCAGCCGGACCAGTCGGCCGGCGGTGGGCTCGGGGACCTCGACGGCGGGCGCCGCCTCGGCCTCGGCGGGCACGACCTCGACGGCCTCGGGGGCCTCGGGGGCCTCGGGGGCCTCCGGCTCCGCCGGGAGTTCCACCTCCTCGACGGTGCGGCGGGGCGCCTCGGTCGGCGGCGCGGACTCCTCGCCGACCTGGGGTTCCTGCGGGGTGGGCTTCGGCGCCGTGATGACCGGCGCCTGCGACTTCGGGGGCAGCTGCTGGCGTCGTCTGCCGGAAACGACGAGGCCCGCGATCGCACCGATGGCGATCACGGCGATGACTACGGCAAGAATCACGTATTCCATAACCGCTCCAGTATCCGCGACCGGGGCCCGGATAGACCGCAGCCGACCCGCACCGATGCGGTGCGCACTACACCGATGCGGTGCGTACCGCCCGCGGCCGCCGCTCCCGGTGCTCTTCGCGCAGCCGCTGGCTGATCACCCGGGAGATGCCGTCGCCCTTCATCGTCACGCCGTAGAGGGCGTCGGCCGACTCCATGGTGAGCTTCTGGTGGGTGATGACGATCAGCTGGGAGCTCTCCCGCAGCTCCTCCATGATCCCGATCAGCCGGCGCAGGTTGGTCTCGTCCAGCGCCGCCTCCACCTCGTCCATCACGTAGAACGGGCTGGGCCGGGCCTTGAAGATCGCCACCAGCAGCGCCACCGCGGTCAACGAGCGCTCGCCGCCGGAGAGCAGCGACAGCCGCTTGACCTTCTTGCCCGGCGGGCGGGCCTCCACCTCGACCCCGGTGCCGAGCATGTCGTCCGGGTCGGTCAGCACCAGCCGGCCCTCGCCGCCCGGGAAGAGCCGGGCGAAGACGCCCTCGAACTGGGCGGCGGTGTCGTGGTACGCCGAGGTGAACAGTTGCTCGACCCGCTGGTCCACGTCCCGGACGATGTCCATCAGGTCGCGCCGGCTGCGCTTGAGGTCGTCCAGCTGTTCGCCGAGGAAGCGGTGGCGCTCCTCCAGCGCGGTGAACTCCTCCAGCGCCAGCGGGTTGACCCTGCCGAGCTGCTGGTACGCCTTCTCGGCCGCCCGCAGCCGCTTCTCCTGCTCGGCGCGGACGTACGGGTACGGCTCCCCCGGCTCCGTCCCGTCCTGCGGGGGCGACGGCGGGACGGGCTGGTCCGGCCCGTACGAGGCGAGCAGTTCGCCGCCGTCGATGCCGAACTCCTCCAGCGCGCGCGCCTCCAGCTGCTCGATCCGCAGCCGCTTCTCGGCCCGCAGCACCTCGTCCCGGTGCCCGGCGTCGACGAGCTTGTCCAGCTCCTCCTTGAGCCCGCGGCCGTGCTCCCGGTGCTCGCGCAGCTCCTGCTCGCGCTCGGAGCGCGCCTGTTCGACGGCCGCGCGCCCGGCGTCCGCGCGGGCCAGCGACACCTCCAGGCAGGCCAGCAGCTGCCGGGCGCCCGCCGCGACGGCGTTCGCCACCGAGGCGTCGTGCTCGGCGCGCCGGCGGCGCTCGGCGGCCCGGGCGCGCGCCTCGCGCTCGGCGCGGGCGGCCCGGTCCAGCTGGTCGGCCCGGCCCGCCAGGGCGCGGACCCGCTCCTCGTGGGTGCGCACGGCGAGCCGGGCCTCCAGCTCGGCCTGCCGGGCGTCGCTCGCGGCCTCGGCCAGCCGCTGCTGTTCGGCGGCGTCCGGCTCGTCCTCCCCCGCCCTGGCCGACTCCTCGGCGGCGGCCAGGCGCCGCGCCAGTTCCTCGGCACCGTCCAGCAGCTCGGTCAGCCCCTGCTCGGCCCGTGCGGCCGCGGCCGACAGCCGCTCGGCCTCCCCGGCGGCGGCGCGGGCCTGCCCGCCGAGCCGGCCGAGCGCCCCGGCGACCTGCGCCCGGTCCTTCTCGGCCTGCCGCCGCCGCTCGGCCAGTTGCTCCGCCTCGGCTGCCGACTCCCGTCGCTGCTCGGTGAGTTCGGCGAGGCGCTCGGCCGACTCGGCACAGCGGGCGGTGAGTTCACCGATCGCCCGGGCCGCCTCGTCCACCGCCGCCTGGATCTCCAGCAGGCTGGGCGCACCGCCGGACCCGCCCTGGGCGAAGCCGGCGTCGAGCAGGTCCCCGTCGGCGGTGACGGCGCGGATCCCGGGCCGCGAGGCGACCAGCAGCAGCGCCTGGTCCAGGTCCACGACCACCGCCACCCCGGCCAGCGGCCGCCGGACCGCACCGAGCAACTCGGCCGGACCCTCCACCAGTTCGGCCGCCCAGCGGGAACCGGCGGGCAACTCCCCCGCCGCCTCCGCGACTTCGGCGGCGCCGGCGATCAGCAGCGCGGCCCGGCCGGCGTCCTCGGTCCTCAGCAGCCGCAGCGCCCCGGCGGCGGCGGACGGCGAGTCGACGGCCACCGCGTCGGCCGCCGCACCGAGCGCCGCGGCGAGCGGCACCTCGTACCCCGGCTCGATCCTCAGCAGCGCGGCCGCCGGGCCGAGCAGCCCACCCAGCCGCTCCCCCGCCTCCAGCAGCGCCCCGGTGCCGTCCTTGCGGCGCAGCCCGAGGGAGAGCGCCTCGTGCCGCGCGGTCAGCCCGGCCCGCTCGCGCTCGGCGGCGCCGGCCGTCTCCCGGGCCGCGGCCAGTTCCGCCTCCACGGCGGCCAGCCGCTCGCGCGCCCGCCGGTACCGGGCCTCGGCCTGTTCGTCCTCCCCGGCCAGGCCGTCCACCTGCTGCTGGAGTTCGTCCAGTTCGCCCTGGGCCGCCTCGGCGCGCAGCAGCGCCTCGTCCCTGGCCTCGGTGAGCCGGCCGATCTCGGCCTGCGCCGCGGCGGCCTTGGACCGGGCGGCGGCGGCCTGCCCCTGCAGCCGGGCCAGGCCTTCCCGGCGGTCGGCGATGGCCCGGGCGGCGTCCCGCAGCCGGCGCTCCTCGGCGGCCAGGTCCCGTTCCAGTCCGCCCTTGCGCTCGACGGCCTCGGCCAGCGCGTACCGGGCCTCCTCCAGCGCCTCGGTCAGCGCGGCCTCCTGTTCGCGGACCTGCTCGGCCTCCCGCTCCAGCTCCTCAGGATCGCGCCCGCGCCGTTCCTCGCCCCGGCCCCCGGCGACGGCGTGCCGGGCCCGGGCCTCGGCCAGCCCGACGGTGCCGCGGGTGCGTTCGGCCAGCGCGGAGAGCCGGTACCAGGTCTGCCGGGCGGTCTCCAGGCCGGGGCCGAGCTGCTGGACCTGCGCCTCCAGGACGCGCTCGCGCTGCACCGCGCGGGCCAGTTCCTGCTCGACGGTGGTCCGGCGCAGCCGCAGCGCCAGTTCGTCCGCGACCTCGGCCTCGACGGCCCGGCGCAGCGCGCCGAGGTCGTCGGCGAGCAGCCGCAGCCGGGCGTCGCGCAGGTCGGCCTGGATCCCGGCGGCCCGGCGGGCGATCCGGGCCTGTCGGCCGAGCGGTCCGAGCTGGCGGCGCAGTTCGGCCACCAGGTCCTGGATCCGGTTGAGGTTGGCCTGCATCGCGTCCAGCTTCCGCAGCGCCTTCTCCTTGCGCTTGCGGTGCTTGAGGACGCCGGCCGCCTCCTCAATGAAGGCGCGTCGGCCCATCGGGTCGGCGTGCAGGACGGAGTCCAGCTGCCCCTGGCCGACGATGACGTGCATCTCGCGGCCGATGCCGGAGTCGGAGAGCAGTTCCTGGATGTCCAGCAGGCGGCAGGTCTCGCCGTTGAGCGCGTACTCGCTGCCGCCGTTGCGGAACATGGTCCGGGTGATGGTCACCTCGGAGTAGTCGATCGGCAGGGCACCGTCGCCGTTGTCGATGGTGAGGCTGACCTCGGCGCGGCCGAGCGGGGCGCGCCCGCTGGTCCCGGCGAAGATGACGTCCTCCATCTTGCCGCCGCGCAGCGACTTGGCCCCCTGCTCGCCCATCACCCAGGACAGCGCGTCGACCACGTTCGACTTCCCCGAGCCGTTCGGCCCGACGACGCAGGTGATGCCCGGCTCGAAGCGCAGGGTGGTGCTGGAGGCGAAGGACTTGAACCCGCGCAGCGTCAGACTCTTCAGGTGCACGCGGCCGGTCTCCTCAATCGCTCACGACAGGAACCGACTGTATCCGGAGCCGGACACGACGAAGGGACGCCACATCCGGGCGTCCCTTGCAAGCTGCGTCCCTTTCGGGGCGGCTCAGTGCACAGCGGCGTCGATCTGCGAGGACCGGGCGGGACTCAGGTGAGAGCCGGCTCCCGCTGATCCAGATCGATGCTGTTGAGCAGCGAGTGCTCGCCAGCGACAGCGGTCAGAGCGTCGTTCTCAGCCTGCATCCGAAGGAGCTCGGCTTCAAGATCCTGGACGCGCTGCTGAAGCCGTCGCATCTCGGAGAGCATTCGCGGGTCGGGGCCGCCGACGTACCCGAGAAGCGCCTTTGCCATGATGAATGGTCCTCCACGCTGAGTGACCGAACCGGAACGGTACAGGTCTAGGGGGAAGGGGGACGCACGCGCGGCGCGTCACCGGAAGTGCTGGCTGGGCACTACGGCACAACACCGTGAGCTGGGCTCACGAGGGTATGCGCCTGCCGGGAGAACGCGGTCGTGTGCGCGGGCTTCCAGCGTCTCACCAAAGACGGAAAGGGTCAACACGATCACCGCACGCTACCGCGCCCCTGTCACCTGCCCGGCGGAGTCGTCACGCCTGGGGGCCTCGGGCCCGGTCCACTCCGTGCTCGTGGATCATCGTTCGATGCGGAGTCAACCACGAGTCTGCCCGGATGGCAACCTCGTGACACCGCCAGTTCCGGATCTTTTCGCGGAAGCCCGCTTGCGGACCGAGCGGCGAGCCGCCTCCCGGGTCGCCGCGGGGCTGGCCCGGGGCGGGCCCGGGACGGCTCAGCGGATCTCGAAGCCCTCGTAGCCCGGGCCGACGGCCGTCCAGATCTCGGTGACCCCGCTGACGTTCCCCGGGGTCCCCGGGCCGCGCAGCATGGCCAACAACTGCTCGCAGTCGGCCGCGAGCCCCTCGGCCACCACCTGCACCCGGCCGTCGCCGAGGTTGCCGGCGTAGCCGGTCAGGCCGATCTCCAGCGCCCGCGCCCTGGTCCACCAGCGGAACCCGACCTGCTGGACCTTGCCCCGCACCCAGGCGGTCACCCGGACCGGTTCCTCACTGTGGGCGTCACGACCGTGCATGCCCCGACCCTAGCCTCCCGCGCGCCTCCCGCGCGTCCCCGCGCGAACGGGAGCGGCCCCGCCGGAGCACCGGCGGGGCCGCTGACCTGGTCGGTCGGCTCGTCGGACTACCAGTCCCCGCCGCCGAAGTCGCCACCGCCACCGAAGTCGCCGCCTCCGAAGTCGGCCGCGTTGAAGTCGGCGCCGGTGAAGTCGCCGCCCTCGTACTGGTCCTGGTAGCCGCCGTCCATCATCGGCGCCGCCGCGTAGGCCGGGGAGCTCATCATCGAGCCGAGCATGGTGCCGACCAGCAGGCCGGGCAGCAGGCCGCCGCCGCCGAAGCCGCTGTAGTACCCGCCGGCGTACGGGGCGTACGCGGGGCCGGCGTTCCAGTACGGCTGCGGGCCCTGGTCGGTGTCGACGGTGCGGATCGCCGGGTCGAGGCCGGCCGCCACCCGGTCCGCGTCGGCCTGGCAGACCGGCACGGCGCGGGCGGAGCCGCCGGCCGGGGCCCAGTCCACGTCCTTGACGGACGGGCCGTGCCGGGGGTCCATGAAGCACGGGGGACGGCGCTCGGGCAGCGGCCGCTTCTCCCGCCGGGCGGCCAGGGTGGCCAGCGAGAAGCGGCCGTCCTCGATCGCCTCGGTGACCTGCTTGACGTCCTCGGGCTTCTTCGCCTCGTCCATCAGCCGCTTGGACTTCTCGTACGAGTCCAGGGCGTGGGTGTAGTCGGTGCGCTGGGCGTCGTCGGCGTCGGCCGCGGACGGGCTGAAGTCGAGCCGGTCCAGCTCCTCGCCGAAGGCGGTGATGTCCTCGTCCACGACCCGGCGCAACTGCTCCAGCTCGGCCCGGGCCTGCTCCTCCTTGCGCTTCTTGGCGCGGCGGAACAGCAGGAAGACGCCGGTGCCGGCGAGCGCGACCAGCACGAGCGGGATGACCACCCAGGCGATCGAGGTGCTGTGGTTGACCCCGGTGCCCTTGGTCTGCGGGGCGGCCTGGTCGACGAAGGAGTTCAGGGTGGCGTCGATGTCGCCGCCGTTGGAGCGCTGCGCCGCGCCGGCGATGCGCTGCGCCTGGCCGGCGCTCATCGCGCCGCGGTCGCCGCCGGCGTCGAGCTTGCCGTCGTGCCAGACCGCGTAGACGCCGTCGACGCCCACCAGGGTGCGGAGGTCCTGGAGGGTGGACTTCGCGTACGCGGAGTCGGGGATGACCGCGATGAAGATCGGCTTGTCGGCCTTGTCGATCTTCTTGCTCAGGGCGTCGGCCTGGGACTCGCTGAATCGGCTGGTCATGGCCGGGGCGACGTAGACCTGGCCCTTCTTCAGGGTGGCCGCGGCATCGCTCAGCCCGCCGGCCGCCGAGGCCGCGGGCGCCACCAGGAGCAGCAGCCCGAGCAGCGCCGCCACCAGGGCAAGCGGCCCGGCGCCCCGGGAACGTCGTGCAAGGGTTCTCATGCCCCGACGCTACCGCGACCGGCGGCTGAGCACGCCATACCCTTCGCATACTGGTACTGACAAGAGCCCCCGCCGTCCGCCGGGCCCGCTCCCCTCCTCGGGGATGATGTTTCCCCCGGCCACCCCTGAGGCGGGTTCCGTCCGGGAACCCCGCGGGGCTCCCGGACGTACGTTCCGGCGGGTCCGACCGGGATCCGGGGCACTCCGGGGGGCGTGCCGACCGTACCGTGCGAACGGGCATAGTGGTCCCGGACCACCGGTCCCATTGCCTTTTCTTTACTCAGCTCGTTCCTGACCCGACTCCCGATCGGAGCACTTGGTGATCATCGGCCTCGTCACCGCCGTGGCGGCATCCGCCTGCTACGGCACCGGCTCGGTCCTCCAGGCCGTCGGATCCCGCCGCTCCGCGCGGGAGGAGGCCGCCAAGGGCGCCACCACCTCGACCACCGAACACGGCGGCCCGAGCCTGTCCTCGACCGCGAAGGCCGCCGTTACCTGGGAGTTCATCCTCGGCACGGTGCTCGACCTGATCGGTTTCGGGCTCGGTGCACTGGCCGCCCGACTGCTGCCGCTGTTCCTGTCCCAGACCATCATCAGCGCCAACCTGGTGATCACCGCGGTGCTCAGCATCAAGCTGCTGGGGATCCGGCTCAAGCAGCTGGAGTGGGCGTCGATCGCCGTGCTCTGCTCGGCGCTGGTGCTGCTGGCCGTCTCGGCGGGGCCGGAGGGCGGCCACCACGCGGCGATGTCCTTCCACTGGTGGCTGCTGATCGTCACCACCGTGCTGCTGGTCGGCGGCAGCCTGCTGGTGCGGCGGATGGGCGCCAACGGCGCGATCGTCGCCGGTCTGCTCTCCGGTCTCGGCTTCGGCGCCCTGGGTGTCGGGGTGCGCATCCTCAACGGCATCGAGCCGTTCGCGTTCGGCGAGTTGCTCTCCGACCCGGCCCTGTACGCGGTCCTGGTCGGCGGCCTCGGCGGCATGTACATCCACACCGTGGCGCTGCAGATCGGCTCGGTGAACGGCGCGACCGCCGCGCTGGTGGTCGGGGAGACGGTGCTGCCCGGCGCGGTCGGCGTGCTCTGGCTCGGCGACTCCTCCAAGGCCGGCCTGGGCTGGCTCGGCGTGATCGGCTTCGTGCTCGCGGTGGTCGCCGCGGTCGGGGTCGCCTACTTCGGCCAGGACACCCACGGCACGCCCGGGGAGCCCGCCGTCCCGGAGCCCGAACTCACCCGGAAGTAGCGCGGGGCGTGCCCCGCGGACCCCGTCCGACCGGGCGGAGGTCCGCGGAACGCGCCCGACGGCTCAGCCTGCGCTGCGGGCGCGCGGCACCCGCTGGCAGCGGGGGCAGAAGTAGCTGGAGCGGTTCATCCAGGCCGCCCGCCGGATCGGGGTGCCGCAGCGCCGGCAGGGCTCCTGCTCGCGGCCGTAGGCGTCGAGGTCCCGCGAGAAGTAGCCGCTCTCGCCGTTCACGTTGACGTAGAGGCTGTCGAAGCTGGTGCCGCCGACGGCGAGCGCCGCGGTCATCACGTCCCGGGCGTTGGCCAGCAGCAGCAGGGCCTGCGGGCGGGTGAGGGTCGCGGTCGGGCGGTCGTAGTGCAGCTTGGAGCGCCACAGCGCCTCGTCGGCGTAGATGTTGCCGACGCCGCTGATCAGGGTCTGGTCGAGCAGGGCGCGCTTGACGGTGGTCCGCTTGGCGCGCAGCGCAGCCGCGAAGACGGCGTCGTCGAAGCGCGGGTCGAGCGGGTCGCGTGCGATGTGCGCGATGGACACCGGGGTGCCCTCCGGGTCCCCGTCCTCGGCCTCCTCGACCGCCAGGCCGCCGAAGGTCCGCTGGTCGACGAAGCGCAGTTCGCGCCCGCCGTCGTCGAAGCGCAGCCGCACCCGCAGGTGCGTCTCGTCGGGTACGGACGGGTCCTGGACGAGCAGTTGGCCGCTCATCCCGAGGTGGCCGATCAGCGAGAAGCCCGCGCCCGTCCCGGCCAGCGGCACCCACAGGTACTTGCCGCGGCGCTGCGCGGTGCCGAGGGTGGTGCCGGTGAGCCGGGCGGTGAAGTCGGCCGCGCCGGCCGGCTGGCGGCGCACCGCGCGCGGGTGCAGCACCTGGACGTCGGCGACGGTCCGCCCGGCCACCCAGTTGGCCAGACCACGGCGGACGACCTCGACCTCGGGAAGTTCGGGCACGGGAACACGCCTCCTGCTCGGTACGGATCAGCAGGAGTGAAGGCTACTTCGAGGTCATGCCCCGGCGGGCAGCCGGTCGGCGTACTTCTCCTTGATCGCGCGCCAGGCGCTCTCGGCGGCCTTCTGCTCGGCCTCCTTCTTCGAGCGGCCGACGCCGCTGCCGAAGTCCTCGCCGGCCACCCGGGCCGCCGCGGTGAAGGTCTTCTCGTGGTCCGGACCGGACTCCATGACCACGTACTCCGGCACGCCGATGCCCACCGAGGCGGTGAGCTCCTGCAGGCTGGTCTTCCAGTCCAGGCCGGCTCCCAGCTGAGAGGACTCCTCGATCAGCGGGTCGAACAGCCGGTGGACGAACTCGGTGGCCGCGTCCAGTCCCCGGTCCAGGTAGACGGCGCCGATCACGGCCTCGACGGTGTCGGCGAGGATCGACGACTTGTCGCGGCCGCCGGTGCCCTCCTCGCCCTTGCCGAGGCGGATGAACGCGCCGAGGTCCAGACCGCGGCCGACGTCCGCCAGCGCGCGGGAGTTGACCACCGCGGCGCGCAGCTTGGCGAGCGTGCCCTCCGGGACGTCCGGGTGGACGCGGTAGAGGGTGTCGGTCACCACGAGGCCCAGCACCGAGTCGCCGAGGAACTCCAGACGCTCGTTGGTGGGCAGCCCGCCGTTCTCGTACGCGTACGAGCGGTGGGTCAGGGCACGTACCAGAAGGGCGCGCTCGAGTGTGTACCCGAGGCGCCCTTCCAGGACGTCGTATTCGGTCGAAGCCGGCCCGCCGGCCTTGCCGCCGCCCGAAGAACCCTTCGGGGTGGTGGTCGCCTTGCGGGTGGAGTTACCGTCCGACATCGATCCGTACACCCCGCCGATCAGACCGAGAGGACCTGGCGACGGTTGTACGTGCCGCAGCTCGGGCACGCGATGTGGCCCAGCTTCGGCTCGTGGCAGCGGTCGCACGCCACGAGGGCCGGAACGACGGCCTTCCAGTTGGACCGGCGGTGGCGCGTGTTGCTGCGCGACATCTTCCGCTTCGGAACAGCCACGGCTACTTCTCCTGGTTCTCGGCGAGACCCTCACGGGTGTCGCTGTTCTTAGATCCGTCACCCTCGTCGCCGGGGGCGGCGGAGAGTCCCTGCAGAGCCGCCCACCGGGGGTCGACGGCATCGTGGTGGTGCGCCGGGTCGTCGCTCAGGCGCGCTCCGCACTCGGAGCACAGGCCCAGGCAGTCTTCCTGGCACACCGGCTGCAGCGGCAGTGCGAGCACCACCGCGTCACGCAGCACCGGCTGGAGGTCGAAGAAGTCGCCCTCCAGACGGTAAGTCTCTTCTTCCGAGTCCTCGTCGAGGTCCTCGGTCCCGGTCGTCCGGGCGCGGTGGCGCTCGTCGGACTCCGGGTAGTAGTACAGCTCCTGGAAGTCCACGTCGATGTCGAACTCGACGGGCTCCAGGCACCGGACGCACTCGCCCTCGACGTGGGCCTCGGCGGTGCCGGTGACCAGCACGCCCTCGACCACGGACTCCAGGCGGAGCTCCAGGTCGATCGGGCTCTTCTCCGGCACGCCGATGACGTCGATGATCCCGAAGCCCTCGGGGGCCTCCAGGGTCCGGCTCACCTTGCGCATCGAGCCCGGACGCCGACCGAGCTCGTGCGTGTCGAACACGAGGGGGTCGCGGTGGTCGAGGCGGTTCACGGTGTCCTGACTTCCTGGGGAATCTTCGGTGGCGTCTCCGCCCGGACCGGCGTTGCGAGGGCAAGCCGACAGCCGGACATGGAGGGGCCGGAGTGGTCAGACTACCGGAGTCTCCCGCCAGGCCCAACTTCGGTCCCGTCAGGAGACTCCCGCACCGCCGTGCCGGGGCCGGTTCAGCGGCCGCCGAGCTCCCGCAGCCTGGTCATGTCGATCATGCTGGTGTCGAAGAAGCTGGTCTCGTCCAGGCCCTGCCCCTGGCCCTGGCTCTGCCCCTGCTGCTGGCCCTGCTGCTGGTGCGGCACGGCCGGCGGCGCGGTGGGCTGCTGGGGGTAGGTGTAGCCGTCGTACGGCTGCGCGGCGTAGCCCGGCTGCTGCTGGGGATAGCCTCCCCCGGCCTCCGGCCCGGCGTGCCCCCATGCGCCCTGCTGGTCCTGGTAGCCCTGCTGCTGGTAGCCGCCCTGCTGCTGGCCCCACTGGGTGTTGTACGGGTCGCCCTGGCCGGCCGGGTCGTAGCCGCCGCCGTACACCTCGACGTACTGCCCGCCCGGCTGCTGGGCGGCCGCGTACTGGTCGGCGCCGGGGGCCTGCCAGTCGGCCGCGGCCGGGGTCTGCTCCGGCCAGGTCTGCTGCTGCGGGACGTCCTCGCGGTACCAGGCGATGTCGTCGCCCTCGGGGTCGTGGGCGAAGCCCGCGGCCACCGCCTCGGCCCGCTCCTTGGCCTGCTGGGCCTGGTCGGCGGCGGCGAGGTAGGCGCCCAGCTCGTCGATCGGACGCTTGCCGAGCAGCTTGTCCCGGCCCTTGCCGACGGCCTCCAGGGTGGCCCCGAGCACGTTCTCCAGGGTGGCGAGCTTCACATCGACGTACTCGTCGACCTCGGGGCTCGGGCTGATCCGCTGCGGACGGAACTCCTCGCCGTCGCTCTCGGCGTCCTGCTCGGTCTCGAAGACGCTGGAGTCGCCGCGCAGCTTGGTGCGGCCGCGGCCGACCGCGCCCAGCGTCTTGGTCAGCACGACCTCGAAGTTGGCGAGCTTGCTGTCCACGTAGTCGTCGGCCTCGGCCCGCTTGGCGTCGACCTCGGCGCGCGCCTCGGCGAGGATCCGGTCGGCCTCGGCCTGGGCCCGGCGGACCACCTCGGTGTCCGAGATCAGCGAGCCGCGCTCGGCGTGCGCGCCCTGGATGATCCGCTCGGCCTCGGCCTGGGCGCCCGCCACCACCTGCTCGTGGTCGGCCATCACCGACTGGGCCTGGGCCAGTTCGGCGGGCAGCGCCGACTTGAGGTCGTTGAGCAGGCCGATCAGCTCGGCCCGGTTCACCACGCAGGAGGCCGACATCGGCATCGAGCGGGCGTTCTCGACCGCCGCCACGATCTCGTCGACCTTGTTCTGCACGTCCACGGGGGCTTCGTCTTTCCGTGTGCCGCCGACGGTCCGGCGGAGGCAGGCCCGACGCGGTGGACCTCACCGCAGGGCAGGAATACAGACTGTACGGCCACTGCCGGGCACGGTCACAACGCCTCAGCCGAACCGGTCTGCCGCCCGCGGGACGATCCGTGACGAACCGGCAGGAAAGGGACGGGCGACGGACTACTGCTGGGCCTTGCGCTCCGCGATCCGCTCCACCAGCCGGCCGTGCACCGTCGCGGGCAGCAGGTGGGAGACGTCGCCGCCGTACGAGGCGACCTCCTTGACCAGCGTCGAGGAGAGGAAGCTGTACGTCGGCGAGGTCGGCACGAACAGCGTCTCCACCCCGGTCAGACCGTGGTTCATCTGGGCCATCTGGAGCTCGTAGTCGAAGTCGCTGACGGCGCGCAGGCCCTTGATGATCGCGGGGATGCCGCGCTCCCGGCAGTAGTCCACCAGCAGGCCGTGGTGCGACTCGACCACCACGTTCCCGAAGCCGGCGGTGACCTCCTCGATCAGGCCGATCCGCTCCTCGACGGTGAACATGCCCTGCTTGTTCCGGTTGATCAGGACCGCGACGTGCACCATGTCGTACAGCTTCGAGGCCCGCTCGATGATGTCGAGGTGGCCGTTGGTGATCGGGTCGAACGAACCGGGACAGACGGCTCGGCGCATGGCGTGTGTGCTCCCTCGTGGGGTGACGGCTGCTGCGGGCGGCGGCCCGCTACTCCTGCTCGCCGGCCGCGGCGGCGCGACCGTACCAGAGCGTTCCCTCGCCGTAGCGGCGGGAGCGGAGCTCCTCGAAGCCCTCGGGCCAGTCGAAGCCGCCGCCGCGGGTGCTGCGCTCCACGGTGACGAGTGCGTCCTCCGTGAGCCAGCCCCCGGCCAGGAGTGTGATCAGCATCTCGCGGACCTCCTCGTCCGTCACCACGTACGGCGGGTCGAGGAAGACCAGGTCGTACGGGCTCTGCGGAGGCGGGCCGGCGATCACCTTCTCGGCCCTGGCCGCCCGCACCTCGGCGCCGGGCAGGCCGATCGTCCGGACGTTCTCCCGGATCACCCGGGCCGCCTGGGCGTCCGCCTCGACCAGCAGGACGTGCTCGGCGCCGCGCGACAGCGCCTCCAGCCCGACCGCGCCCGATCCGCCGAACAGGTCCAGCATCCGGGTTCCGCGCACGGTTCCGTGCAGCGCCTCCAGGGTGGAGAACATCGCCTCGCGGGCCTTGTCGGAGGTCGGTCGGGTGCCCCGGCCGGGCGGTACGGCCAGCCGGCGGCCGCCGGCCGCCCCGGCGATCACGCGGGTCATGGTGGTGGGAGGTCCTTTCGTCGCTGCCCGACCACGCTATCCCGCCCCGCCCCGCGGGGGCGCGCCGGTGCCGGACCGGTGCGGCACCGGCGGGACGCTCCCGCCGGTGCCGCGCCGTCACCCACGGGTGGTCAGCTCGCCTCGGAGTCCGCCGCCCGGGCCGGGGTGCTCGCGCCGAGCAGGGCCGGCGAGGCGTAGCGGGACCAGGACAGGCAGCCGTCGGGCGGGCAGAACTCGGGGCGGCGCGGGTCGTGCCCGAGCTCGCGCAGCTTGGTCCGGACGGAGTCGGGCGTGCGGCCGAAGCGGGCGGCGATCCGGGCGACGGTCTCGCCGTCGTGGAAGCGCCGGACCAGCTCCTCCTCGTGCTGCGGCACCCAGGGGGCGCCGTGGCCGGGGTACAGCTCGCGCAGCACGTCGCGGTCGGGGATGGGCTCGGAGACGTCGGCGACGATCGCCAGCGCCCGCAGCGCGCGGTTGAGCGCGATCCGCAGCGAGGCGACGTCCTCGACCGGCAGGCGGAGCCGGCCCGAGGCGAGCGGTGCGGCGGCCGCCCCCTCGCGCCAGCCGGTCAGGGTGAGGGTGACTTCGCGGTCGTCGTCGCTGGCGAGTTCGATCCGGAAGACCTTGTCGCCCAGCGGGAGCTCGTTGAGATGACGGAATGCCATGGCATGACCCCCAAGTGTCGTGCCAGGTACGCACCTTGGAGGTGCGCCCTGAACACCTTCATTCTCTCCCGGGGGTCTGACAATCCGGCTCCGCCGGAACGGCTCAGCCCTTCTCCATGTAGGCCGCGCGGTCCTCGTCGAGCAGGCTCTCCAGCGCGGTGCGCAGCTCCGGGTGGGCGGCGAGGTCCGGGTCCTCGGCGACCAGCCGGGTGGCCTCGGTGCGGGCGGTGAGGATGACCTCCTCGTCCTCCAGCACCGAGAGCACCTTGAGCGAGGACTTCACCCCGGACTGCGCCTGGCCCAGCACGTCGCCCTCGCGGCGCTGTTCGAGGTCGATCCGGGACAGCTCGAAGCCGTCCAGGGTGCCCGCCACCGCGTCCAGCCGGGCCCTCGCGGCGCTGCCCCCGGGCATCTCGCTGACCAGCAGGCACAGGCCCGCCGCGCTGCCGCGGCCGACCCGTCCGCGCAGCTGGTGGAGCTGGGAGACGCCGAAGCGGTCGGCGTCCATGATGACCATCGCGGTGGAGTTGGGGACGTTGACGCCGACCTCGATCACCGTGGTGGCGACCAGCACGTCCACCTCGCCGGCCGCGAACCGGCGCATCACCTCGTCCTTGGCCTCCGGTGCGAGCCGGCCGTGCAGGATCTCCACCCGCAGCCCGGCGAGCGGCCCCCTGACCAGCTTGTCGGCCGTCTCCACCACCGAGAGCGGGGGCCGCCGTTCGTCGCTCGCGGCGCCCGCGTCGGCGACCTCCTCGAAGTCCTCCTCGGCGGCCCTGCGGCGCTTCTTCCCGGCGTCGGCGGCGGGCTCCTCGTCCCCGATCCGGGGGCAGACCACATACGCCTGGTGGCCCTTGGCGACCTCCTCGCGGACCCGCTCCCAGGCCCGGGTGAGGAAGTTGGGCTTCTCCAGGGCCGGGACGACGTGGGTGGAGATCGGCGAGCGGCCGGCCGGCAGCTGGTCCAGGACGGAGGTCTCCAGGTCCCCGAAGACGGTCATCGCGACGGTGCGCGGGATCGGGGTGGCGGTCATCACCAGCAGGTGCGGCGGCTGTTCGCCCTTGGCGCGCAGCGCGTCCCGCTGCTCGACACCGAAGCGGTGCTGTTCGTCCACCACGACCAGGCCGAGGTCCTGGAACTGCACCTTGTCCTCGATCAGCGCGTGGGTGCCGATGGCGATCCCGGCGTCCCCGCAGGCCATGTCGAGCAGCGCCTGGCGGCGGGCGGGCACGCCCATCGAGCCGGTCAGCAGCACCACCCGGGTGCCGAGGTCGGAACCTCCCAGCATGCCGCCCTCGGCGAGGTCCCCCATCATCTCGACGATCGAGCGGTGGTGCTGCTGGGCGAGCACCTCGGTGGGCGCCAGCAGCACCGCCTGGCCGCCCGCGTCCACCACGGCGAGCATGGCGCGCAGGGCGACGAGGGTCTTCCCCGAGCCGACCTCGCCCTGGAGCAGCCGGTGCATCGGGTGCTCGGTGGCCAGGTCGGCGGCGATCTCGGCGGAGACCTTCTGCTGGCCCTCGGTGAGGGTGAACGGCAGCCGGGCGTCGAACGCGTCCAGCAGACCGCCCTCGCGGGCCCGGCGCGGCTTGGCGGGCAGGGCGGAGTCGGCGGCCCGGCGCTGGGCGAGGGCGACCTGCAGCACGAAGGCCTCGTCCCAGCGCAGCCGGCTCTGGGCGCGCTCGCGGTCGGCGTGGCTACGCGGGCGGTGGATCAGCTCCAGCGCCTCGGGCAGCGGGATCAGGTCGTGCCGCTCGCGCAGTTCGGCGGGCAGCGGTTCGCCGACGTCGCCGAGGTGCTTGGTGAGCGCGGTCTCGATGCAGATCGACAGCTTCCAGCTGGGCATCTGCGCGCTGGCGCCGTACACCGGGATGAGCCGGCCGGCGAACTGCCGTGCCGCGTCCGACCCGGCGTCCTCGTCGAGCAGCTGGTAGTCCGGGGAGACGAGCTGGCGGGTCCGGTTGAAGACCCCGACCTTGCCCGCGAACAGGCCCTGGGCGCCGGCCTTGAGCTCCTTCTGCCGCCAGCCCTGGTTGAAGAAGACCAGCGAGAGCCGGCTGCGGCCGTCGGTGACGACGACCTCCAGCCGGTCGCCCTTGCGCCCGCGGAACGGGATCAGGGTGACCTTCTCGATCCTGGCCAGCACGGTGACGTGCTCGTCGACCTCCAGCTCGTCCAGGCTGGTGAGCTGGCCGCGTTCGACGTAGCGGCGCGGATAGTGGTGCAGCAGGTCCCCGACCGTGCGCAGCTTGAGGCTGTCGGCGAGCACCTTCGCGGTGCGGTCGCCGACGAGCTTGGTCAGTGGTTCATCGAGAGCGCCCATCAGGCCCCTGTCTACACCACCGGACGGACAGAACGGCGCTGGTCGCCCGCCCGTCCGCCTCCGGGGCGGCGCTACTCGACCCCGATGAGGAGCGGCGCCGGTTCCTGGCCGCCGTGGAAGACCACCGCGTCCACCTCGGGCCGCCGGTGCCGGACGTGGGCGACGAGCCGTTCGGCGAGTGCCTCGTCGGCGCCCTCGCCGAGGATCAGGGTGACGAGTTCGCCGCCCGCGCCGAGCATCCGGTCCAGCACGCTCTCGCCGACCTCGGCCAGGCCGACGCCTATCACCGCGACGTCGCCGTCGATCAGCCCGAGCACGTCCCCGGCCTGGCAGACCCCGGCCATCGTCCAGGACTCCCCCTCGGCGACGGCCAGCTCGGCGTACCGGGTGGCCCCGGCGGCGGAGGTCATGGCGACCACGTCCTCGTCGAAGCGGCGGCCGCCCTCGTGCACCGCCAGCGCCGCCAGTCCCTGCACCGGCGAGCGGGTGGGCAGGACGGCGATCCGCACCCCCTCCTCGCGCAGCTGGTCGGCGGCGGCCCCGGCGGCGGCGCGCAACTCGGGGTCGTTGAGCAGCAGGACGACCTCGCGAGCGGCCGAGCGGCGCACCGCGGCGGCGAGTTCGGCGCTGGCCGGCGGGCGGTCCGGGTCGGCGTGCAGGACGACGGCGCCGGCCTGCTCGCAGAGCTCGGCCAGGCCCTCGCCGGAGACCACCGAGAGCACCGCCCTGGCCCGTTCCTCGCGCTCGCCGGGCTCGGCGGCGCTGCCGGAGCGGGCGGCGGCCTCGGCGAAGTGGGTGATCCGGATCTGGTGCGGGCGCCCGGCCTCGACCCCGGCCTCCACGGCGGCGCCCGCGTCGTCCACGTGGACGTGGACGTTCCACAGGCCGTCGCCGCCGCCGATCACCAGTGAGTCGCCGAGTTCGCCGAGCCGCGCGCGCAGCGCGGGCAGCGCCTCGTCGGGGGCGTCCAGCAGGTAGATGACCTCGAAGGCGGGGTGGCCGGGGCCGGGCGGCCTGAGGTGGGTCTCGCAGCTCTCGACGGCCCGGATGTCACCGCGCAGAGCGACCGGCCCCATCGGCTGCTGCCCGGCGACGGCGTCGGCGAGCGCGCCGAGGACGGCCACCAGGCCTCGCCCGCCGGCGTCCACCACTCCGTTCTCGGCCAGCACGGCGAGCTGTTCGGGGGTGTGCCGCAGCGCGTCCCGGGCGGCCCGGTAGGCGGTGTCGGCGACCTGGGCAAGCCCGTCCCCGGCCCGTACGGCCTCCCGGGCGGCGACCCGGGCGACGGTCAGCAGGGTGCCCTCGACGGGCTCCGCGACGGCCTGGTACGCGGAGTCGGCGGCCCGCTGCAGGGCGGCCCGCAGCTGTTCGGCGCCGCCGCCCTCGGCCAGCGTCTCGGCGGTGCCGCGCAGCCACTGGGCGAGGATCACCCCGGAGTTGCCGCGGGCACCGACCAGTGCGCCGCGGGCCATCGCCCGGACCGCGTCGGCCAGCCCGGGGGCCGGGTCGGCGGCGGGGTCGGCGAAGCGGCTCTCCACCTCGGCGGCGGCGGACTCGACGGTCAGGTAGAGGTTGGTGCCGGTGTCGCCGTCCGGGACGGGATAGACGTTGAGCGCGTCGATCTCCTCGCGGGCCTGGCCGAGCGCGCGGACGGCGAGCTGGCACCAGGTGCGCACGGCCGGGGCGTCGAGCGTGTGCAGCACCAGGTCTCCTCCGGATGGGACGCCGACATGGCCGGGCAATGAACGGCGAGGGGTGATACCGGCAGGTTATCGGGGCCGGGGTGGGGTCGTCCGGACCGGCGACCGGAGCGATCACTCGGCCGGTCATGGTAGTTTCGTGGGACGGAAGCAAGCGTTGTATGCTCTTCCGGTTGCCTGGAACCGTCCAGGCTCACCCCCTTGTCCGGTCTGGTTCACGTGAGTGTTCTGGTGGTTGAGCGGGGTTTTCGAAAGTATCTGATCTGAAGTCTTGGAGTGACTCCTGTGGCTGCCAACTGCGACGTCTGCGGCAAGGGGCCGGGCTTCGGCAACAGCATCTCCCACTCTCACCGCCGTACCCCCCGTCGTTGGAACCCCAACATCCAGACGGTGCGCGCTGTGATTGGGCGGACGCCGAAGCGGCTCAACGTCTGCACCTCGTGCATCAAGGCCGGTAAGGTCTCGCGCTGACGCGCAGACCGGCAAGCCGGTCCTCCAGTGAGCCGGTTCATCCTCGGATGAGCCGGCTTCGCTGTTTCCGTGGCCGGCTACGCCGATTTCCGGACTCACCAGTGGTGGGCGGACTCCATCCAGGAGCCCGCCCACCTCTGTTTTCCCGGGTTCCTCAGCGCCAGCGCCAGGCGTGGTCGACCGGGCCGATGCCGGCGCCCAGGGCGAAGCCCCCGGCGATCGCGCCGGTGATGTACTCCTTGGCCGAGGCCACCGCCCGCGGCAGCGGCTCGCCCTTGGCCAGGCCGGAGGCGATCGCGCTGGCCAGGGTGCAGCCGGTGCCGTGGGTGTGGCGGTTGTCGTAGCGCGGCGCCCGGAACCAGTGCACCTCGTCCGGTCCGCCGTACAGCAGGTCGGCGGCCTCGCCCTCCAGGTGGCCGCCCTTGACCAGCGCCCAGCGCGGCCCGAGGTCGACCAACGCCTTGGCGGCGTCCAGCATCTGGGACTCGTCCTCGACGGTCAGCCCCGTGAGCTGGGTCACCTCGTGCAGGTTGGGGGTGGCCAGGGTGGCGACCGGCAGCAGCTTCTCGCGGACGGTCGCGACGGCCTCGGCGACCAGCAGCGCGTCCCCGTGCTTGGAGACCCCGACCGGGTCGACCACCACCGGGGCGTCCACCCCGGCCAGCAGTTCGGCGACGGTCTCGACGAGTTCGACCGAGGCGAGCATGCCGGTCTTCACGGCCTGCACCCCGATGTCGTCCACCACACTGCGGAACTGTGCCCGGACGGCCTCGGCGGGCAGCTCCCAGTAGCCCTGGACGCCGAGCGAGTTCTGCGCGGTGACGGCGGTGATCACGCTCATGCCGTGGACGCCGAGGGCGAGCATCGCCTTGAGGTCGGCCTGGATGCCGGCGCCGCCGCCGGAGTCGGAGCCGGCGACGGTGAGCACGCGGGGGGGTGCGGTGGAGGACATGGCCCCAACCTACCCGCGCGGTCTCAGAGCACCGCCTCGGACTCCGCCCAGCGGTCCCGCGGCACCGTCTTCAGCCGGGTCACCGCGTCGCCGATCGGCAGCAGCTCGATGCCGGTCCGGCGCAGCGCGGTGAAGTGCCCGAACGCCCCCCGGTGGACGGCCTCCACGGCGTGCCAGCCGAACCGGGTGGCGAGCACCCGGTCGTAGGCGGTCGGGGTGCCGCCGCGCTGGACGTGGCCGAGGATGACCGGGCGGGCCTCCTTGCCGAGCAGGTTCTCCAGCTCGTGGGCGAGCCGGGTGCCGATCCCGCCGAAGGTCCGGTGGCCGTACTGGTCGACCTCGCCGTGGTCGAAGCGCATGGTGCCGGGCACCGGGCAGGCGCCCTCGGCGACGGCGATGATGGCGAACTTCTTCCCGCGCGCGAAGCGGTCCTCGATTATCCGGGCCACCGCCTCGATGTCGAAGGGCTTCTCCGGGATCAGGATGCCGTGGGCGCCGCCGGCCATGCCCGCGGTGAGGGTGATCCAGCCGGTGTGCCGGCCCATCAACTCGACCACCATGACGCGCTGGTGGGACTCCGCGGTGGTCTTCAGCCGGTCGATCGCCTCGGTCGCGACGTGGACGGCGGTGTCGAAGCCGAAGGTCATGTCGGTGGTGTCGATGTCGTTGTCGATGGTCTTCGGCACCCCGACCACGGGCAGTCCGGCGTCGCCGAACAGCTTGGCGGCGGTCAGCGTCCCCTCGCCGCCGATCGCGATCAGCGCGTCGATGCCGATCCCCCGGGCCAGTGTCTTGGCGTTCTCCACCGCCCAGGCGATCCGGTCCCGCCGCACCCGGGCCGAGCCCAGGATGGTGCCGCCGAGGGTGAGCAGGCCGGTGACGTCGTCGTGGGTGACGGTCCTGGTGCGGCCCTCGATCAGTCCGAGGAAGCCGTCCAGGATGCCGACGATCTCGTCCCCGTGGACGTCGGTGCCCCGGTGCACCACCGAGCGGATCACCGCGTTGAGGCCGGGGCAGTCGCCGCCGCTGGTCAGTACACCGATGCGCATCTGTGGTGTGCTCCCACTCGCAGTGGTTCGGACCATCCGCGCCGGACGGGCGGCTGGGATGGCGCAAGCCTACGCACAACGCACCCGCGAATCCCGTCCCCGCACACCGGAGCGTCACGCGCCGTCCGCCGTACGGGGATCCAGGAGGAGCGCCCGTTACTCGGCGAAGTGGTCCCAGCCGCCGACTCGGTCCCAGGGTGCGCCGTCGACCGTCACCCGGCCGCTGCGGCTGCCCGTCGGGCGGCCGGTCACCTCGCCCACCACCCGCCAGCGGGCCGGGAGTTGGACCCCGCGCGGGAAGGTGGCCACGATCGCGTGGTCCTCGCCGCCGGAGAGCACCCAGACCAGCGGGTCCACTCCGACCGCCTGGCCGATGTCGGCCATCTGCGCCGGGACGTCGAAGTCGGCGGCCTTGAGGTCGATGTCCACCTGGCTGGCCCGGGCCACGTGGCCGAGGTCGGCGACCAGCCCGTCGCTGACGTCGATCATCGAGGTCGCGCCCAACTCGGCCGCCGCCGGGCCCGCGTGGTACGGCGGTTCGGGTCGGCGGTGCGCCTCGACGAAGGCGCGCGGGGAGCGGAAGCCGCGCTGGAGCACGGTCAGCCCGGCGGCGGACCAGCCGAGCCAGCCGGTCACCGCGATCACGTCGCCGACCTGTGCGCCGGAGCGCGTCACCGCCGCACGCCCCTGGAGGTCGCCGAGCGCCGTGATGGCCAGCGTGACGGTGTCGCCGCGCACCACGTCGCCGCCGACCACCGTCGCCCCGGCCACCTGGCACTCGTCGCGCAGCCCGTCCATCAACTCGGTCGCCCAGGTGGTCGGCAGGTCCGCGGGGGCGACCAGGCCGAGCAGGATGGCGGTCGGCACCGCCCCCATCGCGGCCACGTCGGCGAGGTTCTGGGCGGCGGCCTTGCGGCCCACGTCGTAGGCGGTGGACCAGTCCCGGCGGAAGTGCCGGTTCTCGATCAGGACGTCCGTGGTCGCCACCACCCGGCCGTCCGGTGCCCGCACCACCGCGGCGTCGTCACCCGGGCCGAGGTCGACCGCATCGGTGAGCGGTACCCGGGCGGTCAGCTCCCTGATGAGGCCGAACTCGCCGAGCTCGCCCACGGTCCCCTGCATCTGCCGTCCTCTCGCGTTTCCATCCGAATCGGCCCCCGTCGCGCTCCCCCGCGCGCAGCGTACGCCCTTCCGGGACCCCGGGGTCTCCCCTCCCCGGCCCGCTGCGGGGTAGCGTGGTGATCAGACTGCCGGTGAGCCCATCCACCCACACGCCTGACCGGGTGCTCACGGCGGCGATCCCCCCTTGAACCGGCCGCCGGGAGGTCCCCGTGGTACAGGCATACATCCTGATCCAGACCGAAGTTGGGAAGGCCACCTCCGTGGCCCAGACCGTTTCCGAGATCCCGGGCGTGCTCACCGCCGAGGACGTCACCGGCCCGTACGACGTGATCGTCAAGGCCGAGGCCGGGACGGTGGACGAGCTGGGCCGCATGGTGGTGGCCCGGGTCCAGAAGGTCGAGGGCATCACCCGCACCCTCACCTGCCCCGTGGTGCACCTCTAGGGCCCGTGGGCCGGGGCGGGCCGGCGCACCGGGAGCCCGGGCGCGTAAGGCCCGGTTACCATCGGCGGGTGGCCAGAGAACTGCGCGTCCCCAAGGCGCTGACCGCCCTGCCGGCCCCGGTCCGCTGGCTGGCCCTGCCCGTCGCCCTGACCTGCACGGTCGTGGTGCTGGTGGGCAGCTGGGGCCCGGCCGACCGGGCCATCGAGGTCCCGGACCCGACCGGTAGGGCGGCCGGCTACTGCAGGGCCCTGGCCGCCGCGCTGCCGAAGGAGCTGCTCGGGCACGCCCGCAGGGACCCGTCGCCCGCCTCGCCGTACGTGGCCGTCTGGGACAGCTCGCCCCGGACGGTCCTGCGTTGCGGCGTCGACCGGCCCGAGGAGCTGGACGGGCCGCACGCCATGGACCTGTCCCCGACCGTCGACGACCTCACCTGGTGGTCGCAGAAGCTGGACGACGGGAGCTACCGCCTGGTCGCGACCATGCGCGCGGCCTACGTCGAGGTGATCTCCCCGCCCGGCGTCTACAGCAGCCCGCTGGACCCGGCCGCCGCGCTCACCCCGCTGGTCAAGGCCAACATCCCCGGCTGAGCACGACGAACGCGGGGCGGGCCGGGAAGCCCCCGGCCCGCCCCGCGCCGAAGCCCGCTAGCGCAGCCCGGTCGAGCGGCGCAGCGCCGCGCCGAGCAGCCGGTCGATCAGCTCCGGGTACGAGACCCCGCTGGCCGCCCACATCTTCGGGTAGGCCGAGATCGGGGTGAAGCCGGGCATGGTGTTGATCTCGTTGATCATCCAGGTGCCGTCCTCCAGCAGGAAGAAGTCCACCCGGGCCAAGCCCTCGCAGCCGAGCGCCTCGAAGGCCTCGATCGCCTGGCGCTGGATCTCGGCGAGCTCCTCGGCGGCCAGGTCCGCCGGGATCTTCACGTCCGAGGAGTCGATGTACTTGGCATCGAAGTCGTAGAAGTCGAAGCCCTCGCCGACCAGGATCTCGCCGGCCACGCTGGCCCGCGGGCCGTCCTCGAACTCCAGCACGCCGCACTCGATCTCGCGGCCGGTCACGCCCGCCTCGATGATCAGCTTGGGGTCGTGCCGACGGGCCTCCTCGATCGCGGCGTCGAGGTCGGCCAGGTCCTTCACCTTGGTGATGCCGATGCTGGAGCCGGCCCGGCAGGGCTTCACGAACACCGGCAGGCCCAGCTCGGCGGCCCGCTCGCGCACCGCGGCGCGGCCCTCCTCGGACTCCCAGTCGCGCGGCCGCACGATGGTGTAGCGGCCGACCTCCAGGCCGTGCGAGGCCAGGATCCGCTTGGCGAACTCCTTGTCCATGCCGGCCGCGCTGGCCAGCACGCCGTTGCCGACGTACGGGACGCCGGAGAGCTCCAGCAGGCCCTGGAGCGTGCCGTCCTCGCCCCACGGGCCGTGCAGCAGCGGGAACACCACGTCGACCTCGCCGAGGGCCTTGGGGGCGCTGCCCGGCTCGGTCAGGACCACCTCGCGGTTGCCCGGGGCGACCGGCAGCGCGACCTGGCCGTCGACGCCCTCGGCGACGTGCGCCACGTCCGGCAGCCGCCCGTCGGTGATGGCCATCCGGGCCGGCTCGTCGCTGGTCAGCGCCCAGCGGCCCTCGTGCGTGATGCCGATCGGCAGCACGTCGTACTTGTCGCGGTCGATCGCCCTGAGCACACTGCCCGCGGTGGAGACCGAGATGGCGTGCTCGGAGCTGCGCCCGCCGAAGACCAGCGCGACGCGCGGCTTCCGGTCGGGCCGGTTCGGGGAGGTCTGTTCGATGCTCATATCGGGTTTGAGACTACCGTGCGAGGCCCGGGCGGAAGGCGAGCGGCGCCCGGGAGCCGGCGGCGCCGGGGAACCGGACGCCGCCGCAGCCGCCTCGCGGGCTCAGCGCCGCTCCGGCTTCGCCGAACGCGACATCAGCGCCTGCAGGACCTCCTTGATCGGCCGCTCGTTGTGCACCACGTCCACCACGGCCTCGACGATCGGCATGTCGACCCCGTTGCGCCGGGCCAGGTCCAGCACCGACTCGCAGGACTTGACGCCCTCGGCGGTCTGCCGGGTGGCCGCGATGGTCTCCGCGAGCGACATGCCCCGGCCCAGGTTCATGCCGAAGGTGTTGTTGCGCGACAGCGGTGAGGAGCAGGTGGCCACCAGGTCGCCCATCCCGGCCAGTCCCGCGAAGGTGTGCGGGTCCGCGCCCAGCACCTCGCCGAGCCGGGTGGTCTCGGCCAGCCCGCGGGTGATCAGGGTCGCCTTGGTGTTGTCACCGAGCCCCATGCCGGCCGCCATGCCGACCGCCAGGCCGATCACGTTCTTGACCGCGCCGCCGAGTTCGCAGCCCACCACGTCCGTGTTGGTGTACGGCCGGAAGTACGGCGTGTGGCAGGCCGCCTGGAGCCGCTTGGCGACCGTCTCGTCGGAGCAGGCGACCACACTGGCCGCGGGCTGCCGGTTGGCGATCTCCTTGGCCAGGTTGGGCCCGCTGACCACCGCGACGCGCTCCGCGCCGACGCCGGTGACCTCGTCGATCACCTCGCTCATCCGCTTGGCGGTGCCGAGTTCGATGCCCTTCATCAGGCTCACCAGCACGGTCTGCGGCTCGATCAGCGGCGTCCAGGCGGCCAGGTTGTCGCGCAGCGTCTGCGAGGGCACCACGAGCACCGCGAAGTCGGCGCCGGCCAGCGCCTCGGCGGCGTCGGTGGTGGCCCGCACGGTGTCGGGCAGTCGGACGCCCGGCAGGTAGTCCGGGTTCTCGTGGGTGGAGTTGACGGCGTCCACCAGCTCCTGGCGGCGGGCCCACAGCACGACCTCGCAGCCCGCGTCGGCGAGCACCAGCGCGAACGCGGTGCCCCAGGAGCCGGTCCCCATCACGGCGCAGCGGGTCACTTGCCGCCCTCCTCGGTGCCCTCGGTCCGCTCGCCCTTGGCGCGCCGGCGCTCCGCCAGCGCGGCCGCAGCACGCTCCCGGGCGGCCTTGCGCATGTCGTAGCGCTCGGCCGGCGGTTCCTCGCCCCGGACCTCGGCCAGCACGGCGGTGATCGCCGTCATGATGTCCTCGGTCGCGTCGGCGAGCACCTGGGCGGTGAGTTCCTGCCCCCGGTACTTGCTGAGGTCCACCGGCGGCCCGGCCGCGACGGTGACCCTGTGCCGCGGGAAGAGGTTGAACTTGCCCTTCCCGTAACCGGGCCGGCCGTACGGCGGGATGATCTCGTGGGCGCCCCAGTGCGCGACCGGGATGACCGGCGCACCGGTCATCAGCGCGACCCGGGCGACCCCGCTCTTGCCGGTCATCGGCCACAGGTCGGGGTCCCGGGTGAGCGTGCCCTCCGGATAGAACTGCACGCACTGGCCGCCGTTGATCGCGTCGATCGCGGCCCGGAACGCCTGCGCGGCGTCGGTGGACTCCCGGAACACCGGAATCTGGCCGGTCTTGCGCAGCATGAATCCGATGAAGGGGATCGAGAACAGCGAGGACTTGCCGAGAATGCGCGGCGGACGTCCGCTGTTGTACTGCCAGTGCGCGTAGATCACCGGGTCGATGATCGAATTGTGGTTCACCGCGGCGATGAAACCGCCGTTCTTCGGAATGTGCTCCCAGCCCCGCCAGTCGGGCTTCACCAGGGCGGTCGTCACCGGTTTCACCAGCACGGCCGCGAAGCGGTACCAGATGCCGTAGTCGGCGTTGCCGAACTTGGCGTACGAGCGGCGGGCCACCCCAGCTCCTTCTCATCCGACGCGGCACGGATCACCGCGGTCATGGCTTCCCGGTGCCGCGCACCGTTTCTTCCGCCGGTGCCCGGGCCACGGGCGCGGAACAGTGTCGCCCGCCCGCTCACCGGCTGTCGAGCAACCGCGCCAACCCGCCCGGCGGGCGTGATCAAACGCACGTCCGCACAGCTCGAACGGCCTGGCGAGGGCTCCGGGACCGGCGACACAATGACGCCGATGACCCAGGACACCGTACGCCCCAGTGGGCCCGTCGCGCCCCCCGCACCCAAGGCCGGCTGGTCGCTGGTGC
This sequence comes from Kitasatospora sp. NPDC001095, assembly GCF_053598615.1. Taxonomy (NCBI): domain Bacteria; kingdom Bacillati; phylum Actinomycetota; class Actinomycetes; order Kitasatosporales; family Streptomycetaceae; genus Kitasatospora; species Kitasatospora sp. NPDC001095. Next base: position 13,135 of record NZ_JBSFKQ010000028.1, on the reverse strand, counting down.
TTCCGCTCAAGTCGCTCGACCTGGCCAAGAGCAGACTGGCCCCGTACGCCGGAGCACACCGGGCCGACCTGGCACTGTCCTTCGCGCTGGACACCGTCGGCGCCGCCCTGGCCACTCCGGGCGTCGGCCGGGTCCTGGTGGTCACCCGCGACGCCCGGGCCGGCGCCCGGCTCGCCGCGCTCGGCGCCCTGGTGGTCGCCGACGAGCCCGGCGGCGGCCTCAACGGGGCGCTGGCGCACGGCGCCGCGCGGGCCCGGACGCTGGCTCCGCAGGCTCCGCTGGCCGCGCTCTCGGCCGACCTCCCGGCACTGCGCCCGGCCCAACTCGCCCGGGTGCTGGGCGCGGTGCCGCCCGACGGCCGGGCCTTCCTGCCGGACTCCCCCGGCCTCGGCACCACGCTGCTCGCCTGCGCCCCCGGCCGACCGCTCTCCCCCGCCTTCGGGGACGGCTCCCGGGCCCGGCACGCGGCCGGCGGGGCGCTCGAACTGCGCCTCGCGGACGTGGAGTCGGTGCGCCGGGACGTGGACACCGGGACGGACCTCGGCGAGGCCGCGGCGCTCGGCCTCGGCCCGCACACCAGCGCGCTGTTCGCCCGCCTGAGCCGGCGCTGAGCCCGCACTGAGCCTGTCCTGAGCCCGCACTGAGCCCGTTCCGAGCCCGCCCCGGCCCCGTCCGGGACGCCGCCCGACCTGCTCCAGGGCCCAGGACGGCCCGCTCGCTATGCTGCTCGCATGCAGGCCACCGCGTTCACCTTCGACCCCGCCACCCGGGCCGGCTCCGTGCTGCTCGACGACGGGACCCCGGTGCCGTTCGACGCGGCCGCCTTCGACGCCGGCGGCCTGCGGCTGCTGCGCCCCGGCCAGCGGGTGCGGATCCGCACCGAGGGCACCGGCGAGGCCCGCCGGGTGGTCTTCGTGACGCTCCAGACCTTCCCCGACCCCGCCGAGGCCTGACCGGCCCGATCGGCCACCGCCCGGGCCGCCGGCCCACTTCCCGCCACGCCGTCCTGGTCGCCCCCGCGCCGCCGTGCGCCGTCGATTCCTGACTGAGCGCCCGGAAACCGAAAGAGCCGCGGCGCCCGGTCTCCGTGAATTCACGGAAGGGGTGCCGCGGCTCCTGGCCGAAGGCCGTCCGAGGACGGTCGCGCGGGACTTACTTGGCAGAGGTCTTGCGCGCGGTGGTCTTGCGGGTGGCGGTCTTCTTCGCCGGCGCCGTCTTCTTGGCCGTGGCGGTCGCCTTCTTGGCGGTGGCCGTGGTCTTCTTGGCGGCAGCCGTGGTGGTCGCCTTCTTCGCCGCGGCCGTCTTCTTGGTCGCGGCGGCCTTGGTCGCGGTCGCCGTGGTCTTCTTGGCGGCGGTGGTCTTCGCGGCCGTGGTCTTCGCGGGCGCCTTCTTGGCGGTGGCCGTCTTCTTGGCGGCGGCCGTGGTGGCCGTCTTCTTGGCGGCGGCCGTGGTCGCCGTCTTCTTGGCGGCGGCCTTCTTGGTGGCCGGAGCGGCGGCGGCAGCGGCGGCGCGCTTGGTGGCGGCACGCTTGGCGGCCGGGGTGGCGGCGACGCCGCTCTTGCCCGGGGTGAGGGAGCCCTTGGGGGCCTTCTTCACCGAGGGGCCTTCCTTCGGCAGCTTCTTGCTGCCGCTGACCAGGTCCTTGAAGCCCTGGCCCGGACGGAAGCGCGGGACCGAGGTCTTCTTGACCTTGACCCGCTCGCCGGTCTGCGGGTTGCGGGCGAAGCGCGCGGAGCGCTCCACCTTCTCGAAGGTGCCGAACCCGGTGACCGAAACCCGGTCACCGGCCACAACGGCACGGACCATGGTGTCGAGCACTGCGTCGACGGCCTCTGCGGCAGCCTTGCGACCGCCCAGCTGCTCGGCCACCGCTTCGACAAGCTGAGCCTTGTTCACGTCTTCCCCTTCGGAAACGAGCGCCGGATGATTCCATCCGTTCTTTTCGCACGTTAGGTATGTATCTGCGGACTTTCAATTACCAAACGCGCGAATCACCCTAGTGTCGCAATGGATTTGCGCGTCGGCGACCTCAGTCGAGCGGCGGGGGCCGCTCGTCGAGGTCATGTACAAAGCGACTCAACCGCCTTGCCGCCTCCGGAAGATCGCGCTTGGCGGTCTCGGTGACGATGAGGAGTTGCCGGGTGAGAGCGGTCTTTGCATCGGCAGACACGTTCAGCGCATGCACGCGGGCGTGAGCTTGCTTCAACCGCTCGGCCACGAGCGCGTAGAGCGCTGCGACTTCCTGGTCGTCCGGCCCCTCAGCTGGTGCGGAGGTGACGTCCGGCCGGTCGTCAATTCGGCGTTCGGATGGCCGGCCCATGGAGTCCTCAGCCGCGGGTTCGCCGCCCGCGTACGGAGGTTCATGGTGCCGGTGCATGTACTGATTGTGCCATCTACCCGCAGTTGTACTTGCGCGGGCCCCTCTTCCGCAAAGCCAAATGGGCAATCCGGGGCGGGCCCCGGCGCTAACTCGTGCTCCGGAACGACGGATGGCCCGGCCCCCCCGAGGGGGGCGCGGGCCATCCGGTGGATCGTCAGAATGCTTGTTCTGAGGGGAACTCAGGCGGCAGGCAGAGTACGGGGCTTGAAGCTCGGACGGGTCGCCTCGAAGGCCGCGATGTCGGCCTCGTTCCGCAGCGTGATGCTGATGTCGTCCAGGCCGTTGAGCAGCCGCCACCGCACGTTGTCGTCCAGTTCGAAGGCCGCCGTGACGCCTTCGGCACGCACTTCGCGCGCCTCCAGATCGACGGTGATCTCGGCCGAGGGGTCACTCTCCGTGAGCGCCCAGAGCCGCTCCACGGTCTCCTGCGGCAGGACGACCGTCAGCAGGCCGTTCTTCAGGGAGTTGCCCCGGAAGATGTCGGCGAAGCGCGACGAGATGACCGCGTGGAAGCCGTAGTTCTGGAGCGCCCAGACGGCGTGCTCCCGGGAGGAGCCGGTGCCGAACTCGGGACCGGCCACCAGGACCGTGGCACCCTGCCGCTCGGGCCGGTTGAGGACGAACGACTCGTCCTTGCGCCAGGCCTCGAACAGGCCGCCCTCGAAGCCGGATCGGGTGACCTTCTTGAGCCAGTGGGCCGGGATGATCTGGTCGGTGTCCACGTTGCTGCGACGCAGCGGGACGGCCCGGCCGGTGTGGGTGGTGAACTTCTCCATGGCTCAGGCCTCCACGGCTGCGACGTCGGCGGTCAGGTCGGCGGGGGCCGCGAGGCGGCCCAGGACGGCGGTCGCGGCGGCGACCTGCGGGGAGACCAGGTGGGTGCGGCCGCCCTTGCCCTGCCGGCCCTCGAAGTTGCGGTTCGAGGTGGAGGCGCAGCGCTCCCCCGGGGCGAGCTGGTCGGGGTTCATGCCCAGGCACATCGAGCAGCCCGCGTGGCGCCATTCGGCACCGGCCGCGGTGAACACCTTGTCCAGCCCCTCCTCGACGGCCTGCAGGGCGACCCGGACGGACCCGGGGACGACCAGCATCCGCACGCCCTCGGCGATCCGGCGTCCCTCCAGGACGGCGGCGGCGGCCCGCAGGTCCTCGATCCGGCCGTTGGTGCAGGAGCCGACGAAGACGGCGTCGACGGTCACCTCGCGCAGCGGGGTGCCGGCCTCCAGCCCCATGTACCGCAGGGCGTTCTCGGCGGCCACGCGCTCCTGCGGGTCCGCGAAGGAGGCCGGGTCGGGCACGTTCGAGCCCAGCGGGGCGCCCTGACCGGGGTTGGTGCCCCAGGTGACGAACGGGGTCAGCTCGCTCGCGTCGATGAAGATCTCGTGGTCGAAGACCGCGTCCTCGTCGGTGCCCAGGGTCTTCCAGTACGCGACGGCGGCGTCCCAGTCCTCGCCCTGCGGGGCGTGCGGGCGGCCCTGGAGGTACGCGAAGGTGGTCTCGTCCGGGGCGATCATGCCCGCCCGGGCGCCGGCCTCGATCGACATGTTGCAGATGGTCATCCGGGCCTCCATGGACAGGCCCCGGATCGCCGAACCGCGGTACTCCAGGACGTAGCCCTGGCCGCCGCCGGTGCCGATCTTCGCGATGACGGCCAGGATCAGGTCCTTGGCGGTGACGCCCTCGGGCAGTTCGCCCTCGACGGTGACCGCCATGGTCCGGAACGGCGCCAGCGGCAGGGTCTGGGTGGCCAGCACGTGCTCGACCTGGCTGGTGCCGATGCCGAACGCCAGTGCGCCGAAGGCGCCGTGGGTGGAGGTGTGGGAGTCGCCGCAGACCACGGTCATGCCGGGCTGGGTCAGGCCGAGCTGCGGGCCGACGACGTGCACGACGCCCTGCTCGACGTCGCCGAGCGAGTGGATCCGGACGCCGAACTCGGCGGCGTTCCTGCGCAGGGTCTCCAACTGCACCTTGGAGACCGGGTCGGCGATCGGCTTGTCGATGTCCAGGGTGGGGGTGTTGTGGTCCTCGGTGGCGATCGTCAGATCGGTGCGGCGGACCGTGCGGCCGGCCAGCCGCAGCCCGTCGAAGGCCTGCGGGCTGGTGACCTCGTGGAGCAGGTGCAGGTCGATGAAGAGGAGGTCGGGCTCACCCTCCGCACGCCGCACGACGTGGTCGTCCCAGACCTTCTCTGCGAGTGTCCGTCCCATCGGATTCCCTCCAGCCGGCCGCGCTGCCGGCCTTCTCGTGTCGTCGAGTGTCGTCGAGTGTCGTCGAGGTCAAAGCGTGTGCGCCGCCCGCGAGACTTCCGGGCCGCTCCCGTCCAGAGTGGCGCTTTTCGCCGGAGATTGAACTGGCGTCTCGCAGAGTGAGACCGCGGTCTTAGCGCATGGACAGCGCGAAGGCCCGCGAGGAGGCACGCGGGGAAGCCCGAGGCGGCCTTCCCCGCACCGGTCGGCCGGACCCCGCAGAACGCCGAAAGGGCCCCACCCGCGACCGGGTGGGGCCCTTTCGGGAAGCCTCCACTGCACAACGAAAAAGACCCCGGGGAACCGGGGTCTTTCCAATTTCTGGCTGGGGTACCAGGACTCGAACCTAGACTAAATGAACCAGAATCACTCGTGCTGCCAATTACACCATACCCCAACACAAAGCAAGGGCCGATGGGCGAGCCCATCGGCTTCCTGCTCTGAAGTACCCCCGACCGGATTCGAACCGGCGCTACTGCCGTGAGAGGGCAGCGTGCTAGGCCGCTACACAACGGGGGCTTTCCTGGCGGTCCCTCGCGGGACCGGTCGATCCCTTGCGGGATCAGTACCCCCGACCGGATTCGAACCGGCGCTACTGCCGTGAGAGGGCAGCGTGCTAGGCCGCTACACAACGGGGGCTTTCCAGGTGGTCCCTCGCGGGACCGGTCGATCCCTTGCGGGATCAGTACCCCCGACCGGATTCGAACCGGCGCTACTGCCGTGAGAGGGCAGCGTGCTAGGCCG
>NZ_JBSFKQ010000028.1:0-7669 GCF_053598615.1 Kitasatospora sp. NPDC001095 | reverse complement strand
GCTACACAACGGGGGCTTGATCTTCTTTTATGTTGCCGTACTGACGTACTGCGCTGGGGTACCAGGACTCGAACCTAGACTAAATGAACCAGAATCACTCGTGCTGCCAATTACACCATACCCCACCAGAGTTGAACCCTCGCGGACCCTTCTCAGGCGTTGCGCCTCTCGGTCGGTCCCTTCCGAGGGGCTTTCGTTCCCTCGTCCGTTCCCTCCCGGGCGGCGCAGAAAGAACATTACCCGACGTCGGCCCCGGGTCCAAAATCGATAACCCCAGGCAGCGGCCGGGAGGCCTGCGGATGGCCTCCGGGTACGCCGCGGGCCCGGCACGAAGCCGGGCCCGCGGCCTGCTCAGCGGCCCGCTCAGGCGGCCGGCAGGGCGTCCAGGGAGGCCCGCAGCCTGCGCAGCGTCTCAGGGCGTCCCAGCAGCTCCATGGACTCGAACAGCGGCGGGGAGACCCGGCGGCCGGTGACGGCCACCCGCAGCGGCGTGAAGGCGAACTTGGGCTTGATGCCCAGCCCGTCGACCAGCGCCTCGCGCAGCGCGGCCTGGATCGGCTCCGGGGTGAAGTCCGCGAGCTCCTCCAGCGCCTTGATGCTGGCCTCCAGCACCGGGCGGGCGTCCGCGGTGAGCACCTTGGCGGCGTCGTCCGGGTCGACGGCGAACTTCTCCGGCGCCACGAACAGGAAGCCGGCCATGTTCACGATCTCGCTCAGCACGACCATCCGCTCCTGGGTGAGCGGCGCCACCTTGGCGAGCAGGTCCAGCTGCTCGGCGGTGGGCTCGGCCGGCAGCAGCTCGGCGCCCTGGAGGAAGGGCACCAGGCGGCGGACGAAGTCGTCCGGGGCCAGCCGGCGGACGTGCTCGGCGTTGATCGCCTCGCACTTCTTCAGGTCGAAGCGGGCCGGGTTGGCGTTCACCTTGGTGACGTCGAAGGCCGCGACCATCTCGTCCATGTCGAACAGGTCGCGGTCCTCGGCCAGCGACCAGCCCAGCAGGGACAGGTAGTTGAGCAGGCCCTCGCGGATGAAGCCGCGCTCGCGGTACATGTTGAGCGAGGACTGCGGGTCGCGCTTGGAGAGCTTCTTGTTGCCCTCGCCCATCACGTACGGCAGGTGGCCGAAGCGCGGGGTGGTGCCGTAGCCGACGCCGATCTCGGCGAGCGCGGCGTACAGCGCGACCTGCCGCGGGGTGGAGGACAGCAGGTCCTCGCCGCGCAGCACGTGGGTGATGCCCATCAGGGCATCGTCCACCGGGTTGACCAGGGTGTACAGCGGGGCGCCGTTGGCCCGGACGATGCCGTAGTCCGGCACGTTCTCCGGCTCGAAGGTGAGCGTGCCGCGGACCAGGTCGTCGAAGCTGATGGTCTTGTCGGGCATCCGGAAGCGCAGGATCGGCTCGCGCTTCTCCAGCTTGTAGACGGCGACCTGCTCCTCGGTCAGCTCGCGGCAGTGGCCGTCGTAGCCGGAGGGCTTGCCGGCCGCGCGGGCGGCCTCGCGGCGGGCGTCCAGCTCCTCGGTGGAGCAGTAGCAGTGGTAGGCGTGGCCCGCCTCGTGCAGGCGGCGGGCGACATCGGCGTAGATGTCCATCCGCTGCGACTGCCGGTACGGCGCGTTCGGGCCGCCGACCTCCGGGCCCTCGTCCCAGTCGAGGCCGAGCCAGCGCATCGCGTCGAGCAGCTGGTCGTACGACTCCTCGGAGTCGCGGGCGGAGTCGGTGTCCTCGATCCGGAAGACCAGGGTGCCGCCGTTGTGGCGGGCGTAGGCCCAGTTGAACAGGGCCGTGCGGACCATGCCCACGTGGGGGTTGCCGGTCGGGGAGGGACAGAAGCGAACCCGGACGGCCGGGTCAGTGTTAGCCACGCTTGATCACCTTGTTGGTGAGAGTGCCGATGCCTTCGATGGAGACGGCGACCTCGTCGCCGACGTTGAGGGGGCCCACCCCTGCGGGCGTGCCGGTGAGGATGACGTCGCCGGGCAGCAGCGTCATGGCCTCGGAGATGTGGACGACCAGCTCGGCGACCGAGCGGACCATCAGGGAGGTGCGGCCGGTCTGGCGGAGCTCGCCGTTGACCGTGCACGTGATCGCGAGGTCGCTCGGGTCCAGGTCGGTCTCGATCCACGGGCCCAGGGGGCAGGCCGTGTCGAAGCCCTTGGCCCGGGCCCACTGGCCCTCGCGCTGCTGGACGTCCCGGGCGGTGACGTCGTTGGCGCAGGTGTAGCCGAGGATCACCTCGGGCACCCGGTCCAACGGCACCTCACGGCACATCCGGCCGATCACCACGGCGAGTTCGGCCTCGTGGTGGACGTCCGAGGAGAACGGCGGGTACGCGATGTTCTCGGTCGGACCGATCACCGAGGTGGACGGCTTGAAGAAGGTGAGCGGGACGTCCGGGACGTCGTTGCCCAGCTCCGCCGCGTGGGCCGCGTAGTTGCGGCCGACCGCCACGATCTTGTTCGGGAGCATCGGGCTGAGCAGCCGGACGTCCTGGAAGCGGAAGCTCTCGCCGGTGGGCTGGGGCTGGCCGAACGGGTGGCCGGCCAGCGCGTGGACGACCAGCGAGTCGGGCTGGGAAGGGTCGCCCTCCACCACGCCGAAGGAGACGCTGCCGGCGGCAGGGCTCCCTTCCCGGACGGAAAACCTGGCAATGCGCACGGCTGGGGTACCCCTCGCTTCGTCGGCCGCCCGGGGCGCGCCCGGGCGCTGGTGGGCGCCCCGCCCACAGTGGGCGCGGCCCCGTCAATCGGTCTCCAGGCTATCGCGTGGGGCCTCGGCTGACCGCTTTGCCCCTGTTCAGGACGGTCGGGGCGGAGTCCGGGCCGACCGGGGCGCGGGGGCCCGGCCGGCACCCGCCGCACAACGGCGAGGGCGCCGCCGCCACGGGTGTGACGACGGCGCCCTCGACGCGGCGCTGCGGGGGTCAGTCCTGAACGACGACGACCGGCGCGACCATCAGCTGGGTGCGGCGCGGGTTGGCGGTGGCGGCCGGCAGCTCGGTGCCGTAGGTCACGACGTCCTCGGGCTTGCGGGCGCCCGGGATCTTGCTGAAGTCCTCGACCGAGGCCAGCGTCGTCCGGCGCGGATTCGCCGTGGGGCGGCAGGACAGCGTGGACTTGGTGGCGTTCTTCGCCTGGGACATCGAGAGCACCTCGTGGTCATGGCCGGACCGATCGCGGCGGATCGGGACGACCTGATGGATTCCGATTGATTCGGAGGGGTTCTGGGCAGGCTGATTCGAGGCCGTGCCCAGGCGACAGCCAGGTTACGAGATCTCATTCCACAGAGGCCGTGACCAAAGCTACACATTAGGCTGTGATTTTGCTCACAAAATGCCGAGCAAATCGCAGATATCCGACATATCGCCGCACTCGGATTTTCCGACATTCCCTCCGACAAGGGGCATTTCGGAAGGTCTGTGGCTCTTCCCGACGCTGCGCCCGCTTGGCATGTATCCGGCGAGTGTCCGAAAAAGGCGGTATTCCGGTCCCGTTGGCACACAGTCCGTGAGATCGCGCAAGCGGTCGGTAGCGCCCGACACCCGGTACCTGCGGCCCTTGTTGGGATTCCCCGGCTGTGCTGGAATGCGACGGACCGTGGGTAGGGAGTGGTCCACCCCGGTGCCCGCTCTCCCGGACCGGCCGGGGGGCGGATGGAAACTCGACACCGTCCAGGCCGTGGCGACGCGGCGGGACGCCCGGTCCAGAGGTTGCGACGCCAGTGCAGGGACGTTTCAAAAGGGGTAGCGGCGCCGCGGGTAACCCGGAGTCGCGTGAGCCTGTGGCAGCCCCTCAACAGGCGGCGGCCCCCGGCGGCCCCGCCGAGCCGGTGACACCCGAGGCCCCCGGCCGCCCGGAGGAGGACGGCCGGGAGCGGAAGTCCACCCGCGACAAACTCCGCACGTCCCTGACCCGGCGCCGCGCCACCGGTCTGAACCGGCTCGCGATGCGCAACTGGCGCATCCGCACCCGTCTGATCGCGCTGCTCGCCCTCCCCGTCCTGGTCTCGCTGGTCCTCGGTGGCCTGCGCATCCAGAGCTCGATGGAGAACTCGCAGCAACTCGCTCAGATGGCCAACCTGTCCGACCTGGCCAAGAAGGCGACCAACCTCGCGGACGCGCTCCAGACCGAGCGCGACATCAGCGCCGGCCCGATCACCCACGACCCGGCCGCCCCGCTGGACGACGACATCGTCGCCGCCCGCAAGTCCACCGACGACCTGAGCCGCACCTTCACCGCGTCCTCCGACAAGTTCGAGAACCTCGAACTGTCCGGCGGCAAGGCGCTGTTGCTCCAGATCCGCAAGGACCTGAACTCGATCGCGGACACCCGCAGCCTGCCGTACCAGAACAACCAGAACATCCAGTCGACGATCACCGCCTACGACGTGATCATCCGCGACCTGCTGTCCATCACCCAGGACATCGCGCTCGCGTCGAACAACAAGGACCTGGTCGTCTCGACCCGCGCGCTGCAGCAGTTCTCGCTGGCGAAGAACGCGACCTCGCAGCAGCGGGCCCTGATCAGCGCCGCGCTCGCCAACCCGAAGTCCCCCGACCTCAGCCCCAGCGACGAGTCCTTCGGTATCCGTCTGCGCAGCTCGTACGACAACGCGATCGCGAGCTTCAACAACATCTACACCGCGCACGACCTGGACAACCTGCGCAGCCAGCTGAGCTACAACTCGGTGGTCGCCGACGCCGACCGCTATGCCTCCACGATCCTGACCCAGAGCGGCATCCGCCAGACCGAGGCGGTCAGCTACAAGGACTGGTACGAGAAGGCCAGCGCCAAGATCACCGCCGAGCGCCGGATCGAGTCCAAGCTCATCGAGAACCTGGACGGCAAGGCCCAGGACCTCCAGTCCCAGGCCGACGCCGACGCCCTGATCATCGGTGTCGCGATCGCCCTGGTGCTGCTCTTCGCCCTCGGTGGCGCCGGTCTGATCGCCCGCTCGATGGTGCGCTCGCTGACCCGCCTCCAGGCCGCTGCCGAGGACGTCGCCGAGCGCCGCCTGCCCGAGCTGGTCAAGACCCTCTCCGAGGCCGACCCCCACGACGTCGACACCACGGTCGAGCCGGTCGCCATCGACTCCACCGACGAGATCGGCCACGTGGCCCACGCGTTCGACATGGTGCACAGCGAGGCCGTCCGCCTCGCCGCCGAGCAGGCCCTCCTGCGCGGCAACATCAACGCGATGTTCACCAACCTCTCGCGCCGCAGCCAGGGCCTCATCCAGCGCCAGCTGTCGCTCATCTCCGAGCTGGAGAGCCGCGAGGCGGACCCGGACCAGCTGGCCAACCTCTTCAAGCTGGACCACCTCGCGACCCGCATGCGCCGCAACGGCGAAAACCTCCTCGTCCTCGCCGGTGAGGACCCGGGCCGCCGCTGGACCAGGCCCGTCCCGCTGGTCGATGTGCTCCGCGCCGCCGCCTCCGAGGTGGAGCAGTACGAGCGCATCGAGCTCGCCGCCGTGCCGTCGGCCGAGGTCGCCGGCCGCGTCGTCAACGACCTCGTCCACCTGCTCGCCGAGCTGCTGGAGAACGCCACCTCGTTCTCCAGCCCGCAGACCCGCGTCCGGGTCACCGGCCACGCACTGCCGGACGGCCGCGTGCTGGTCGAGATCCACGACACCGGCATCGGCCTGAGCCCCGACGACCTCGCCGAGATCAACGAGCGCCTCGCCAACCCGCCGACGGTGGACGTCTCCGTCTCCCGCCGCATGGGCCTCTTCGTGGTCGGCCGCCTGTCCCTGCGACACGGCATCCGCATCCAGCTGCGTCCCAGCGACTCCGGCGGCACCACCGCGCTGGTCATGCTCCCGGTGGACGTCACCAACTCCGGCGACCGCCGCGGTGCCGGCCGGGCCGGCTCCGGCCAGGGCAAGCAGCAGCGCGGGGTCGCCCCGACGCCGCGCCAGCAGCGCCAGGTCCCGCCCGCCCGCCAGGACGGTCCGGCCGCGCTCGGCCAGGGCCCGGCCGCCGGTGCCCCGCAGGGCGGGCGCCCGCAGCTCGGCCAGGGCGGCCCGACCGCTCCGGCCGGTCCCGGTCCGCAGGCGGGCCCCGGTCCGCAGGCCGGTCCGGGTGCGCCCGGCGGCGGTCTGCCGACCCGCAAGGTCGGCCAGTCGCTGCGGGAGAACCCCGTCCCGCAGGGCGGCGGTCAGCAGGGCCAGGGCCGCCAGCCCGCCCAGCCGCAGCCGAAGCAGAAGCGGCAGGCTCCGCAGAACCCGCAGAGCCAGCAGGTGCCGCAGCAGGCCCAGCAGGGCGGTCTGCCGCAGCGTGCACCGGGCCGTCAGGGCCCGCCGCAGAGCGGCCCGAACGGCCTGCCCCGCCGCGACCGTCAGCAGCAGCCCGGCCAGCCCCAGGCCGGTCAGCAGCAGCCCGGCCAGCCGCAGGCCCGTCCGCAGCAGCCCGGCCGGCCGCAGCCGAACCAGCCGCAGGCCGGTCAGCCCCTGCCGGGCCGTCCCGGCCAGGAACGGCCGCGTCCCGGCGGCGAGTTCGACGGCGGTCCGGGTGCCCGGACCGGCGAGCAGCCGCAGCACGGCCGCCCCGGCGGGCCCGGCACGCCGCCGCAGGGTGCCCGTCCGGGCAACCGTCCGCAGGACGGCCTGCCGCAGCGCCGTCCGGCCCCGCAGGGCCCCGGCGCCCCCGGCCGGCCGGCCACCCAGGGGCCGCGCGGTCCGCAGCGCCCCGGTCCGGACGCGCCGCAGCGCGACCGTCAGCCGCAGCTGCCGCCGCAGGCCCAGCAGCAGCCCCAGCCGCTGCCGGCGGCCGAGCCGGCGCCGGTGGAGAGCACCCAGCAGTTCGCCCGCCCGCGCTTCGAGGCCAGCCAGATCGACCCGCGCGACCCGCTGGGCCTCGGCCTGGTCGAGCCGGTGCTGCCGAACGTGCCGAACCCGCCGCGTCCGGAGCCGGTGCGCCAGGAGCAGGCCCCGCAGCAGCCCCAGCCGCTGCCGCACCAGGAGCCGATGGCGCTGCCGACCGGCGGCGAGCAGGCGTGGTTCCCGCAGTCCGAGGGCCCGCAGCAGGCGCGGCCGCGGCCGTACCAGCCGCGCCGCCCCGGCACCTCCGCGCCGGAGTTCCAGCAGCGGGCCGAGGAGCCGCGGGCTCCGCGGCAGGCGCCCCAGCCGGCTCCGCAGCAGTCGCAGGCCCCGCAGCAGCAGGCCCCCCAGCAGCCGCAGGCTCCCCAGCAGGGCCAGCCGCAGCCGGGCACCGGCGACGCGCCGTGGCGTCCGTCCGCGAACGACGAGCGCTGGCGCCGCGCCGAGCAGATCCGCGAGCCCTCGACCAGCGGCGTCACCATGTCGGGCCTGCCCCGGCGGACCCCGCAGGCCAACCTGGTCTCCGGCACCGCCGAGGCCTCGCCGCTGACCGGTCCCCAGGTCTCCCGGGCTCCCGAGGAGGTCCGCGGCCGGCTGACCAACCTGCGTCGCGGCATCCAGCAGGGCCGTCGCGCCGGGGCCGAGCAGGCCGCCAACCAGGCGGGCTTCCAGCATGGTGCCCAGCAGCCCGGATTCGATAGTTTCGGTGGCCGGAGCGACGGCAACGGCGCAGATCACCAGGAGCGTTGAGTTGAACCAGATGAGCCAGGCCGCACAGAACCTGAACTGGCTGATCACCAATTTCGTGGACAACACCCCCGGGGTGTCCCACACCGTGGTGGTCTCCGCGGA
>NZ_JBSFKQ010000027.1:0-101349 GCF_053598615.1 Kitasatospora sp. NPDC001095 | reverse complement strand
GAGTCCTTGCCGCCGGAGAAGAGGATCACCGGGCGCTCGAACTCCCCCGCGACCTCGCGGAAGACGTGCACCGACTCGGCCTCCAGCGCGTCCAGATGCGACAGGGCCGGGAGCCCGGACGACGTGCACGGCGCGACGGCGGGTCGCAGGAGCGGGTCCACGGCGGTCACCCGACGAACCGCTTCGCCACCAGCAGGCCCAGGAGTGCCTCGGCGGACTCCTCGGCGCTCTGGCGGTGGGCCGGGATGACGAGGTCGGGTCGTTCGGGGGTCTCGTACGGGTCGTCCACCCCGGTGAGGCCGGAGATCTCCCCGGCGGCCTGCTTCGCGTACAGGCCCTTGACGTCGCGTTCGGCGCAGACCTCGACCGGGGTGGCGACGTGGACTTCGAGGAACCCGGTGCCGCTGTCGGCGTGCCGGGTGCGTACGGCCCGGCGGCTGTCGGCGTAGGGGGCGACGACCGGGACGAGGACGATGACGCCGTTGCGGGCGAGGACGTCGGCCATCAGGCCGATCCGCTGGAGGTTCTCGTGCCGGTCGGCGCGGTCGAATCCGAGGCCTGCCGACAGGGTACGCCGCATGGCGTCGCCGTCCAGGACCTCGACCCGGTGCCCGTCGCCGCGCAGCCGCTCGGCCAGCAGGGTCGCGATGGTCGTCTTGCCCGCGCTGGGCAGGCCGGTCAGCAGGACGGTCACACCGCAGTCGCACGATCCGGGGCGAACCATGGTCGGTTGAACCTCTTTCTGGGGGTCGGCGCCGCAGAGCCGGCGGGACTCCTGGGGCGAGGGACACAACGGGTCCGTTCCGAGGGGCCTTGCCGGGTCGGCGGGCAGCTGGGATTCTCGGGATCCATGACGACAGACACGACAGAAGCAACAGAGACGACAGCAGTGGCAGGCATCCGGGAGCTGTGGCTCGGACCCTACGTGGAGCATCTGGGCCTGCGGTTCGAGGAGATCGGCCGGGACCGGGTGGTGGCGGTGTGGTCCGCGCGTGCGGACCTGCTGCAGCCGCACGGCATCCTGCACGGCGGGGTGCACTGCGCGGTGGTGGAGTCCGTGGCCAGCGTGGCCGCCGACCGCTGGCTGGGGGAGCGGGGCACGGTGGTCGGGGTCAGCAACTCCACGGACTTCTTCGCGCCGGTGACGGGGGCCAACGGGCGGCTGACCTCGACGGCGCTTCCGGTCCACCGGGGCGCCTCCCAGCAGGTGTGGGCGGTGGAGACGGTGGACGCCGTGGGCAGCCTGGTGGCCCGCGGGCAGGTCCGGCTGCAGAACCTGCGCTGAGGCGGCCGCCCGCGCCCCTGACCGGGCCCGCCGGGAGGGTTTCCTTCCGGCGGGCCCGGTCACGCGGCTGGTCCGCACGGCCTGTCCGTGGGTCAGGCCGGAGCCGGTACGGCCTGCGGGGGCCGAGCCGCCCGGCTCCAACGCCGCATGACGGGCCGTTCCACCAGGACGTACAGCAGCCAGGCGAGGACCAGGCTGGCGAGCAGGGTCAGCGCGGACAGGCCGACGACCGCCGGCCAGGTCGAGGCGGTGCCGCGCTTGGCGCCGAACAGCGGTGAGGTGCGGCCGATCCAGCCGTACGTCACCACCAGCCAGTGCACCAGGTAGAAGGCGAAGGAGATCTCGCCGAGGAACACCATGACCCGCCCGCCGAGCAGGGTGCGGCGCCCGCCGATGTCGGCGGTGGCGGCGGAAGCCACCAGCAGGGCGAGCGGGACGGCGGTGAGCACGACGAAGCCGAGCCGGTCCGACACCTCGCCCTTGGCGACGAACGGGATGACGGGCAGGAGCAGGGCGGCGGGCAGGGGCAGGCGGATCCACCGGCCGTTGACGACGATCAGCGCGGTGACGATCCCGAGGACGAACTCCAGCATCCGTGCCGGCGGGAAGAACGTCATGAACCACATGGAGTACCAGGGCTGGTGGGTGCCCAGGTGCGTGCCGCCGCTCCTGGGCAGGGCGGAGGCGATCAGCGGGACGGCCCAGATCGCCGCGTAGGTGAGCAGGAACGCGAGCCACAGTCTGGCGGGCGGGATCCGGCGCAGCAGCGCCACCAGCCAGGGGAAGCAGAGGTAGAACAGCACCTCGCAGGCCAGCGACCAGGCCGGGGTGTTCGACCAGAGGTTGAACTGGAGCTTCTGGTCAGGGATCCACGACTGCACCAGGAACAGGGTGGTGATGCTGTCGCGCCCGGACAGGGCGTGGCCGGCGCTCGCCGCGAGCAGGAGCGCGGCCGCGAACGTCACCAGGTGGTTCGGGTAGATCTTGAAGAACCGGCGGCGCCAGAACTTCCCGACGGTGTCGCCCTCCTGGGCCACCCAGGTCAGGACGAAGCCGCTGAGGATGAAGAAGAACGACACCCCGACGGCGCCTGCCTCGTAGAACAGCCGCAGCACGAAGGTCTGCTGCGGGGCGACGCGGGGCAGCAGGTTGATGCCGAGGTGGGACAACAGCACCAGGAAGGCGGCGACGAAGCGCAGGCCGGTCAGGGAGTGGAGGTTCTTCCGGCGCTGCGCCGGCACGTCCGCCGGAGCGGCCGTGCGCTGGGCGGATCGCTGCATCAGGCACCTCTGGGGGGCTCGGCGGGGGAGGAGCAGGGACCACCGGCCGGTTCGGCGGGGGCGGCGGGGTCGGAACCGGGGGAGAGCTCACCGGCCAGTTCGCGTACGACGGTGGACCGGTAGAAGTTGCGCACCGGTAGGCGCCGGCCCTGTTCGGCCTCGATCAGGTCGATCACTTCCATGGCGGTCAGCGAGGTGCCGCCGAGCTCGAAGAACTCGTCGTCCGCGGAAACCGTGTGCGGTAGCCGGAGCACCCGCTCGAACACGCTCTGCACGTAGCGGATGCGGTCCTCGTCGTGGACCAGGGCCCGGTAGGCCATCGTCATCACCTCATCGTCGGGTTTCTCGGGTTCGCGGGGTGCTCAGCCCGCCGGTGGCGGCCAGCAGCTTGCGGGCGGCGTCCACCACCGCGGCGGTGCTCACGCCGTGCTGCTCCAGGGCGGCCCGCTGGCCGGCGACGCGTTCGCCGGGGCGTCCGCGCACGGCCAGGCGGTGTACGGGCAGGGCGAGTTCGGCGGCGACCACCTCGGTGACGGCGTCGCCGAGGCCGCCCTGCGGGCGGTGCTCCTCGACGGTCACCACCCCGGCGCGGCCGCGGCAGGCGGCCAGCAGGCCGTCGTGGTCCAGCGGGTGCAGCGTGTGTAGGTCCAGCACCTGCGTGCCGGTGCCGTCACCGGCCAGGACGTCGGCCGCCTCCAGGGCGAACAGCAGCGGCAGCGGGCCGGCCGCGACCACCGTGACGTCCGCGCCCTCGCGCAGCACCCGGGCCCGGCCCAGGCGCAGCTCGGGCACCGGCCCGGGCGGTTCGGGCGTGGCCGAGCGGCCCAGCCGCAGGTAGCCGGGGCCGGGCAGTTCGTGCAACTGCCGGACGGCGGTGCCGATCAGACGGGCGTCACCGGGCACGACGACGGCCAGGTCGGGCAGGGCGCGGGTGACCGCCAGGTCCTCCAGGGCGAAGTGGCTGGTGCCGAAGTGGGCGGCGGCCAGGCCGCCGTGGGTGGCGATCACCCGCACCGGCAGCCGGTTGCCGGCCACGTCCAGCTTGAGGAACTCGCCGGCGCGCAGCGTGGCGAAGGCGGCCATGGTGTGCACGTACGGCACGAAGCCGCGGCGGGCGAGACCGGCGGCGACCGTCATCAGGTTCGCCTCGGCGATCCCGACGTTGACGTACCGTTCGGGGAACCGCTCGCCGAAGGTGTTCTCCAGGCCTCCGGTGTCGGAGTCCAGGCAGATCACCCGGGGGTCGGTGGCGGCCAGCTCCAGCAGGGCCTCGCGGTAGGCGGCCCGCGGGTCGGGCCCCGGGGCCCGACCCGGCTGGGAGTGCTGGACCGGCTGCGGCTCCGCGGCCGGGGCGGCGGCCTCCGCGGTCCGGGCCGCGGTGGCGTCGTTCACTGCGCACCTGCGGCCGGGCGGGCGAGTGCGGTCAGGGCCCGGCGCACCAGGGCCGGGGAGAGCTTGGCGTAGTGGCCGGCCACCCGCTGTTCCAGGAACGGCACCCCGCGCCCCTTCACCGTCCGGGCGATCACCGCGACCGGGCCGTCCGGGGAGGGACGCAGGGCCTCGGCCAGCGCGGCCGGGTCGTGTCCGTCCACGGTACGCACCTGCCAGCCGAACGCGACGAACTTGGCGTCCAGCGGTTCGAGGGAGACGCAGTCCTCGGTGCCGCCGGTGATCTGCAGTCCGTTGCGGTCCACCGCCGCGACCAGTCCGGGCAGCCGGCGGTGCCCGGCGAGCAGGGCCGCCTCCCAGACGCTGCCCTCCTGCAGCTCTCCGTCGCCCAGCACGGTGTACACGTGCCGGCCGCTGCCGAGCAGCTGCTCGGCCAGGGCCAGCCCGACCGACAGGCCCAGGCCGTGGCCCAGCGAGCCGGTGGCGAACTCGACGCCTGGCAGGGTGTGCGAGGGGTGGCCGAACAGCCGGCTGCCGGGGCGGGCGTAGCCGTCCAGTTCGCCGGCCGGGAGCCGGCCGAGCTGGACCAGCGCGCTGTAGAGCGCGGGGGCGGCGTGGCCCTTGCTGAGGACGAAGGCGTCGCCGGGGCGCAGCAGCCGGGTGTGCAGGACGGCGATCAGCTCGGCGCAGGACAGGCTGCCGCCGGCGTGCGCGCCCTCGGGGCCGCCGGCCATCCGGATCACGTCCTCCCGGATCCGCCGGGCCATCAGGGCCGGGTCCGTCACCAGGGTGTCGTCAGGGGTCGGGGTGCCGTCCTCCCCTGGCGGCCGGGCGACGTCCGGGGCAGGCGCACCGCCCTGCGGGGTGTCGGCGGGCGGGTGGGGCGGGCCGGTCGCGATCGGCGCGGCCATGTCGGGCTCCCTTCGGACGGGGTCGGTCCGGGCGGCGGGCGGTCGGGGCGGGTGGTGCGGGTCAGCCGCGGCGCAGGACGTCCTGCCAGGTCGGGGCGGGGCGGGAGCGGGCCATCCGGCGGATCAGGTCGAGGTGCTCCCAGGCCTTCTCGAAGCCGTCGGCGTAGTGGCGCAGCAGCGGGGCCGAGTCCGGGTCGAGGTGGCGGCGCTGCAGGCACAGCGACCCGTCGACGACGGCGCAGGTCACCGGGAAGCGCTCGGCCACCTCGTCCGGCGCGGAGCCGGCGTCCGGCCCGGTCGGGCGGAAGGCGGGGTGCGCGGGCAGCGGGGCGACCTGGTACTGGGAGACCGGCACGCCCTCGGCGCGCAGCACCCGGTGCAGGGCGGCGCGCAGACCGGTGCGGTGTTCGGGGCCCAGACCGAGCTCCTGCGGGTCGGGCAGCAGGCGCAGGATGTGCCAGGCGTGGGTGCGCCCGGGCGGGATCCGCGGCACCCGCAGCCCGGGCAACCGGCCCAGCCGGTCGAGGAATTCACGGATCCCGGGCTCGCGCCGGCGGGCGTTGTCGTCGAAGCGTTCCAGCTGGGAGCGGGTGAACGCGGCCGCCATCGGCGCGATCCGGGCGTTGAGCGCTGCCCGGTGGGCGATGTAGCTGCGCGCGCCTGTGGGCTGCAGCTCGCCGAAGTTGCGCAACCGTACGAGCTGTTCGCGCAGGCCGTCGTCGTCGGTGGTGACGAGTCCGCCCTCGCCGCAGGTGGGCAGGTTCTTGTGGGGATGCAGGCTGAAGCAGCCGGCGGTGCCCAGCGCGCCGGCCCGCCGGCCGTCCAGCTGCGCGCCGTGGGCCTGGGCGGCGTCCTCCACGACGGGGACGTCGAGGCGGGCGGCCAGGCGGTTCAGCGCGGGCATGTCGGCGGGCAGTCCGTGCAGGTGGACCGGCAGCAGGGCCGCGGTGCGGGGGCCGGCGGCTTCGGCCGTGCGCGACGGGTCCATGGTGTAGGTGTCGGGTTCGATGTCGGCGAAGACGGGGGTCGCGCCGGTCGCGGCCACCGCGTGGGCGGTGGCGTTCATGGTCAGGGCGGGGACGATCACCTCGTCGCCGGTGCCGGTCCCGCAGCCGCGCAGGGCCAGGTGCAGGGCGGCGGTGCCGGAGGCGACGGCGACGCAGTGCCGGGTCCCGGTGGCCCGGGCCCAGGCCTCCTCCAGGGCGGCGACCTCGGGTTCCCCGGGGGAGGCGGCGTTCAGCCTGCCGCCGTGCAGCACGCGCAGGACGGCCTGCTCGTCGGCGCCGGTGACGATCGGCCAGGTGCCGCCGGGGGCGTCCCTGGGCACGGCCCGGGTGCCGCCGAGCAGGGCGAGGGCGGTCCTGGTGCGGGCGGTCTCAGGCATGGGCGGGCTCCTCCGGGCGGACGGCGCCGCACGGGCGGGGCCGTCGCCTCGGACATCCGACACCCTGTAATGCAGAGTGTGTGTACTCGTCATCCTCCACCGGACCCGACCTCCCGCCTGTTCTGCGCTGAAAGAGTGTGTGGGGCGACGGTCCCCGAACCGATCTCGGGGGTGTGCTGTTGTGCAGCATGTGTTAGTTTCTGCAGTGTTCTCGATAGAGAGTAGTCAACACAATCTGCAGGAGGCAACAGATGACCACTGCACTGAGCGCGCAGTGCCCGGAGTGCCAGGGCTCCGTGGACGTGCCCGGAGATGTGCTGGCCGCCGAGATCGTGATCTGCGGACACTGCTCCAGTGAGCTCGAAGTGGTGGCGACCGGGCCGCTGGTGCTGGCCCTGGCCCCCGAGGTCGAGGAGGACTGGGGCGAGTAGCACCGCCCCCGCCCCACCCGGCCGCCCGCGGGCAGCCGGATCCGGGCGGAAAGTCGGCCGATGGCGCAAGTCGACCACGATTCGGGGGAGTTGGCCCGGTGAAGGTGAGTGTTCTCGGAGCGGCCGGCTACACCGGCGGGGAACTGCTGCGGCTGGTGCACGCCCATCCGGAGCTGGACCTGGTGCAGGCGCTCTCGCGCCGGTACGCGGGACGGCCGGTGGGGGAGGTGCACCCCAATCTGCACCACCTGGGGCTGACCTTCCGCGCCCCGCAGGAGCTGGAACAGGTGGACACCGCCTTCCTGGCGCTGCCCGCCGGGGCGTCGGCCGAAGTGGAGGCCGGGATCGCGGAGCGGGCCGGGACGATCGTGGACCTGAGCCCGGACTTCCGGGCCGGTGCCCGGTCGGCCTCCGGGGACGCCTACCGCACCGGCCTGCCGGAGCTGTTCGGTGGGGAGCTGCCCGGGGCCCGGCGGATCAGCGTGCCCGGCTGCATGGCCACCGCCGCCGTACTGGCGCTGGCCCCGCTGCAGCGGGCGGGCCTGGTGGCGGGCGACGTGGTGGTGGACGCCCGGGCCGGCTCCTCCGGCTCCGGGGCTGAGCCGGGCCCCTCCTCCCACCACGCCGAGCGGGCTCGGGCCTTCCGGGTCTACCGGCCCGCCGGGCACCGGCACGAGGCCGAGATCGCGGCGCTGGCCGGGGTGCGGGCCCGGATGACGGTGACCGCCGTCCCGGCCGTGCGCGGCGCGCAGGTGCTCTGCCACGTCACACCGCCACAGCCGGTCACCCGGCGGGATGTCCTGCGGGTGCTCCAACGCGCTTACGCGGCAAGCCCGTTCGTACGGGTGGTGGCCCGCGGCCGCGGGGTGCACCGGCTGCCCGACCCGCAGTTCCTCGCCGGCAGCAACTTCGTGGACGTGGGCTGCGCGGTGGACGAGGACGGCGGGCGGATCGTGCTGGTGGCCGCGCTGGACAACCTGGTGAAGGGCGCGGCCGGCGGCGGGGTGCAGAGTCTGAACGTGGCCCTGGGCCTGCCCGAGGACGCGGGACTGGGATTCCCGGGCCTCCACCCCGCCTGACACCCGCCCGGCACCCCGCCCTCCCAGGGCGGAGTGGTACGGCACGACACGGCGCGACGATCCCGACGGAACGGCGCGACGGCACAGCGGCACGCACACGACGGCGACGGGAGGTGGGCGGGAGATGGCACAGGATCAGGGCCCGGCGGCCGAAGGGGTGGTCGTCGTCAAGATCGGCGGGGGATCCGACCCGGTGCCGGTGCTGGACGAACTGGCCGAGCTGGCCGCCGGGGGCCGGCCCGCGGTGCTGGTGCACGGCGGCGGCGCGGCCGCCGACCGGCTGGCCGACCGGCTCGGCGTCGAGCGGCAGGTGATCCGGTCCCCGGACGGCACGCACAGCCGGCGCACCGACCCGCAGATGCTCGAAGTGATCACCCTGGCCCTGCTCGGCCAGGTGAAGCCCCAGCTGGTCGGCGGACTGCGGGCACGCGGCGCCCGGGCCGTGGGCCTCAGCGGCGCGGACGGCGCGCTGCTGACCGCCTCCCGCAAACCGGCCCTGCGGTCCGTGCACGCCGGACGCACCGTCATGATCCGCGACGACCAGGCCGGCCGGATCGAGCACGTCGACCCCGCCCTGGTGCGCGCGGCCCTGGAACGCGGCGAGGTCCCCGTGGTCTCCCCGCCCGCCAGCGACCCCGAGGGCAACCTGCTCAACGTGGACGCCGACGAGGCGGCCGCCCGACTGGCCGAGGCGCTGGGAGCGTCGGCGCTGGTCCTGCTCACCGACGTCGGCGGGGTCCTGGCCGACCCCGCCGACCCGGACAGCCGCATCCCCGAGGTCGGCCCCGCCCACCTGGACGGGGACACCGTCCGCGGACGCATGCGGCACAAGGTGCGGGCCGGGCTACGGGCCAGCCGGACCGTGCCGCACGTGGCCATCGCCACCGCCCACCAGGCCCGGCCGATCCACCGGGCGCTGACCGGCTCCGGCACCCGGCTGCGCGAGGACGCCCCCCTGCGCGAGGAGGCTTCGGATGAGTGAGCGCCGCCCCGCCCTGGCCCGCCAGGTCCGCCCCGACCCCGCCGGCGGGGACTACCCCGCGTGGCTGCTTCGGGCCGCACTCAGCATCCCCTCCGTCTCCGGACGGGAACGCGCGGTCGCCGCCTTCCTGGCCGAGCAGATGGCCGCCCTCGGCTTCCGGGCGCACGTCGACGAGGTCGGCAACGCGCACGGCCTGATCGGCCCACCCGACGGCCCCACCGTCATGCTGCTCGGCCACATCGACACCGTCCCCGGCCAGGTGCCGGTGTGCCAGATCGGCGACCTGCTCTACGGCCGCGGCGCGGTCGACGCCAAGGGCGCCATGGTCACCATGATCTGCGCCGCCGCCCGCACCCACGGGGTGCGGGTGCACGTGATCGGCGCGGTCGGCGAGGAGGTGGCCGGATCGGTCGGCGCCCGCCACGTGCTGGCCACCGTCGAACGCCCGGCCGCGGTGCTGATCGGCGAACCCAGCGGCTGGGACGGCGTCTGCCTGGGCTACAAGGGCCGCACCGGCCTCGAGTACGAGATCGAACAGCCGCCGCTGCACACCAGCAGCCCCGAACCGACCGCCGTGGAACGCGCCGTGGGCTTCGCCCGGGACGTCCAGGACTACCTGCGCGCCCTGACCCCCCACGAACAGGACCCGATCGCCTTCGCCGTCGCCGCCGCCACCCTCACCCGCCTCAGCGGCGACCTCGCCCGCGCCGAGGCCTTCCTCACCTGCCGGGTCCCGCCCGGCTTCGACTTCGACGCACTGGAGCGCTTCGCCCGCAGCCTCCCGCACACCCGCATCCGGGTCGACGAACGGGTGCCCGGGGTGACCCGCCCGCGCGCCGACCCGGTGGTCAGCCAGCTGCGCGCCGCCATCACCGCCCACGGTGCCCGCCCCACCCTCAAGCTCAAGGCCGGCACCTCGGACATGAACACCCTCGACCCGTGGGACGTCCCGATGGCCGCCTACGGCCCCGGCGACGCCCACCTGGACCACACCACCGACGAACACCTCCCGCTCAGCGACCTCCACCGCGCGATCGACGTGCTGGCGCTCGCTCTGCCCCGGCTCGCCCGGCAGCTGGCCGCCCGCCCGTTCGCCGCCCCTCCCGATCCCCTGGAGGCCTGATGCTGCTCGACGGCCACGTCGCCATGATCACCGGTGCCGCCCGCGCCCTGGGCCGCTCGCACGCCCTGGCCTTCGCCCGCGAAGGCGCCGACCTGCTCCTGACCGACCACTGCGCCCCGGACGCCGGCCCCTACCCGATGTCCAGCCGGCGCGACCTGGAGGAGACCGCCGACGCCTGCCGCCGGCTCGGCAGCCGGGTGTTCACCGCCGTCGCCGACGTGCGCGACCAGAGCGCCGTCGACAAGGCGGTCGACACCGGCCTGGACGAGTTCGGCCGCATCGACGTCCTGCTGAACAACGCCGGCGTGCTCGGACCCGGCGGCCGGCGCACCCACGAACTGACCGAGGACCAGTGGCAGCTCGCACTGGACGTCAACCTGAGCGGCACCTGGCGCTGTTGCCGGGCCGTCCTGCCGCACATGGTCGCCCAGGGCGGCGGACGGATCGTCAACACCGCCTCCACCGGCGCTCGGGTCGCCTTCGAGCTCTACGCCAACTACGTCGCCTCCAAGCACGGGGTGATCGGCCTGACCAAGGCCATCGCGCTGGAGTACGGCCGCCACGGCGTACGGGCCAACGCCGTCAGCCCGAGCACCGTCGCCGACGACGACGCGCTCGGCACCCGCAGCACCCGCGCCGTCGCCGCCGCCATGGGCGCCGAACTCCCCGACTACGAACACACCTCCGCCGCCCTGCACCCGATCGGCCGCCTGGTCACCGCAGCCGAGGTATCCGCCGCCTGCCTGTGGCTGGCCGGCCCGCACTCCGGCGGCGTCACCGGCACCGAACTGGTCGTGGACGGCGGCTTCACCGTCCACTGAACCGCCTCCGGCCACCCGCCACCCCGCCGCACCCCGCACCGCGCCGCACCCGGGCCCCACCGACCGACGAAGGAGCTCCCGCCATGGACCAGCCGACCGAGCCGCAGACTCGGCCGGACGCACCGGTGGACGGCACGGCCCCGCCCGACCTGGCCGCGCTGCGCACCCGCCTGGCCGCCCTGAACCCCCGGCAGCGCCGGCTGGTGGAACGGATGCTGGCCCGTGAGGGCACCGCCGCCGGCATCACCCGCCGCGCCGACGACACCGCCGAGGCCCCCTGCTCCTTCGAGCAGGAACGCCTGTGGTTCATGTACGAGCTGCTGACCCGGCGCGAGATCTTCCACGTCCCCGTCGCCCTGCGCCTGGACGGCGACCTCGACCCCGACGCCCTCCAGCGCGCCCTGTCCCGGCTCGTCGAACGCCACGAAGCCCTGCGCACCGTCTTCCGCCAGCGCGACGGCAGGCCCCGTCAACTGGTCCTGGAGCACCTGCCGCTGCCGCTGGAACGGGTCGACTGCACCACCGCCGAGGACCCGGAGGCCACCGCCCGCGACCTCGCCTCCCAGCTGGTCACCGACGACTTCGACCTCGCCCGCGGCCCGCTGCTGCGCTGCACGCTCTACCGCACCGCCGAGCGCAGCCACCTGCTCGCCCTGGTGCAGCACCACATCGTGTCCGACACCTGGTCCCTGGGCATCCTCCTCGACGACCTCGGCACCCTCTACGCCCACGAGCGGGGCGAGGGCCCCGCCCCCGCCCCGCTCGACCTGCACTACCCCGACTTCGCGGCCTGGCAGCGCGCCGCCCTGGACGGCCCCGCCCTGCGCCGCACCCTCGACTTCTGGCGCGAGCACCTCGACGGCGCCCCCGACGCCCTCGACCTGCCCACCGACCGCCCCCGCCCCGCCCTGCGCGCCAGCCAGGGACGCTTCCACCACGTCCGCTTCGGCGCCGACCTCGTCACCGGACTGCGCGAACTGGCCCGCGCCCACGACACCACCCTGCTCGCCGCGTTCCTCGCCGGCCACGCCGCGCTGCTCTCCCGACTCGTGCGCACCGACTCCGTGGTCATCGGCGTCCCGGTGGCCGGCCGCCCGCGCCCCGAGACCCAGACGATGATCGGCTACTTCCTCAACTGGCTGCCCCTGCACATCCATCTCGGCGACCGCCCCGACCTGCCCACCCTGGTCGCACGCACCGGCGCCGCCCTGGCCGGGGCGATGGCCCACCAGGAGCTGCCGTTCGACATGTTGGTGCGCGAACTCCAGCGCCCCCGCCACCCCGGCCGCACCCCCGTCTTCCAGACCTCCTTCTCGTTGCGCGACGGCGCCCCGCCCACCCCCCGGATGCCCGGCCTGGACACCGCGCTCGCCGAACTCGACGGCGGCGCCACCCACTACGACCTGATGGCCGAACTGTGGTGCGAGGGCGACGAGGTGGTCGGCTACCTGCCCTACGACGACGAACTCCTCGACGCGTCCACCGTCGCCCGCTGGGCCGGCTGGCTGGAGACGCTCCTGCGCGCCGGCCTCGCCGCCCCCGGCGTCCCGGTCGCCGACCTGGAGATCCACCGGCCCGGCGAGCACGTCCTGTTCCCCGCCCGCGGGCTCACCCCGCCCCCGCCCGCCGCCCCGCCCGCCCCCACCACCCTGCACGGCGCCTTCGCGGCCCACGTCGCCCGCCGTCCCGGCGCCACCGCCGTCCAGGACGAACGCGAACACCTCGACTACGCCCGGCTGTCCGAACGCGCCGACCGCGTCGCCGCCGCCCTCCAGGCCCGCGGCGAAGGCCCCGGCAGCATCGTCGGCCTCGTCCTGGAACGCACCGTCGACCTGCCCGCCGCCGTCCTCGGCGTCCTGCGCGCCGGCGCCGCCTACCTGCCCGTCGACCCGGACAACCCCGCCGAGCGCACCGCCGAGCAGTTCGCCGAATGCCGCGTGCGCACCGTCCTGACCACCCCCGACCTCGCCAAGGCCCCCGCCCTCGTCCTCGACACCGGCCCGCAGGTCCTCACGGTCGACTGGCAAGACCCCGCTTGGCACAGCGGTACCCCCGCCCCCGTCGACGTCCCCGCCGACGCCCCCGCCTACGTCATCTACACCTCCGGCTCCACCGGCCGGCCCAAGGGCGTCCTCGTCACCCACCACCACGTGCTGCGCCTGCTCGCCGCCTGCGACGAACACCTGGACCTGGGCCCCGACGACGTCTGGACCCTCTTCCACTCCTACGCCTTCGACTTCTCCGTCTGGGAGCTCTTCGGCGCCCTCCTGCACGGCGCCCGCCTGGTCATCGTGCCGCGCTGGGCCACCCGCGCCCCCGACGTGTTCGCCGACCTCCTGCGCACCGAACACGTCACCGTCCTCAGCCAGACCCCCTCCGCCTTCCGCCAGGTCTCCGCCGCCCTCCTCGAGCACCCCGGCGACACCGACCTGCGGTACGTCGTCTTCGGCGGCGAGGCCCTCCACCACGCCGCCCTGCGCCCCTGGACCGACGCCCACGGCGACCGGCACCCGCAGCTGGTCAACCTGTACGGGATCACCGAGACCACCGTCCACGTCACCCTGCGCCCGGTCCGCACCGCCGACCTCGACGACCCCGCCTCCCTCATCGGCCCGCCGCTGCCCGACCTCTCCCTCCACCTGCTCGACGACTCCCTCCACCCCGTCGGCACCGGCGTGCCCGGCGAGATCTTCGTCGGCGGGGAGGGCGTCGCCCTGGGCTACGTTGCCAACCCCGCACTCACCGCCCAGCGGATGCTCCCCGACCCCTTCAGCCCCCGCCCCGGCGCCCGCATGTACCGCAGCGGCGACCTCGCCCTGCGCCGCCCCGACGGCGAACTCGTCTACCTCGGCCGCGCCGACGACCAGGTGAAG
Source organism: Kitasatospora sp. NPDC001095 (assembly GCF_053598615.1). Classification (NCBI taxonomy): domain Bacteria; kingdom Bacillati; phylum Actinomycetota; class Actinomycetes; order Kitasatosporales; family Streptomycetaceae; genus Kitasatospora; species Kitasatospora sp. NPDC001095. The sequence continues at coordinate 87,791 of NZ_JBSFKQ010000027.1, read as the reverse complement.
ATCCGCGGACACCGCATCGAACCCGGCGAGGTCCAGGCCGCCCTCGACGCCCTCGACACCGTCGCCCGCGCCGCCGTCGTCCTCGAACGCGACCGCCTCGGCTCCGCCGCCCTGGCCGGCTACGTCGTCCCCGCCGACGGCACCGTCACCACCGGCGCCGCCGTACGCCGCGCCCTGCTGCGCACCCTGCCGGAGTGGATGGTGCCCGCCACCGTCACCGTCCTGGACGAACTGCCGCTCACCCGCAACGGCAAGCTCGACCGCCGGGCCCTGGCCGAGCGCCGCGACCACACCGCACCCACTGGGCCGCGCGGCGAGCCCCCGTGCGGCGACACCGCCCGCGAACTGGCCGCGATCTGGTGCGAGCTGCTCGGCGTGCCCGCGGTCGGCGGCGAGGACGACTTCTTCGAACTCGGCGGCCACTCCCTGATGGTGATGCACCTGGTCGCCCGCATCCGCACCGCCCTGGGCACCGACGTCCCCGTCGACACCCTCTTCCGCCGCTCCCGGCTCCAGCCCCTGGCCGACGCCGTGGACGACCTGCGCACCGCCGCCGCCATACCCGTCACCGACCCGGCCGTCGACGCGCCCGACGCCGAACTGGCCGCCGTACGCGCCGACCTCGCCACCCGCACCGCCCGCATCCCCCGCCCCGCCTCCCGCCCCGCCGCCCCGCGCACCACCGTCCTGCTCACCGGTGCCACCGGCTTCGTCGGCCGCTTCGTTCTGGCCCGGCTCCTCGCCGACGGCGCCCACGTGACCTGCCTGCTGCGCGGCGCCGCCGGCCGCCGCGACCGGCTCACCGCCACCCTGGCCGGCCTCGGCCTGAACCCCGGGGACCACGCCGACCGCCTCGAACTCCTCGACGGCGACATCGCCGCCCCCGGCCTCGGCCTCACCGGCCACGACCGCGACCGGCTCGCCGAGCGCACCGGCCGGATCGTCCACACCGCCGCCCACGTCAACCACGTCTACCCCTACGACGAACTCGCCGCCGCCAACACCCACAGCGTCGCCGCCCTGCTCGACCTCGCCGCCCGCGGCCGCCGCAAGAGCCTCACCCTGGTGTCCACCAGCTCCGTCCACGACTCCGCCGCCAACCCGCCCGGCGCCACCGTCACCCCTGGCCCGCTACGTGTCCTGCCCGGCGCCGCCAACGGCTACGTCCGCTCCAAGGCCGTCGCCGAGCTCTACCTCGACCACGCCGCCGAGCACGACGTGCCCGCCACGGTCGTCCGCATCCCCAGCGTGTTCGGCGACGAGCAGCGCCACCAGATCAACCCCGCCGACGCCGTGTGGAGCTGGACCCGCGCGATGACCGACACCGGCGCCTTCCCCGCGAGCTTCGACCTGGAGGACAACGAACTCTTCCAGGCCCTGCCCGGGGACGCCGCCGCCCACGCGATCCTGCACGCCGACCACGGCCACACCACCCCCGGCACCCGCCACGTCGACGCGGTCCCCGCGGCCGTCGGCACCACCCGGGACCTGGTCGCCGCCGTCCGCGCCGCCGGACACCCGCTGCGGCCCTGCCCCGACCAGCAGTGGTACACCCGCGTCGCCGCCCTCGACCCCGTCCGGGTCTGGGTCGCCGGCCTCGCCGGCCCCATCGCCGCCCACCTCGCCGCGGACCCCTCGGCCGCGGCCCCCCGCACCCTGCGCCGCTGCACCGCCCCCGACCACCTGGGCGAACTGCTGCGCACGCGGGCCCTGCACACCCCGGCCCAGCTGACCGGGTACATCCGGACGCTCGACGCGTCCTGACCCGCGGCCGCGACCGGCGCCCACGCCGGAACACCGCCGCACCCGCCCCGCACGGCCACGGATGAGACCACGTCATGAGACCCACCGAACAGGGCTGCGAAAGGAATGGTCCCTGATGAGTACGGATGATCGCACCTACCTCGTGGTGCGTAACCACGAGGACCAGTACTCGATCTGGCCCACCGGACAGGACGTCCCGGACGGCTGGGTCGCAGAGGGCTTCGACGGCCCCAAGGACGAATGCCTGGCGCACATCGCCCAGGTATGGACAGACCTGCGGCCGCTGAGCCTGCGCCGCACCGGTGTCGAGACGGGAGAGGTGCACGTTGCCTGAGACGCAGCAGACCCAGCCGGCGAACCCCGCCCCCGCCGAGGAACCGCTCGCGGTGATCGGCATGAGCTGTCGCTTCGCTCCCGACCTCGACACTCCCGGCAGGCTGTGGGAGTTCCTGCGCGAGGGACGCAGCTCGGTCGGCGAGATGCCCGCCCGGCGGTGGGACCCCTACGAGACCACCCCCCAGACCCGCGCCATCCTGCGCACGACCACCCGCAAGGGCTCGTTCCTGCGCGACATCGAGGGCTTCGACGCCGAGTTCTTCCAGATCACCCCCCGCGAGGCCGAGTACCTCGACCCGCAGCAGCGCATCATGCTCGAACTCGCCTGGGAAGCCCTGTGCGACGCCGGGCTGCCGCCGACCTCCCTGGCCGGCACCGACACCGGCGTCTACGTCGCCGCGAACTCCAACGACTACGGCCGCCGCCTGCTGGAGGACCTGGAGCGCACCGGCGCCTGGGCCGTCAACGGCACCACCTTCTACGGCATCGCCAACCGCATCTCCTACTTCCTCGACACCCGCGGCCCCTCCATGGCCGTCGACACCGCCTGCGCGGGATCGCTCACCGCCCTGCACGTCGCCTGCCAGGGCCTGCGCAACCGGGAGACCGGCGTGGCCATCGTCGGCGGCATCAACGTCATGGCCTCCCCGGCCCTGGTGGTCGCCCTGGACGCCGCCTCCGCGACCTCCTCCGACGGGCGCAGCAAGGCCTTCGACAAGGCCGCCGACGGCTACGGCCGCGGCGAGGGCGGCGGCGTCGTCGTCCTCAAGCGCCTGTCCGACGCGCAGCGCGACGGCGACCCGATCCACGGCCTGGTGATCGGCAGCGGCCTGCACCAGGACGGCCGCTCCGACGGCATGATGGCGCCCAACAGCGACGCCCAGGGGCGCATGCTGCGCGAGGTCTACGAGCGCGCCGGCATCGACCCGCGCAGTGTGCAGTACGTCGAGGCGCACGGGACCGGCACCCGCCTGGGCGACACCGCCGAGGCCCGCGCGATCGGCGGGGTCCTGGGCGCCGGACGCGACGCCGACGACCCGCTGCTGATCGGCACCCTCAAGCCGAACGTCGGCCACGTGGAGGCCGCCTCCGGCATCGCCGGCGTCATCAAGGTCCTCCTAAGCATGCGCCACGGCGAACTGCCGCCCAGCCCGCACCAGGAGGTCAACCCCGAACTCGGCCTGGAGGCCTCCGGACTGCGCCTGGTCGGCGAGCCGACCCCGTGGCCCGAGGGCGAGCACGGCCGGCGCGCCGGCGTCTCCAGCTACGGCGTCGGCGGCTCCCTCGCCCACGCCGTCCTCCAGCAGGCACCCCGCCCCGAGGAGGCCGCCGCGGCCGGTGCGCCCGCCGCGGGGGAGCAGGCCACCGAGGACCGGCCCGGCCCCGCCCGGCCGCGGCTGTTCCCGCTGTCCGCCGCCTCCGAGCAGGGGCTGCGCGCCCTGGCCGCCGAGGCCGCCGACTGGCTGCGCGCCCGTCCCGGCACCGACCTCGACGACCTCGCCCACACCCTCACCACCCGCCGCTCCCACCTGGCCCGCCGCGCCGCCGTGGTGGCCGAGGACACCAAGGAGCTGCTGGCCGGCCTCGACGCCCTCGCCGACGCCGAGGCCTCGCCCGCCGCGGCCACCGGCGCCGCCTCCGCCTTCGGCGACAGCGGCGCCGCCGGAGCGGTCTGGGTGTTCTCCGGACACGGCTCCCAGTGGACCGGCATGGGCCGCGAACTCCTCACGACGCAGCCCCGGTTCGCCCGCGTCATCGACGAGCTCGCCGCGGTGTTCGCCGAGGAGCTCGGCTGGACCCCGCGCGAGGCGATCGAGGCCGGCGGCCCCTGGACCGTCACCCGCACCCAGGCCATGACCTTCGCCATGCAGGTCGCCCTCGCCGAGGTCTGGTCCGGCCTCGGCCTGCGCCCCGGCGCGGTGATCGGCCACTCCGTCGGCGAGATCGCCGCCGCCGTCGTGGCCGGCAGCCTGGAGCGCACCGCCGCGGCCCGCTTCGCCTGCCGCCGCGCCCGCGCCCTGGAGGCCGCCGCCGGCCGCGGTGCCATGGCGATGGTCCCGCTGGCCTTCGCCGACGTCGAGCAGCGCACCGCGGACCGCGAGGGCGTGGTCGCCGCGATCGCCGCCAGCCCGCTGTCCACCGTCGTCTCCGGGGACACCGACGCCGTCGAGGCACTGGTCGCCGACCTCGCCGCCGAGGGCATCCAGGCACGCCGGGTCAACACCGACGTCGCCTTCCACAGCCCCCACGTCCACGGGATCCTCGACGAGGTCCGCCGCGCCGCCGGCGAACTCCACGCCACCGCCCCGACCGTGACGCTCTACAGCACCGCCCTGGCCGACCCGCGCTCCACCGCGCCCCGCGAGGGCGAGTACTGGGCCACCAACCTGGCCGACCCGGTCCGCTTCCACCAGGCCGTACGCGCCGCCCTGGACGACGGCGCCCGCGTCTTCCTCGAAGTCTCCTCCCACCCGGTGGTCGCCCACTCCATCACCGAGACCGCCCTGGACGCCGACCTGCCCGACACCCAGGTCGCCCTCACCCTGCGCCGGGACCAGCCCGAACAGCGCACCCTGCTGGCCAACCTGGCCCGCCTGCACTGCCTGGGCACCCCCGTCACCTGGTCCTGCCCCGGCGAACTGGTCGACGTCCCGGCCGTGCGCTGGCAGCACCGGCCCTACTGGATCTTCCCCGACACCCCGGCCGAGCACGGCGCCGGCCGCGGCCACGACCCCGACAAGCACACCCTCATCGGCGGCCGCACCACCGTCGCCAGCGCCCCCGTCCAGCGCGTGTGGCAGACCGAACTCAGCATGGACAACCGCCCCTACGCCCAGTCCCACAAGGTCGTCGGCGTCGAGACCGTCCCCGCCTCCGTCGTCCTCAACTCCTTCATCGCCGCCGCCGCCGGCGACGGCGAGGAACCCTGGGGCCTGCGCGACATCGTCTTCCGCATCCCCCTGGCCGCCCACCCCACCCGCGTCGTGCAGGTGGTGATGGAACAGGACAAGGCTCGCCTGGCCAGCCGCATCAAGCGCGACCAGGACGGCACCGCCGCCCACGACGACGAGTGGCTCACCCACACCACCGCCACCGTCGTGCGCGAGCCCGAGCTCACCGCCACCGAGCTGGAGGACCCGGACGCCATCCGCGCCCGTTGCCCCGTCTCCTGGACCTGGGCCAAGGTCGACGGCATCTTCCGCGCCATGGGCGTGGACGGCTACACCTTCCCCTGGGTCGTGGAGGAACTCGTCCGCGGCGACGGCGAACAGCTCGCCACCGTCACCGTCGACCACACCCCCAAACTCCACCCCTCCAGCTGGACCGCCGTCGTCGACGCAGCCCTCACCGCCAGCGGCGTCCTCGTGATGAGCGAGGACTCCACCGTCCTGCGCACCTGCTCGCACCTGGAGTCCCTCGCCTTCCGCGGCGCCCCGCCGGCGCGCATCCTCGTCCACACCACCCGGGACCCGCGCACCCCCGACACCATCGACATGACCGTCGCCGACGACACCGGACGGGTGGTCTGCCAGGCCCGCGGCCTGCGCTACATCAAGGTCCAGGACATCGGCTCCGGTGCCGCCGGCCCCCGCGACCTGGTCCACGAACTCGCCTGGGAGGCCGTCGAGGTCCCCGCCCGCACCCCGGCCCCCCGCCGGGCCCTGCTCGTCGGCCGGCCCGACGAGGGCCCCGCCCTGGCCGAGGCCCTCGCTGCCCGCGGCGTGGAGGCCCGAGCCGTTCCCGACGCCACCGCCATCGGCGAGGGCCTGCTCAGGGCCGGCGACGCCGTCCTCGTGGCCCCGCCCGCCCTGCTGCCCGGCGAGGCCCCCGAGCACGCCGCCCGCCGCTGCGCCGGGGCCCTGCTGGACGCCGTCCAGCAGATCGCCGCCATCCCCGAGGAGAAGCACCGCCCCACCGTGTGGGTGCTCACCCGAGGTGTGCGCGAGGCCCGCACCGAAGCCGCCCTCGCCCACGCCCCGCTGTGGGGCGCCGGCCGTATCGTCGCCGGCGAACGCCCCGACCTGTGGGGCGGCACCATCGACCTCGCCGAGGACGCCGACCCGGCCGGGGCCGCCGCCCTCATCGGCGCCCTGCCGCCCACCGAGGACGTCCTCTCCCTCACCACCGAGGGCGTCTTCGCCGCCCGGCTGCGCCGCATCGAGCGGCCCGCCGCCCACGAGGCCGCCGACTGCCGCCCCGACGGCACCTACCTGATCACCGGCGGCCTCGGCTCGCTCGGCCTGGACGCCGCCCGCCACCTCGCCGAACGCGGCGCCCGCCGACTGGTCCTGATCGGCCGCCGGGGCCTGCCGCCCCGCTCCGAGTGGGACCGCGTCACCGACCCCGCCGTCGCCGCCCAGGTCGCCGAGGTCGCTGCCCTGGAGGCCGCCGGAGCCACCGTCAAGGTCCTGCGCCTGGACGTCTCCGACCTCGAGGCCGCCGCCCGCGCCCTGGACCCCGCCGCCCTGGACCTGCCGCCGGTGCGCGGCATCGTCCACTGCGCCGGCGTCGTCTCCGACGCCCTCGTGGACAACAGCGGCCCGGCGAACCTCGACACCACCATGGGCCCCAAGGCCGACGGCGCCATGGTCCTGCACCGGCTCTTCCCGGCCGGCACGCTGGACTTCTTCACCATGTTCTCCTCCTGCGGCCAGCTCGCCCGCCTCACCGGCCAGGTCAGCTACGCCTCCGCCAACTCCTTCCTGGACGCCCTGGCCGCGCTGCGCCGCCACCAGGGCGAGAGCGGGGCGACCAGCTTCGCCTGGGCCCAGTGGATCGGGCGGGGCATGGGCGAGACCACCGGCAAGGCGACCATCCTGGAAGCCGAGTCCCGCGGCATGGGCGGCATCACCGTCTCCGAGGCGCTGCGCAGCTGGAGCTACGCCGAGCGCTACGCCCTGCCCTACGCGGCGGTGCTGCGGGTGCTGCCCGGCCACACTCTGCCGGTGTTCTCGCACCTGTCGGTCACCGACGCCGGCGCGCAGGCAACCGGCTCGGCGGCGGTGGACTGGCCGGCCGTGCCGGCCGGCGAACTGGCCGAGCTGGTGCTGGCGGAGACGCACGGACAGGTCGCCGCCGAACTCAACCTCGCCCCCGAGGACATCGCGATCGACCGCCCGCTGCTCGAACTCGGCGTCGACTCGGTGCTCACCGTGGCCCTGCGGGTGCGGCTGCACCGCTGCTTCGCGGTGGACCTGCCGCCCACGATCCTGTGGAGCAACCCGACGGTCCGAGCGTTGGCGCAGTTCCTCGCCGCCGAGATCGGCGCGGCCGCCGACGACGTCGAGGGGGACACGGCGGTGCGGCAGGACCCGGTCGCCGAACCGGTCGGCTGACCCGCCCGGCCGGTCCGGGACGGGCACGCACGGTGCCCCTCCCGGGCCGGTCACCCGGCAACAGTCTGCAGGACAGCAATGTAGTGTTTGTAGTATGATCCCTGCGATGCTGTGGTTTCTGTTGCGCCCGTTGACGTCGAACCGTTGAACCGTAGAACCGAAACCGCTGAGGGGAATCCACCCATGGACGTCCAGGCCAGGACCCGGCGATGACCGGAAAGCCGACACCCGGAAGTCTCCGCGCTGACGATTTCGCCCACCGGGGCTGGGCCCACGGCCGCCTGAGCGAACCGACCACAGGCGCCGACTGGCAGCAGTTCGCGTCCGCGTGGGACGCCCTGGTGCCCGACGCGTACCTCGGCCCGGCCCGCTGCCGCCGCAACCGCCGCTACGGCCGGGTGCTCGCCCATCGCGACGGCACCCTGGAACCGCTGCGCGGCACCGAGTTCTTCCAGAGCAAGGAGGTCAACCCGGTCTTCGGCGACCAGCTGCGCGTGTTCGAGCCGCTGACCGACTCCGCGCTGGCCAGCCCCCCGTTCGCCCGGATCCTGCGCGAGGGCGTCACCCTCGTCAACGAGGCCGTGGGCGTACGGGACTGGGAGCTGGGCATCCACTTCATCCGCGTCCTCACCGACACCAGCGGCGGCTCGGAACCCGCCCCCGAGGGCCGGCACTGCGACGGCCACGCCTACGTCGCCATCCACCTGATCGGCCGCCACCACGTCGTCGGCGGCGAGAACACCGTCTACCGGCGCGGCGAGGACAAGGCCCAGCACACGGTCACCATGACCGAGCCGCTGGAGACCCTGCTGCTGTCCGACACCGAGATGGACCACGCCGTCAGCGAGATCCGGCCCGAACGGAACAGCCCGTCCGGCTGGCGCGACACCATGATCGTCGACTTCAGCACCGTGCCCGCCCCCGACCGGCTGCCGGGGCGCACGCACGAAAAACTCCAGTGACCGGGGGCCCGATGAGCCAGACGACACACCCCACCGCACGCCCCGACACACCACCCGACCGGCTCCTGCGGCGCCTGCCCGCCACCGCGCCGGCCCCCGAGTTCCGCCTCATCGGCCTCGACGACCTGCTCAACAACCGGGCCGCCACCACCCCCGACGACCTCGACCACGGGCGCCTCAACGCCTGGGGCAACTCCTTCCCGGCCGGCGAACTGCCCGCCCCCGGAAGCCTCGTCGAGATCGCCGGCATCCCCTTCGCCTGGCCCAACCCCCGCCCCGACGGCGACAACGTCCGCTGCGAGGGACAGCTCATCGCCCTCCCACCCGGCCAGTACGACTGGATCCACCTCCTGGCCGCCTCCGAACGCCGCAGCGAGGACACCATCTGGGCCCACTACGCCGACGGGCACGCCGACCCGCTGCCCGTACGCGTCTCCGACTTCCTCGACGGCACACCGGAGTTCGGCGAACTGCCCGCCTTCCGCACCACCCGCATGCACTACCCCCACCACGTCCAGCAGAGCCTGCCCACCACCATGTGGCTCACCCGCATCGGCATGCCGCGCCGCGCAACCGCGACCGCCCTGCGCCTGCCCCGCCTGGTGGCCCTGCACGTCTTCGCCCTCACCGTCCTCACCGGCACCGCAGCGGGAGCGCGCACCGCGGACGGGACGACCGCATGAGCGCCCCCACCGCACCGCCCGTGCGACTGTGGACCCGCGACCTGGGCAGCTGCCTGCACGCCACTCTGGCCACCGTGCTGCTCCACGACGGCCACGACCCGGTCACCGTCCTCGGCGAGCCCTGGGAGTTCCGCCGCCGCGCCGGCGCCTGGAGCCCGGAGGAGTACTTCTTCCTCGCCGAACCCGATTCCCTCGCCCGCCGCCTGGCGCTCTTCCACCCTTTCGAGTCGACCTGGCACCGCAGCGACGGCCAGGGCGACGGGCTGGAGGACCTGCGCGCGGCCCTGGCCGCCGGCGTGCTGCCCATCGCCGCCGTCGACAACTACCACCTGCCCTTCCGCCCCGCCTTCCACGACGTCCACGCCGCCCACCTCCTCGTCGTCTACCGGATCACCGACACCGAGGTGTACGTCTCCGACGCCCAGCCGCCCGCCTTCCAGGGCCCCATCCCCGTCGCCGACTTCCTCGCCGCCTGGGGCTCCCCCAACCCGCCCGACGACGCCGACGTGTTCTTCAGCGCCAGCCCCAGCGGCCGCCGCTGGCTCCAGGCCCGTATGCGCGGACCCGTCCCCGAGCCCGGCCCCGGCCGGCTCGACCACGTCCTGCGCGACAACCTCGCCCGCTGGCGCCACGGATCCGACACCGGCACCCTCAGCGGCGCCGCCGGCCTGCGCCGCTACCTCGACGACCTGTGCGCGCTCACCCCCGGCACCGAGGCCGCCGCCGACGCCCTCGCCGAGCTGTACGTGATCAGCTGGAACATCCAGGCCCAGGCCGGCCTGCACGCCGAGCACCTGCGCACCCGGGGACGCGAACTGCGCGTGCCCGAACTCGCCGAGGCCGCCGCCGCCGTCGCCGCCGTCGCCCACGGCTGGACCGCCGTCCGCATGACCGGCGCCCACGCACGCGTCTGGCAGCGCCACCGGCCCGACGAACTGCGCACCCACAGCACCGAGCTCGTCCGCCGCCTCGACGTCGCACTCGACCACGTCGAACGCGCCGCGGACGCGCTGACCTGACCACCCCCGGCAGCAGAGCGGAAGAGACAACACGTGGACACAACCGGCCTGCCGATAGCCGTCGTCGCCTCCCGGATCCGCCGGGAGGAACGACTCATCCTCCAAGCGCTCGACCGGCGCGGCGTACCCCACGAACACGTCGACCCGCGCAGGCTCACCGTGCTCCTCGCCGACGGCCGCCCGTCCTACCGCGCCGCCCTCATGCGCGAGGTCAGCCACAGCCGCGCCGCCTCCGTCGCCGCCACCCTGGAAGCCCTGGGCGTGCCCACCCTCAACCGCAGCGCGGTCCTGGACGTCTGCGGCGACAAGCACCGCACCGCCCTCGCCTTCCACACCGCGGGCCTGCCCATCCCGCGCACCGCCGTCACCTGGGCCGAACCCGCCGCCCTCAAGGCCATGGCCAGGCTCGGCTACCCCGTCGTCGCCAAACCCGTCACCGGCTCCTGGGGCCACCTGACCGCGCGCATCCACGACGAGGAACAGGGCCGGGCCATCCTCGAACACCGCGCCGCCCTGCCCAACCCCCAGCAGCACCTGTACTACCTCCAGGAACACATCGACAAGCCCGGACGCGACATCAAGTCCTACGTCGCCGGCGACCGCGTCGTGTGCGCCATCTACAAGAACGCCGTCGACGACTGGCGTACCAACACCGCCATCGGCGGCGCCGCCACGCCCTGCCCGATCACCGACGAACTCACCGAACTCGCCGTCGCCGCCGCCCGCGCCGTCGGCGGCGGCTTCCTCGGCGTCGACCTCCTGATCGACCGCCAGGGCCGCCTGTACGCCAACGAGGTCAACCACACCCCCGAGTTCCACGGTGCCATCGACGCCACCGGAGCCGACGTCGCCGGACACATCGCCGACTGGGCCCTCGCCGAACTGCGCACCCTCGAAGCCGGCGAGAGCCACGGCACCGCGGAGAACGGCAGCACCGGGGAGGCCAGCGGATGACCACCGGCCACCACCCCCTGCTCGCCCTCTGGAGCGCCCCCCGCTCCCGCTCCACCGTCTTCTTCCGCACCATGGTCGACCGCGGCGACCTGCTGCCCCTGCACGAGCCGTTCTGCAACATCGCCAACGACGGCCGCACCGAGGTCGACGGACGCACCGTCCACTCCACCACCGCGCTGGTCGACACCCTCCTCGAACTCTCCGAACACCACACCGTGTTCTTCAAGGACACCACCGACTGCCGCTACGACACCGTCCTGCAACGCCCCGACTTCCTCAAACGCGCCCGCCACGCCTTCCTGCTGCGCGACCCGCGCGAGATCATCCCGTCCTACGCGGCCATCAAGCCCGACATGGCCCTGCACGAAGTCGGCATCGAATACCTCCACCGCATCCACCAGGCCGTCCTCGACGCCGGCGGCGAGGCCCTGGTCCTCGACTCCGACGACTTCGTCGACCACCCCGAGGCCGCCGTACGCGCCTACTGCGACACCACCGGCCTGCCCTTCCGGGACGACACCCTGCACTGGCAGCCCGGCGACCGCCCCGAATGGCACCAGTCCGCCCGCTGGCACACCGACGTCAGCGCCAGCACCACCGTCCGGCGCCGGACCAGGGCCTACGACCGCACCATCGACACCGACCCGCTGCTGCGCCGCTACCACGACCACCACCTGCCGTTCTACGAGCAGCTCCGCGAGCGGCGCATCCGCATCGCCTGACCCCGACCGGCGCCGCGATCCCGCCCGCGCCCAGGCCACCGAGTCCGAGAGGCACGGCTGATGATCATCTCCAAACCCCCCTTCTGCCCCGTGCAGTTCGAGGGCCCCGAACTGCTCGATTCCGGCTTCCACGCCTCCACGGACATGCACGCGCTCTGGGCCGAGCTGCGCGACCACCAGCCGCTGCGCCGCGTCGACCCCGGCGGCGACCGCGAACCCTTCTGGGTCGTCACCCGCCACGAGGACGTCAGCCGAGTCCTGCGCAGCCACGCCGAGTTCACCTCCCGGCGGGGCACCATCCTGTGCGTCCTCGACCTCGACACACCCGACATCGCCACCGACGACATGCTCGCCGACACCGACCCCCCGCGCCACCGCGAGTTCCGCGAGCCCCTCAACAAGGCCTTCAGCCCCCGCGTCGTCGCCACCCAGGAGAAGCTCATGCGCGACCTCGCGCGCGAGACCCTCCACGGTGCCCTGGCCGCCGACGTCTTCGACATCGCCAAACCCGCGATGATGTTCCCGATGGCCGTCACCGCCACCCTCATGGGCCTGCCCCCCGAGAACTGGGAACGCATGGTCGAGCTCGTCATGATGACCATCGCCTACGACGACCCCGACTACTCCACCGGCAGCGCCCAGGCCACCGTCCGCCAGGCCCGCCACGAACTCTTCGAGTACTTCCGCGAGGAGTTCTCCCGCCGCTCCCGCGAGGACGTCGACCCCGACGTCATCGGCACCCTGCGCGCCATGGACCTCACCGAGGGCCCGCTGTCCGAACGCCAGGCCATGATGAACGGCTTCGTCCTGCTCATCGGAGCCAACGTCACCACCCCGCACGCCCTGTGCACCATGTTCTCCCTCCTCGCCGAACAACCCGACCTCTTCCGCCGGGTCCGCGAGAACCCCGAGCTGCGCCCCTCCTTCCTGGAGGAACTGCTGCGCTGGTCCTCGCCCGTCACCGCGCTGATGCGCTACGCCGTGCGGGACGTCGAACTGCACGGGCAGACCATCCGGGCCGGCGAGCCGGTCAGCGCCTGGCTCGGCTCCGCCAACCGCGACGAGCGGGTCTTCGACGACCCCTACACCTTCGACCCCGCCCGCCGGCCCAACCGGCACGTCGCGTTCGGCGTCGGACCGCACTACTGCATCGGCGCCGGCCTGGCCAAGGTGGGCCTGCGGATCTTCATCGACGAACTCATGGACCTGGTGGAGAGCGTCGAGATCGCCGGCGAGGTCCGCCACGTCGCCTCGCACTTCGTCCCCGGCTACAAGAGCATGCCGGTGCGCCTGACCCCCCGCGCCGCGGCGGCGCGGTGAGCGTCCACCCGTTCCACCGCCGCGGCGCCCGCCCGTGGTTCGACCCCCGGTTCCGCTCCGCCACCGCCGCCCGCAGCCTCTACTGCTTCCCGTTCGCGGGCGGTTCGGCGAGCTACTACGCCTCCTGGGAGAAGGACTTCAGCACCGGGCCCGTCGAACTCGTGCCTGTGCAACTGCCCGGCCGCGGTGTCCGCATGGCCGAACCGCCCGCCACCGACCTGCACCGCCTCGCCGACGAACTCGCCGACGCGATCGCCGGCGAGCCCACCGAGGCCGTGCTGTTCGGCCACAGCATGGGCGCCATCCTCGGCTTCGAGGTCGCCCGCCGGCTCGACGAACTCGGCCGCCCCGCCCGGCACCTGTTCGTCACCGGCCGCCCCGCCCCGCCCATCGCCCGCCCGCTCACCCCGGTCAGCGACCTGCCCCGCCCCGCGTTCGTGCGGATGCTGCGCGAGTACGGTGCCTCCGACGAGGCGGTCTTCGCCCACGACGAACTGCTCGACCTGCTCATGCCCATGATGAGGGCCGACTTCGCCATGATCGAGACCTACCGGTGCCGGCCCGGCCAGCCGCTGTCCTGCCCCGTCACCGCCTGGTGCGGCGACAACGACCCCGAAGTGCCGCCCGAGGCGATGCGCGGCTGGGGGGACTGCACGGCCGCCGCCTTCACCCTCTCCGTGCTGCCCGGCGGCCACTTCTTCCTCACCGACAACCGGTCCGAGATCCTGCGGGCGCTCCACGCCGCGATCCCGGACGCCTGACAACCCCCAACGGGCAAGGAGCCAGAGCGTGGATTTCGAAGTCCCACCGAACAGCGCCGACTTCGCCGCCGAAGCCGACGCAGTCCTCAGCGCCCCGCGCACCCGGCAGCTGCTGCAGGACGTCCTGGACCGCAAGGACGGCATGGACGGCGACGTGCGCCCGCTCTACCGCCACCTCGGCGAGGCGGGCCTGCTCGCCCCCGCCTGGCCCGTCGAGTACGGCGGCCGCGGCGCCGACTTCACCGCCACCGTCGCCCTCCTGGAACGCCTCGTCGCCCACCGGATACCGCAGAACCTCTACTGCATCTCGGTGCTCAACGTCGGCTCGCTGATCCTCGCCTCCGGCAGCGAACAGCAGCGCAAGACCCTGCTGCCCGCCATGGCGATCACCGACCTCGCCGCCTGCATCCTGTTCACCGAACCCGGCAACGGCTCCGACCTGGCCGGCATCACCACCACCGCCGTCCCCGACGGCGACGGCTGGGTCATCAACGGCCGCAAGACCTACAACCTCAAGAGCGGCTACGCCGACCTGGCCTTGTGCGCCGTGCGCACCGACCCGCAGGGCAGCCAGTACCAGGGCCTCACCCTGTTCCTCGTCCCGCTGGACACCCCCGGCGTCACCATCCGTCCCATCCCCAGCCTCGCCAACGAACAGTTCAACGACATCCGGTTCACCGACGTGCGCGTCGACCAGGACGCCCTGTTCGGCCGCCCCGGCGAGGGCTGGTCCCTGATCACCCAGATGTTCGCCGCCGAACGCACCGGCCTGGACTACTACGCCCGCGGCAAGCACTGGCTGGACACCGCCGCCCGGCTCGCCGCCGCGGACGGCCGCCGGGCCTCCGACGCGCTGCGCGTCGACCTCGCCCGCCACCGGGCCCGCATCGAGGCCAGCGGACTGCTCAGCTGCCAGGTCCTGCAGAACCTCCAGGACGGCAGGCCCGACATCGCCGAGTCGTCCTTCGCGAAGTGGCACTGCAGCGAGAGCGCCCAGCGCATCGCCTGGTGGGCCCTGGACGCCGTCGGCCCCGACCTCCTCGACCCCGGCACCGACCCCGGCGCCCAGACCCTCGAAGCGGCCCTGCGCGAAGCGCCCGGCATGACCATCTCAGGCGGCGCGTCGGAGGTCATGCTGGACATCGCCGCCAACGCCCGCGTCATCGGCAACGCGCCCACGGAAGGCTGACCGCGATGGACCTGCGACTCGACCCGCTCCAGCAGCGCCTGCGCGAGGCCGTGGACACCGTGCTCACCGGCACCGGCGACCCCTCCGCCCAACTGGCCGCCATCGGCGTGCCCGCCCTCAACGCGCCCGAGGACCTCGGCGGCCTCGCCCTCGGCCTCGCCGCCGACGCCGTCGTCAACGAACGCCTCGGGTACGCGCTGGAACCGCTCGGCGCCTACCGGGCGACCGCCCACGCCCTCGACCTGCTCGACCACTGCCCCGGCGACACCCTCGCCGAACTGTACGCGGGGGAGCGGCACGCGGTGGTGATCGGCGCCCACGGCCCGGCCACCGTACGCGTCGACGCCGACGGCCGGCTGCGGGGCACCTCCGAGCCGCTGCCCCGCGCCGCCGTCGCCCTGTGCGTGGTCCGCGCCGCCGGCGACGACGGCACCACCGGCTGGTACCTCGCCCACCCGCACACCGGCCCCGTCACGGTGGAACCCACCGAGCACTTCGGCCTGCCCGCCACCCGGGTGCGCTTCGACGGCGCCGCCGCACAGCCGCTGACCGCCGACGACGACCGCACCCGGCGCGCCCTCGGCGCCGCCCGCCTGCGCCAAGCCGCCCTGCTGCTGGGCATGGCCGACCGGGCCGTGGACGTCGCCCGCGCCCACGTCAACACCCGCATCCAGTCCGGCAAACCCCTCGTCGAACGGCAGACCGTCGCCCACCGCCTGGCCCTGCTCATGGGCGAGGCCGACGGCTGGCGGCTGCTGCTCCACCGCGCGGCCTGGGACCACGACCGCGGCGGCCACCCCGCCGCCGCCGCCGTCCTGGCCGTCGCCGCCGAACACGCCCAGAGCGCCTGCCGCACCGCACTCCAACTGCACGGCGTGCGCGGCATGCTCGCCCACTCGACGGCCGCCACCGCCTACCGCCTGATCACCGCCGAGTCCGTCCGCCTCGGCCGCCCCGACACCCTGTGGCTGGAGGCTGCGGACGCCACCTGAGCCCACGCCTCGACAGTCCGCACCGGACCCCGCTCCCAGCGGCCCAAACGACCCCGGGCAGACCCTGAAACCCCGTGCCCACCAGGCCACTTGTCCCCGTGAGGCGACCCAACCTGACACGGTGTAGGGTGAGGAATCCGTTGGCTGAGAAGGGGACGGCGTGAAGGTCAGCTGGGAGCAGGTGTCCGCATGGCGGATGCGGCGGCAATACCTCGATCCGCGTACCGGCGGCAGTGCGAGCGAGATCGTCAGCAGACTGGCCGGCGTACAGGCCCAGGTCTGGAGCGCGGCCGAACTCGCCGTCGCCCTGCGGCAGTCCACACCCGACGCCACCAGCGTCGACCAGGACGTCGCCGACCGCGCACTCCTGAAGACCTGGGCCGTGCGCGGCACCCTCCACCTGCTGCGCCCCAGCGAGGCCGGCGCCTACCTGTCGCTCATGGCGGACGCGGGCAGCTGGCTCAAGCCCTCCTGGCAGAAGGCCTCCGGCGTCAGTCCGGAGCAGATCGACGCGCTGACCGAGGAGGTCTCCGGCATCCTCGACGGGGGAGCGGCCCTCACCCGTGACGAACTGGTCACCCGCCTCGTCGCCGACCAGCGCTTCAAGAGCATGGAGGAGCGGCTGCGCTCCGGCTGGGGCTCCGTCCTCAAGCCGCTCGCGTGGCGCGGCGTGCTCTGCCACGGCCCCAGTCAGGGCAACAAGGTCACCTTCGTCAAGCCGGCCAGCCAGTTCGCCGACTGGAAGGACGTCCCCGCGGCCGACGAGGCCGCGCCCGTGGTGATCGCCTCCTACCTCGGCGCCTACGGCCCCGCCACGCCCGAGGTGTTCGACCGCTGGCTGTGCCTCAACGGCACCAGCAAGCCGAAGCTGCGCCGCTGGTTCAAGGACATGGGAGACCGGCTGACCGAGGTCGAGTTCGAGGGCCGCAAGGCGCTCATCCTCACCGAGCACGCGGAGGAACTCGCCGCCAGCGCCCCGTCCGGGGGAGTGCGCCTGCTCGGCGGCTTCGACCAGTACGTCCTGGGCCCCGGCACCAAGGAGGAACTGCTCCTCGCGCCGCAGCACCGCACTCTGGTGAGCCGCCAGTCCGGGTGGATCTCCCCGATCGTCGTGGTCGACGGCCGGATCGTCGGCGTGTGGGAGATCGTCGGCCAGGAACTGGTCGTCACCCCGTTTTCCGGCGGCGGCGCCCTGCCGCTGAAGGCGGTCGAGGAGGAAGCGGCCCATGTCGCCCGCGCGAGCGGGACGGGCCCGCTGAAGGTCCGCACCGCCTGACCGCGCCCGCACGGGCCGGGCCTCCAGGCCCGGCCCACACCGCCACCCGGACCGTCAGGAGAAACGGGCGCGGTAGAGGTCGCGCAGCAGCGCGATCTCCGCCCCGTGGTGCATGACCTCGCGGTTGACGTGCAGGAGCAGCGTCGCCATCGGCCGCTTGCCCCACTGGCCCTCGGCCTCGCCCATCGGACGGCCCAGCGCCGCGTCGTCCAGGGAGGACACCGCCTCGCGCCAGACACCGTAGTACTCCTTCAGCGCCGCCAGCCCGTCCTCGGCGGTGGCCGGTACGGTCGCGGTCTCCATCGTCAGCGACCCGTCGCCGAAGTGCGCGCTCGCCCGGATCCCGAGCACCGGCAGGGCGATGTGGGTCAGCCGCCAGGCGATCGTGGTCACCGGCGGCGGCTGCGGGGCCGGTTCCTGCCAGTCCGCCACTGTCCGCCCGTCCGGCGCCGTCCGCACCGACCAGCAGTGCGGCACCGGTTCCCACAGGTACTCGTCATCGGTCAGACCGGCCAGCCGGGGCATCAGTTGGCGGTCCCAGTAGAGGTCGAGCTGGTCGACCACTTCGGCGCGCCAGATCATCCCAGCACTCCCGTCGGGGTGGTACGTCGGTTCACGCCCGATCATACCCGCCGCGGCGACCCTCGGTGACCACTCGAACACGAAGAATCACCGTCCTGCGCCTTCACATCCCGGCCGGACGGCCCGCCCCCGGTGCAACCGCCGCGCCGCCGGCGGTGTTCTCAGAGACGATGGACGAGATGCCTCCTCCGCTCACCGAGCTGCTCGCGGCAGACCTCGACCGTGGGTTCGCCGAACTCGTGCGCACCCACGGCGGCGCCGTGTACTCGGTGCTGCTGCGCCTGAACGGGGCGTCGCGCGACGTGGAAGACCTGGTGCAGGACACCTTCCTGCGGGCGTACACGGCGCTGCGCGACTACCCGCCGGCGCGGCGGCAGGCCCTGCAGCCGAAGGCCTGGCTGCTGGCGATCGGCACGAACGTGTGGCGCAACCACGTCCGCACCCTGACCCGGCGGCCCGCCGCCGCGGAAGGGGTGGACGTCCGGGAACTGCCCCTGGTGGACGGCAAACCCGGACCCGAACAGCGGGCGGAGCACGCGGACGAACGGGGGAGATTGGTGGCCGCGCTCGCCGAACTGCCCGAACACCACCGGCTGCCGGTGGTCCTGCGGCACGTCGGAGAGCTGAGCTACGCGGAGATCGCGGAGCTGGTGGAATGCCCGGTAGGCACCGTCAAGGCCCAGGTGTCACGGGGGCTGGCCGCACTGCGCAGCCAACCCCGGCTGGCGGTAGAGGAGGTGAGAGGATGAGCGGACACCCGCACGCGGCCCCGAACGGCCGGGACCCGCACGACGCGGCACCCGACGCGGTACGGCGCACGGTCAACGGCACGGCCACGCCCAAGGCGTCCACCGCACGGACCACGGACATCCCACCGCCCGGCGGCCGCACCGTGCCCGACAACGACAGCGACAGCCACACCGTGCCCGGCCTCGACGCCCTGCACGTACCGATGCCCGCCGACCTGGCGATCCGGATCCTGCAACGGGCCGGCGTCGCCGACCGCGAGTACGACCGGTACACCGTGGTCGACGGCCCGGTCACCGCCCTGTTCGTCGCCCACGGACGCGGCGCCGTCGTCGCGGCCGCACCCGTCGACTGGTACCCCGGCGCGGAGGCCTTCGAGGAAGCCCACCTGCGCCGCACCGGCCGCACCGCGCTGCCCGCCGGCAAACCGCTGCCCGGCGTCGTCGGCGCGCTGCGCACCGGCCGGGACCGCATGCTGCGCTACGACTACGGCCCCCTGCCGCAGGCGCAGCGCAGCGTCCTGGAGGCGGTGCGCGCCATCCCGCGCGGCCAACTGCGGCCCCCGCGCTGGCTGGGCCGCGAGGCGGGGCTGCCGGAGGCGGACGAGGCGGACCTGCTGGCGGCGGTGCGCGCCAACCCCGTTCCGGTGCTGATCCCGGTGCACCGGCTCGGCGACGAGGACGGCCGGCCCCTCGACTGCGGCCTGCCCGCCGACCTGGTCGAGCGGCTGCGCGCGCACGAGGGCATCGACGGGGAGCGCCTGCACCGGTTCGCCGCGGACGGCACCCACTTCCTGGGCAGCGACACCACCCGGATCTTCTGCTACCCGACCTGCGCCGACGCCCGCCGCATCACCGACCGGCACCGGGTGCCGTTCGGCTCGGCCGCCGACGCCCGGGCGGCCGGCTACCGGGCCTGCCGCAGCTGCCGACCCCTGCCGGCCTGACCTCCCCTCACCTTCCCGAAGGCCCCCGGGGAGCCGGTAACGCCCGTTCACAGGGCCTGCGGGAAGTCCAGCAGCCGGTCCGGGTCGTAGCGCGCCCGCAGCCGTTCCAGCCGGGGCAGGTTGGCGCCGTAGTACGCCCGCCGCCAGTCGGCCAGCTGCGGGTCGCGGTAGTTCTGGTAGGCGTGGCCGGAGGCGTACGGGCGCAGCGCCTCGCGGGCCTCGCCGACCCAGCGGACGGCGGTGTCGGCGGTGGCCTTGGCGGCCTCGGCGGCGTCGGAAGGGCCGTCGGCGGGCCACCAGGCGTAGCACTGGGCCAGGAAGCGCGCGTCGCGGTGCACGAAGGCGGTGGCGTCGGCGGGCACCCGGTTGACGGCGCCGCCCAGGACGTTGAAGGAGATCGAGGCGCACACGCCGTCGGGCACGCGCCGCAGCACCGCGAGGGTCTCCCGGACGGTCTGCGGGCCGAGCCCGCGGTCGAAGAAGTGCGAGGCCGCGGCGAAGGCGACGCGCTGCTCGTCCGGGCGCCCGATGACGGCCTCGCCGCCGGCGTTCGCCCGTACGGCGGCCAGGTACGACCGGCGGACGGCCTGCCGTTCGCGGGCGGGTCCGGCGGCGGCGACCAGCCCGTCCAGCCACCGCTCGGCCTCCTCCTCCCCGCCGCCGCCGAGCAGGAACCCGGCGACCTCGGCGACCGGGCCGCCCGGGCGGGTCTCCAGCAGGAAGTGCGACCAGAGGCGGTCGGGGGCGGTGAACGCCCGGTCCTGCCAGTGCTCCAGGACGGTGCCCGCCTCCCGGTACGGCCAGGAGGCCCTGAACGCGGTCAGGTCGGCGGCCGGGTGGGTGCGCATCCGCAGCGAGGTGACCACGCCGAAGTTGCCGTTGCCCGCGCCGCGCAGGGCCCACAGCAGGTCGGGTTCGGTCCGCTCGTCGCAGCGCACCGTCCGGCCGTCGGGGAGCACCACCTCGGCGCCGACCAGGCTGTCGCAGGTCAGCCCGTACGCGCGGCTGACCACCCCGTGGCCGCCGCCGAGGGCCAGCCCGGCCAGGGCGACGGTCGGGCAGCTGCCGGCGGGCACCGTCACGCCGTGCCGGGCCAGTTCCTCGTAGACGGTGATCAGCGGGGTGCCCGCGCCGATCTCGGCGTGGCCGCCGTCCTCCACCCGGACGCCGGACAGCCGGGACACGTCGACCACCAGCGGCATCCGGCTGGACCAGGCCCCGTAGCAGTGGCCGCCGCCGCGCACCGTGAGCCGCAGGCCGTACCGGCGGGCGAACCGCACACACCGGGCGACGTCCTCGGGCCCGGCGCAGTACGCGACCGCCCCGGGGCGGGCCCGGTCGGCGTACCGCAGGTTGCGCGGCAGCCGCGCCGCCTCGTACCCGGCGTCCCCGGGCAGCACCAACTCGCCGTCCAGGCTTGCCCCGAGGGACCGCCACCGCGGCCCGGAGCCCGGTCCCGGCCGCCGATCCGCGCCGCCGCCCTGGCTGTCCATCTCCACCTGCCCCTCGGAAGCCCGCCCGTCCTCAGCCCGCCTGTCCTCGGCCTGCCCGTCCTCGCCGCGGTCCTTCGCCGCCGTCCGTCGTGACCGTCCGTCATGACCGGAAGCCGCGCGGACGCCCGGAAAACACCCGTCCGGACACCCACCCGACATCCTCCCGGCCGGTCATCGAAGGAGCAGCCCGGCGGCGAGGCCCAGCAGGACCAGCCCCACCACCGCGCCGCCGACCCGCTCCGCGAGCGGCGGGAACGCGGCCCGGCCGTTCGCCCCGCGCGCCGTCACGATCCGCACGCCCGCCTCGGTGAGCAGCAGCAGCCACAGTGCCCCGATCGACAGGTACACCGCCGCCAGCAGCGGCAGCGCCCCGGCCGACGGGCTGCCGGCCGGCAGGAACTGCGGGAGGAACACCGTCAGGAACAGGCCGACCTTCGGGTTGCCCGCCGTGGAGAGGAAGCCGAGCAGCAGGTGCCGCGGCAGCCGGTCGACGCCCGCCCCCTCAGCCTCCTCCGTCCGCGCCCCGGCCGGGCGGGCGCGCAGGGCCTCCCACAGGGCGCGGCCGCCCGTCACGGCCAGCACGAGCGCGCCCGCCGCCTGCCAGGCGTGGAGCAGTCCGGGCCGCAGCGCCACGACCGCCATGGCGCCGGTGACCGCCAGCACCGCGTACCCGGCGCCGGCGAGCAGCATGCCCGCGGCGGCGGCCAGCACCGGCGGGCGGCGGCGGGTGCGGCTGACCAGGCGCAGCACCAGCATGCTGTCCGGCCCCGGGCTGCACACCACCGCCGCGCAGCTGGCCAGGAAGGCCGGGCTGGCGGCGACGGCGAGGGCGCCCGGGGTCATCGGGCGGCGTGGCCCGGTGCCGCCGCCGCAGGCGCGGATCCGCCGGATCCGCCGGATCCGCCGGATCCGCCGGAGCCCGAGGAGCCGGGCGAGCCCGAGGAGCCGGGCGGGTCGGCGGAGTCCGGCGTGACGACGAGGGCGGCCTCCATGGCCCGGACGGCGGCCACGTCCCGTTCGACCTGCGCGGGATCCGGGTGCGCGAGCACCGCGAAGCCGAGGGTGAGGGTGCCCAGCAGGTCGCGGGTGACCTCCAGGCGGTCGCCGTCCCGGAGCCTGACCGCCGAGTGGTGGTACGACGCCAGCTCCGCGATCCCGTCCAGGACGGCGGTGTTGGACACCGTGCCGGAGCGGCGGGCGATCAGGAAGACCACGGTCATGTGCCGCAGCAGCCGGTAGCCCTTGGGGGCGCTCTCCTCACGGGCGAACCAGCGCACCGCGCGGTGCACCTGGCTGTCGCCGGTGGCGGTCAGGTTGAACGCGGGGTGGCCGCCGCCGTGCGGGCGGGAGTTGATCTCGATGAGGCGCGGGCCCTCGTCGGTCAGCATGATCTCGATGTGCGCGGCGCCGTGCCGCAGGCCCACCGCGTCGAGCACGGCCTCGGCGTAGCGGGTCAGCGCGGGCACCGCGGGGTCGTCGGGGGAGACCCAGGTGAGGCTGTCGTAGACGGCCATCTGCTCGCCGTTGTCGATCTTGCTGTAGCGGCAGATGTCGGCCACGGTGTGCCGGCCCCGATGGCTGAAGGTGTCGACCACGAACTCGGTGCCCCGGGCGTACTCCTGCACCACCATCCGGTCGTTGAGGTTGTGCCACTGGTTGACCCGGCCCAGCTGGGCGTCGAACGGCACCCGCCAGTCCGCGCCGGCCGGCACCCGGGTGACCCCGTCGGTGCTGCCGCTCTTGGGCGGCTTGACCACCAGGTCGAGGCCGGCCAGGCCCTCCCGGTCGATCCAGGCCCGGACGGCCGCCGGGTCGTCGGTGCAGATCTGGCGGATCGTCGGGACCCCGGCGGCGCGCAGCGCCTGCGCCATGGCGCCCTTGTCGCGGCGCGCCGCCGACAGCTGCGGGGTGTTGGCCTGTTCCGGGAGCAGCCGCTCGGTGAGCCGGTCGGTGAGCTCGACGCCGCTCTCGGCGCCCGCCAGCACGCAGCGCGGTGACAGCGGACGCAGCCGCGCCACCAGCCGTTCGAGGTCGCCGTCGAAGGCGAGCAGCTGCCGGTAGCGGGTGGCGTCCCAGGAGTCCGCGTAGGCCGCGGGCACCTCGGGCAGCGAGCTGACCGCGACCGAGGGGATGCCGAACTCGGCGAACCGGGGCGCGTACTGGGCGCCGGAGGAGAACGGGTCGACGATGACGGCGACCTGGGGGGAGGACGGGGCGTTCACGGGAGCGTCCTGTCTCCGGGGTCGGCCCCCGGGGGCGGTTCAGGCTCCGGCGGCGAGGGCCGGGGACAGCGGAAGGTGACAGAGTTCGGCGGCGGCGTCCGCCGGTCCGGGTAGCACCGCGGTGACGGTGTCGCCGGAGCGGACGGCCGGCACCTGGCGGCGCAGCCGACTGAGCGAGGAGCCCCGCTCGTGCCACGGGCACACCAGCCGCCGTCCGGTGGGGTCGGGGGTGCCCAGGTTCAGCGGGCCGCCCCGGTGCGGGCAGGAGGCGGGCAGCACCGATCCGCCCGCCTCGGTGCGGATGTACACGTAGGGCAGGCCGGCGACGCGGGCGCAGTTGTCCGCGCCGCCGGCCTTGAACGTCACGACAGGCATGCGCGGTAGTCCCCGACGGAGAAGATCTGGTAGACGCACTCCTCGGACTCGATGATCGCGCCGTGCAGGCGGTTGCGCTGGATCACGGTGCCCTCGCCGGCCTCCAGGATCCGGTAGGAGTTGAAGCCGCTGACGAAGCGCATCGTGCCGCTGACGATGTGGCAGAGCTCGTCGCCCTCGTGGCTGTGGGTGTTGGACAGCTCGCCGAAGGGCTCGACGATGTCCGCGACCGGCGGGTTGATCCGGCCTTCGGTGATGGCCGCGTAGACGGGCTCGTGCAGGTCCTTGTAGCGGTCCGCGTCGTCCATCCAGGCGATCTGGGTGGCGAAGTCGTCGTCGGCGATGGCGCTCAGCAGGCGGAACTCCTCGATGCCGCGCACGATTTCGGGGATGATCTGCTCGCCGTGGCGCTCGACGAGGGGCTTGACCAGCTTCTCCAGCGCCATCCGGCCGTGGTGCTGGTCGATGTGGACGTGCTCGGAGAAGTAGCGGGCGTCCGCGGTGCCCTCGAACACGTCGGCGAGCAGGTTCTCCGCGCGGCGGCAGAAGTCCACCAGGGTGCTCTCGGTGTAGAACAGCGCGCCGACGTAGCGGAAGAAGTGCTCGTGGTTCTTTCCGAGGTAGTGGAAGTAGTTGTTCAGGGCGAGGCTGGAGACCAGGTAGTACTGCCAGTATCGGTGTACGTCGGAGCCGAGTCCGACGGATTCCAGGGTGGCCTCGAAAAGGGTGCTGTGCTTGGTGTCGTGAACGCCGTAGCCGTATTCGTCGATGAGGATCTTGAACCATTCCGACTGCTCGGCGCCGTAATATCCGAGGACGTTCCGGGCCATCGGCGAGGCCTCGGACAGGAAGTCCGGGGCGAACTGGATCAGCCACATCCTGGCCGCGCGCTTCGGGTCGGAGGAATCGCGGACGGCCTTCTCAGCGGGGGAGGCCTCGCCCTGGGCGTGGACGTCGAGGTCCTCCAGGTAGGCGAGCAGGCTCTCGGTGGTCCAGTCGCCGCTGACCTCCACCTCCTGGTCGAGGAAGCCGAAGGCGAAGCGTTCCAGCGCGGGGCGGATCAGCTCGCCGCGGGCCCGGTTGCCGGGGCTGTAGTAGTGGCGCAGGTCCTCCGCCTGGTCGCCGAGGCCGGCCTTGGGGAAGAACACCAGGTCGGCCTCGTAGATGCTGGTCAGCAGGCGCTGGGCGGCGAGGCTGCTGTACTCCAGGATCCGGTCGCGGCTCGCCACCCGGTCGAAGTCCAGGTAGGGCAGCACCTGCGGGCGCAGCTGGCGGCGGTAGGGGCGGTCGGAGTTCTCCCACTCCTCGTTGTCCTTGTAGAGCGGATTGGCGGCGTAGGCCAGGACCGCCTCGCGCAGCGCGTCGCCGTGCAGCTCGAACGGTTCGTAGGGGACGGGTGTGTGCGACATGTCTGGTCTGCCTTCCGCGGGTGGTGTGGGGGCGGGCCGGGCGGGGGCGTGCACGGGTGCGGGGGAGCGTGGGTGCGGTGGAGCGCCAGGCGGGGGAGCGCGGTGGGTGGGTGGGTCAGGCGAGGAAGAGGCGGGTGTCGCTCCAGGCGAGGTCGAGCTCCAGCGTGGAGCTGGCCTGCGCCTCGACGGGGTGGGCCAGCGGCAGCAGCGCCTGCATCCAGTGCGAGCCGACGTTGTCGGGCGAGTTGCGCAGGGTCACGCCGCCGCCGAGTTCCAGCTCGAACCAGGCGACCAGGGCGTGCACGGTGCCCGACTCGCGCACCGGGAGGGCGAGTTTGCCGCCGCCGGGGCCGAGCGGGTCCGCGGCGAAGTCGAAGGAGGCCAGTTCGACCGTCTCCGACAGGACGCGGTGGGGCCAGGTGTGCAGCCGGATCGGGAAGTGCCCCGGGGTGGCGAAGGCGTTCAGCCGGGACACGTCGAAGCCGCCGGCCCGGTTCACCCGGTTCAGGTTCACCGCGTTCTCGCTCTGCACCAGCGCCCCCAGCAGGCGGGCCCGCTCGGGGAGCATCACCCCGTCCGGGGCGAGCAGTTCGCGGCGCGCGTGCCGGATCGAGGGCAGGATGCCCTCGCCGATCAGGCCGCAGTCCACGATCTCGGAGATCACCGCGTCGACCCGGCGCGGCAGTTCCCGGCCGACCGCCAGCTCGTCGGAGCGGCAGGCGAGCACGGTCACCCGGTCGGCGAAGCCCTCGTCGGCCAGGACCTGCCGGGCCACCTCAGCCATCAGCGGGTTCGCCTCGCAGCTGTAGACGTGGGCGGCGCCGGCCCGGACGGCCATCATGGCCAGCAGGCCGGTGCCCGCGCCGATGTCCAGCACGGTGCCGTCCTGCGGGACGATCCGCTCCAGGGCGGTGGCCAGCGCGTCGTTGCGCTCGTGGTCGTTGAGCATGGCGAAGTGCCAGCGCGGCACCGCCTCCCGGGCGAACTCCCGGAACTCGGGGAACTCCGGGGACAGGGCGTCGGGGGAGGCCAGCAGCCGGGCCGTGGCCTCCGCGATCCGGTTCAGCTCCTGGGCCCGGGCACGCAGGCCCGCCAGGGCCAGCCGGACCTCTCCCTCAGCCGTCTGGCTGGTGACACTCGTCAAATGGGGCATGTCGTTCCGCAGGCTCCCCGGTAGGAATGGCTTATCGAAACACGGTGCATGCACGGATGAACGGCAACACGGATGAACGGACGGTGCGGGCCGACGGGAAACGCCCGTTTCCTCGGCGAATTCACGGGGGAGTTCGCCGGGGCTCCGTGGCGTCCGAGCGGAATTGCGCTCCCGGCATCGGATGTGTTCTGCTGACGGAAAACGAGGGCGGGCCCGCGATTTCTTGCGTGCGCACATCGCCCTCGGCCGAAACGATTAGAACACCACCTGAGTCGGAGCGGCAAGCAGGTGCTAAAAGGAGCGGTACTTGCGCTTCCGGTCGGCCCTTTCGGGCTGGTGGGCCGTCACCGCCTCCAGGTGCAGGACCGCCGCCGTCATCGCCAGCGTGGTGTGCCGGTACCAGGCCACCCAGGTGCGCACCTGGTGGCTGCTCAACCCGGCCCGGGTGTCGGCCTCGTGGACCGCCCGGGCGGCCGCCGCGCCCGCCGCCGCCATCGCCCGTGCGGCGGGGACGTCCGGCGCCGTGGTCGGCGCGTGCAGCAGGAAGCGCGAGGTGTGCCCGGACGGCAGTCGGCGGGCCAGCAGGGTCAGCCGGAAACCCGGTGCCGGATGGCCGTACACCGGGCCCAGGGTGCGGCCCAGCAGTTGCCAGGCCTCCTCCCTGCCCGGCTCCGAGCGCACCGCCGAGGCGTCCGACTCGCTCTGCGGATAACGGAGTTGGGGAAGCTCGACGCAGAACGGCAGCCGCCGCCGGCACAGCCACTGGCGCAGCTGCGGATCGGCGAAGTCCGGGCCGCCGAACACCCAGCCGATCGGCATCGCCGCCGCCAGGGCGCGTTCCAGCATCTCCTGGCCGAGGTCGGCCATGCTGCGCGGGTTCACCCGTTCCGGCGGCACGCCGGCCCGGGCGCAGCGCGCGGGGTCGGCGGTCCACTGCGAGGGCAGGTACAGCTCGCGGTCGATCACCGCGGCCCGGTTGCGCGACACGTAGCACAGCAGCGCCGCGGCCTGGATGTTGCGGTCCCGGTTGGCGGCCCGCGCCCCGGCCGGGGCGACCGCGACCGCGCCGGTGCCCGCCCGGGCCGTCTCGTGCCGGCTCAGCACCGCGCACGGGCCCGACGCCCCGAGCAGCGGCACCACGTGCGCGCGGATGCTGTCGCGCAGCCGGTCGGCGTCCCACACCGTGCGGGTGAGCAGCCGCTGGGTGCTCCAGGCGCTGTCGGCGCCGGACCGGGCGGCGATCTGCGCGGCGCTGCCCCGGCCGGGGGAGGCCAGCAGCGCGTGGACGTACGCCAGCGCCCGGTCCCGTGCCTCGGCCCGGGTGAAGTGCTCGCCCAGCAGCCGCAGCAGGTCCGGGTACGGGTACGGGGTGGCGGGGCCACCGGGACGGGCGAGGGGGGAACGGGACACGACGGCCATACCGGATCTCCGATAGGTCTAGACCTGTCTATTCCGTGGCGAGACTAGCCGAGCATCGGGCGCGGGGTAAGTGGTTGATCGTGTACCCGACACCGGGGTACACGCGCGCGACGGCCCGCCGGCCCCACCGAACCCACCCGCCCCGCACCCCGCACCGCCGCCCCCGCACCCCGCACCGCCGACTCGCACCGCCGCCCCCGCACCCCGCACCGCCGACTCGCACCGCCGCCCCCGCACCCCGCCGCGGACGCCGTGCAACCCGGACGCCCGGCCCGGTGTTCCCCCTCACGCCCGGCTCCTGGAGCCCAACCGACGAACCCCGTGCGAGGCGTGAGATGACCGAAAGCACCGAACTGAGCGCCACCCGACTCGCCGAGGCGATCCGCCGACGGGAGATCTCCCCGGTCGAGGCGGTCCAGGCGGCACTGGAACGGATCGAGAAGACCAACCCCGCCGTCAACGCCTTCGTGACCGTCTGCGGCGAACGCGCCCTCGAACAAGCCGCCGCCGCCGAACGCGCCGTCACCTCCGGCGCCGAACTCGGCCCCCTGCACGGCGTCCCCATCGGCGTGAAGGACCTCGACCCCGTCGCCGGCGTCCGCATGGCCCGCGGCTCCCTGGTCTTCGCCGAGGACGTCCCGCAGGAGACCATCCTCTGCGTCGAACGCCTCGAACAGGCCGGCGCGATCGTCGTCGGCAAGACCAACACCCCCGAGTTCGGCTTCAAGGCCACCACCGACAGCGCCCTGTTCGGCCCCGCCTCCACACCCTTCAACCGCGCCATGAACGCCGGCGGCTCCTCCGGCGGCAGCGCCGCCGCCGTCGCCTCCGGCATGGTCCCGCTCGCCCAGGGCTCCGACGCCGGCGGCTCGCTGCGCGTACCCGCCGCCTTCTGCGGCGTCTTCACCCTGATGCCCACCTTCGGCCGGGTCGCCGTCCCCGCCAAGCCCAACGCCTTCCGCCGCTACAACCCGATGGTCTGCTACGCCACCCTCGCCCGCACCGTCGCCGACGCCGCCCTCGGCGTCGACCTGATGTCCGGCGAGCACCCGTACGACCCGTACTCCTACCCCGCCCCCGACAAGCTCGTCGACGCCCTCCACGGCGACCTCACCGGCCTCACCGTCGCCTACAGCCCCGACCTCGGCGGCTACCCCGTCGAACCCGAGGTCGAAGCCCTCGTCCGCGCCGCCCTGCCCGCCCTGCGCGACGCCGGCGCCACCGTCGAGGAGATCGACTTCACCCTGCCGCTGCCGCACGCCGACCTCACCGCCATGTGGCGACGCTACCTGTCCGTCGCCCACGCCGAATCCGCTGCCATCTCCCGCGACAACGGCCTCGACCTGCTCGGCACCTACGCCGGCTCCATCGACCAGGCCTACCTGGACTCCGTACGCGTCGGCGAATCCCTCAGCGCCGTCGACTTCCGCCTCGAAGACCTCGACCGCACCCGCGTCCTCTACGCCTTCGAGAACCTCTTCGACCGCTACGACCTGATCGTCAGCCCCGTCAACGCCGTCACCGGCATCCCCAACTCCGCCGGCCGCGACACCGTCGGCCCCGACACCGTCCAAGGGCAGCGCGTCGACCCGTTCGTCGGCTGGTCCCTCACCAGCCCGTTCAACCTGATCGCCAGCCCCGCCGCCTCCGTCCCCGTCGGCCGCGCCCGCAACGGCGTCCCCGTCGGCCTGCAACTCGCCGCCCGCCGCCGCAACGACGCCCTCGTCATCCGCGCCGCCGCCGCCCTGGAAGACCGCCTCCCCTGGGCCGCCACCTACCAGGACCTCGACCTGGACGCCACCACCGCCTGACCCGAGGCCACCACCCCCGCCACCACCGGCCGGACCGGACGCAACCCGACCGGCCCGGCCGGTGTTCCACCACCAGGACCACCCCCCGGCCGACGAACCGGCCCACCCGCCGGGGGAGCGACGAAGGGGAGACACCGTGCAAGCCACCACCCGGCAACCCGCCGGCCGGCGGACCGGACCCAGCGGCACCGCGCTGCTGGTCCTGCTGATCGGACAGTCGATGGCCAACATCGACCTGGCCATCGTCAACCTGGCCGTACCCGCCGTCAGCGCCGACCTCCACGTCAGCGGCTCCGCACTCACCCTGATGGTCACCGCCTACGCGCTGTGCTCCGCCGTCCTCCTCGCCCCCGCCGCCCGACTCGGCGAACGCCTCGGCGTACGCCGCGTCTACCTCTCCGGCCTCGCCCTGTTCACCCTCGCCTCCCTCGCCTGCGGACTCGCCACCAGCGCCCCCGTCCTCATCGCCGGCCGCTGCCTGCAAGGCGCCGCCTGCTCCCTGATGATCTCCCAGGTCCTCATGGGCATCCACCGCTGGTACACCGGCCCCGCCCGCGCCCGCGCCCTCGGCTGGAACGCCGTCACCCTCTCCGGCGGCGCCGCCCTCGGCCAGATCCTCGGCGGCACCATCGTCTCCGCCGACATCCTCGGCACCGGCTGGCGCGCCGTCTTCCTGCTCAACGTGCCCATCGGCGCCCTCATCCTGCTGCTCGGCGTCGTCCTGCTCCCACACGACCGACCCGCCACCACCCCCCGCCGCGGCGACAACGACATCCCCGGCACCCTGCTGCTCGCCGCCGCCTCCCTCACCGTCCTCATCCCGCTCAGCCTCACCCGACCCGCCTGGATCTGGCTCCTGCTGCCCGCCGCCCTCCCGCTCGCCGTCCGACTGGTCCGCACCGAACAGCGCGTCATCGCCCGCGGCGCCACCCCCGCGCTCGACCTGCGCCCCCTGTCCACCCCCACCGTCCGCTGGGCCCTCACCACCTCCTCCGGCTGCACCCTCACCTACATCTCCATGCTCTACCTGCTCTCCCTCCACCTCCAGGACCACCTGCACCTGCCCGCCTGGCAGGCCGGACTCGTCCCGCTCGGCTGGGTCCTCGCCTTCGGCCTCGCCGGTCCCGTCATCGGCCGCGCCCCACACCGCCTCACCCGGCGGCTGCCCTTCATCGGCTGCACCCTGCTCACCACCGCCTACGCCCTCGCCCCCGTCGTCCCCGCCGGCGAGGGCACCGCCATCTGGCCGCTCACCGCCGTCCTGTGCATCGGCGGCTTCGGCCTCGGCCTCACCAACACCTCCGTGCTCAACCTGCTCACCACCGCCGTCCCGCCCCGCCACGCCGCGACACTCAGCGGCACCGTCAACACCCTCTCCACCGTCGTCGGCGTCACCGGCGTCGCCCTCTTCGGCGCCCTCTACCCCTGGCTCAGCCGCAGCACCTGGGCCGGACCCGCCACCGCCTACACCCTCGCCAGCGCCGGACTCGCCCTCATCACCGCGTTCTGCGGCTACGCCGCCCTGCGCGCCGTCGCCGCCGCACCCGACCCGGCCGACACACCCGACACACCGGACCCGCACGACGCAACCGACCCGGCCGCCCCGGTGTTCACCACCGGGGAACGCCCCGGCGCGCCCACCACCGGCTGAACCCCGCACACCACCGCACCACGAACACCCGACCCAGAGGACGACCCGCCATGACCGAACTCCACCACCTCCACGCCAAGGCCGCCCTGTTCGACCTCGACGGCACCCTGGTGGCCACCGAACACCGCAGCCGCGCCGCCTGGACCCGCCTGTTCACCACCCACCACGTGCCGTGCGACGACACCGTCCTCGCCACCTTCGTCGGCCGGCGCGGCAAGGAAGCCCTCGCCGACCACGTCCACCACTTCCCCGGCCACACCGTCGACCAACTCTTCGACGAGGCCTGCGGCTACCTCATGGGCCCCGACAGCCCGCCGCCCTTCGCCGTCCCCGGCGCCGCCGAACTCCTCGCCGACCTCCACACCCGCGGCGTCCCCCTCGCCGTCGTCACCTCCGGGCTGCGCGCCCACGCCACCGAGATGCTCGACCACGTCGGCGGCGCCGACCTCTTCCAGGTCATCGTCACCGCCGAGGACGTCAGCGCCGGCAAGCCCGACCCCCAGGGCTACCTCGCCGCCTGCCGCGCCCTCGGCGTCCACCCCGCCGACGGCCTCGCCTTCGAGGACGCTCCGGCCGGCGTCAGCGCCGCCAAGAGCGCCGGGCTGCGCTGCGTCGCCCTCACCACCACCCACGGCGCGGGCGACTTCACCCACGCCGACCTGGTCGTCCCCGACCTCACCCCGCTGCGCTGGACCCCCACCGCCGACGCCCACTGACCCCACACCGCCCGCCGCCCCGACCACGTCCACCACCACACCAGCCCGACACCGCCGGGGAGACACGACACCGCCATGCCCGCCGCCCGCCCCTTCGCCCCCGACGCCCTCGCAGCCGCGGCCACCAGCAGCCTGATCCTCGTCCACGACCCGCTCTCCCGCGCCGTCGCCCCCGACTACTGGGACTGGTCCGCCGACGCCCACCACGGCGCCGCGCACGCGCTCACCGCCATCGACGACGACCGCGTCCGCACCAGCACCGCCCGCCTCGCCGACGACCCCGCCGACGCCACCGCCGCCGCCCACCTCACCGCCGCCCTCACCGACCTGCTGCGCCGCCCCGAGGGAGCGGATGCGGCACTCGACGCGCTGCGCGCCGCCGCGGCCCGCACCGAGTCGCTGTCCCGACTGATCGTCCAGCCGGGCCCGCCCGCGGCGCCGGCCCCCGCGGCGGCCCCCGACACCGCCGAGCTGCTGGCCGCGCTCGCCCGCAAGCCGCACCGGGCCGCCCACCCCGTCGACGCGGCGGTGGTCATCCCCTTCCGCGCCCCCGACGACGCCACCGGCCGCGTCCGCAACCTGGCCGCCGTCCTCAACGCGCTCGCCGACCAGTCCCACCCGCGCGAGCGCTACCGCGTCGTGGTGGTCGAGAGCGACGAACGCCCGCGCTGGCGCGAGCTGTTCGCCGACGCCTGCGACACCTACCTGTTCGCGCCCGACCCCGGCCGGTTCAACAAGTCCTGGACCGTCAACGTCGGCGTGGTCCACGGTGCCAGGCCGGCCGAGCTGGTCTGCGTCCTGGACGGCGACATCCTCGTCGACCGCGACTTCGTCGCCCGGGCCGTCGAGCGCTTCCAACGGCCCGGCACCCAGGCCCACTGGCCGTTCGAGGACATGCTCTTCCTCGACCCCGCCTCCAGCGCCCGGGCGGTGCGCACCCGATGCCTCGACGCGGCCCCCGACCCCGGCCCGGACCGGCTGCGCGGGGTCCACCTGCGCCGGCCGCCGGGCGGCTGCGTCTGGCTGCGCGAGGACCTCTTCACCCGCATCGGCGGCATGGACGAGCGCTTCTGCGGCTGGGGCGGCGAGGACCAGGACTTCGTGTGGCGCGCCGAACGCTACGGCCCGATGGACCGCCACCGCGACCCCGTCGTGCACCTCCACCATGACCGGGCCGCGCACCGCGGCGACGACGGCACCCCCTTCTACGAGGAGGTCGAACGCGCCGGCTTCTGCAGCTGGCCCTGCGACTCCGACTTCGGCCGCCTCGACCGCTGACCGCCCTGCCGTCCGTCCGCTGCCGGCGGGCCCGGGAACGAACCCGCCCCGCCGGCTCGATCGAGCCGGCGGGGCGGGGGAGTGCGGGTCGCGCCGTGCGGTCAGACGGTGACCCGGTCGGTCCGCTCCGCCGGGGCGTCGGCGCCCTGCCGGCCGGCGGCGGGGGTGTTCTCCCGGGGAGTGGGGAGCACGGCCATGATCACGCCGGAGATCACGATGGTCGCCGCCCAGGCGAGCCCGTACTTGCCGACGAAGGTGCCGGAGAGCGGGCCGGCGAACCAGTCGCACTTGGTGAAGGCGAGGCCGAACAGCAGCGCGACGACCCAGGACACCATCGCCTGCCAGCAGAAGCCGCCCTTGTACCAGTACCGGCTGCCGCTGGTGGTGTCCATCAGCGCGGCGGCGTCGTAGCGCACCGCACGCGAGCGGCGACGGAACATGTCCACCGCGTAGACGCCGATCCAGGCCGAGAAGGAGACGGCGAGCAGGATCAGGAAGGTGATGAAGGAGCCCAGGAAGCTCTTGGCGACCAGCATCAGCAGCAGGCCGCCGACCAGCGAGATCACGGCGTTGATGCTGACGGCCATGGCGCGCGGCAGCTTGACGCCCATGGTCTGGGCGGTGAAGCCGGCCGAGTACATGGACAGGCTGTTGATCAGCAGCATGCCCACGATCGCGGTCAGCAGGTAGGGCACGGCCAGCCAGGTCGGCAGCAGGTCGCCGAGGAAGGAGACCGGGTCGGCGGCGTCGGCCAGGCCGGGGGAGGCCACCGCCATCACGGCGCCCATCAGCACCATCGGCACCATCACCAGGCCGGCGCCGGAGACCGTCACGCCGGCGATCTTGCGGCCGGAGGCGGCGTGCGGCAGGTAGCGGGTGAAGTCCGGGCCGGTGGGCACCCAGCTGATGCCGCCGGCGGCGATGGTCCCGATGCCGGCGATCATCATCGCGGTGGTGCCCGCGGGCTTGGCGAAGACCTCGCTCCAGTGGATGGTCGCGACCAGGTAGCCCAGCACCAGGACGCTGAAGACGCCGAAGAGGTACGTCGACCAGGTGTTGCAGACGTTCAGCGCCTTGCGGCCCATGCCGGAGACCAGGAAGGTGCAGGCGACGAAGGCGAAGAGCGTGATGACGATCAGCGCGGTGTTGCTCTTGACGCCGAAGAGCAGGTCGAGGACGGTCAGCACCGCGTACGCGCCGGTGACGGCGTTGATCGTCTCCCAGCCGAACCGGGCGATCCACAGGATCGCGCCGGGGA
This sequence comes from Kitasatospora sp. NPDC001095, assembly GCF_053598615.1. Classification (NCBI taxonomy): domain Bacteria; kingdom Bacillati; phylum Actinomycetota; class Actinomycetes; order Kitasatosporales; family Streptomycetaceae; genus Kitasatospora; species Kitasatospora sp. NPDC001095. The sequence continues at coordinate 53,417 of NZ_JBSFKQ010000027.1, read as the reverse complement.
ACAGGTTCCCGCGCACCCCGAAGGTGGCCCGCGAGAGCGTCGCGCCCGGCGCCCCGCCCCACTTCCCGGAGACCGACAGCACGCCGACCATGCCGAAGGAGGCGAGCGCGGCGCACGCGGCGACGACCAGGACCTGCCAGAAGTTCAACCGGTTGAACACCACCAGGGCCGCACCCATGGTGAGCAGCAGGACGCTGATGTTCGCCGCGACCCAGGTCGGGAAGAGCTCGCGGACTCTGCCCCGGCGCTCGTGGTCCGGAACGGGTTCGATACCGCGGGTCTCTATCGCGCCGTCGACGTCGACGGTGGACAGGTTGTCCATGAGGGTGGCTCCGTGCGTGTGAAGCGGGAGAAGAAAACAGACAAATAGAACATTTATGGAACTCTTCGCGCGTAGCGCGGGAGTTCGGCCATCCTACGTTGTCCAGTTCCCCGACCCCGAAAGCCCCCAGCACACCACCGGATACGGTGCGTGACCGCGAGCGCTCGGCGTACCCGGCCGGGACACCCCGGCCGGGTACCCCCCTACGCCTACTCGACCGCGCGCAGCGCGTCGACGACGCCGAAGCCGTAGAAGCCGTTGACGCGCCCGCCGCCCGCGCAGACGGCGTCCACGACGCCGTCGCCGTTCCAGTCGTACGGGTCGGCCGGGCACCCCGGGTTGGCGGCCTGGGCCTTGAGCAGCGTCTGCAACTGGGCCGGGGTCGCCTGCGGGTGGGCGGACTTCAGCAGCGCGGCCACCCCGGCGACGTGCGGCGTGGCCATGGACGTGCCCTGCTCGTAGCCGTACTGGTTGTTCGGCAGCGTCGACAGGATGCCGCCCGACCCCGACGGCGTGTCCGAGGCCACGTACTGGTCGCCGCCCGGCGCCGCGACGTCGATCACACCGAGGCCGTAGTTGGAGTAGTACGCCTTCGCGCCCTTGGCGCCGGTCGCGCTGACCGTGGCGACGCCCGGCAGCTGTGCGGGCAGGTCCCAGCACCTGTGCGGGTCGACCGTCCGGTTCACGGGGGTGGAGTCATTGGGGCTGCCGGCGTCGGTGAAGCCCCCGGAGGCCAGGTCGTGCCTGGCGTTGCCGGCCCCGGCGACGTTGAGGGTGCCCTTGCGCTGCGCGTAGAGCTGGGCGCGGTCGACCGCGTCGACGACGGCCTTCTGGTCGGGGTCGTCCAGGCAGTTGTACTGCCACGGGTCCACGTAGTAGCTGTTGTTGGTGATCTGCACACCGTGGTCGGCGGCGAACACGAAGGCGCAGACGACGCTCTCGGCGTAGATCAGCTGGCGCCCGGTGGGCTGGGAGACCGTGATGCCGGAGACCTTCACGCCGGGTGCCACGCCCGCGACGCCGACGCCGTTGCGGGCCGCGGCGATCGTGCCCGCCACGTGCGTGCCGTGGAAGTACTCCGGGTCCGCCGGCCGCCAGGAGCCGTACGTGGTGTCGGCCCTGCCGCTGGCGCAGTTCGCGGACTGCGCGGGGGAGAAGTTCGCGGCGAGGTCGGGGTGGGTGTCGTCGACGCCGGTGTCGATCACCGCGACCGTGACGTCCCGGCTGCCGGGGTTGACCTTCGCGGCCCTGTCCGCGCCGATCGCCCGCAGGTCCCACTGCTCGGCCTCGAGGGGCTCGCCGCCGTCGGACGCCTTCGCGATCCTCGCGGCCTCGGCCTCGGAGAGGCGGCGCACCGCGCCCTCCTCGGTCGTGCCCACCACGCTCAGCGCCGCGGTCCTGGTGGCCCCCGCCGACTCCACTCCGCGCACCGCGCGCATCCGCTTGCCGAAGTCGGGCTCCGCCGAGTGGGCGACGATCACGCCGATCGCGTCGTACGTGACGACGATGCTGCCGCCGGCCGCGGTGACGGCCCGCCGCACCTGCGCGATCGTGTGCCGGTCGGTCCCGGTGTTGACGACGTACGCCAGGGCGGGCGCGTCCCCGGCCCGCGCGGCGGAGGGTATTCGGGACGTCGCCGAGGCCGACGCGGGGAGGAACCCGAGCGAGGCGGTCAGCGACAGCACGACCGGTACGGCCAGGCCGAGCCGGGGCAGGGAACGTCGTCGAGCCATGTGGTCTCCACATCATCCGGGGGCAGGGCCCAGCCTCGTCCACCGACGCCTGCCGCGACTATCCGAAAAGTCCCCCGCGCCGGCGCACCGAAACGGCTTGCCCTCCACCCGCCCGTCACCCGTCTCCTCGGACCTTCCGGCCCCGGAGGCCGTGGATTCGCCCTGGCCCACGGCGCAGCGCGATGTCCTGCGCGACACGATCGCCCTGGACGGCTACGCGCCTTGCGCCACCGAGGAGTTGGAGTGCCGCCGGGGTGAGTGCCGAGGGGCCCGAACACCACCGACCTCCCCGGAACGCCGTGGTTCGGCCTGGTCCGAATCACGTTGAGCCCGGCCGGGGGCGCGGCGAACCTGATTGCGCGACGCACCCGGGAGCCATGTCTCGCGGAGAACCGACTTCCGAGGCTCCAGGGCGCGGACCGCGTCGAAAGGAACACCATGCGAGCAACGAAGTCCCGGATCCTCGCGGGCTCGGCCGCCCTCGTGCTGGCAGGTCTGGGCGGTGCCGTGCCGGCCCAGGCCGCTTCGGCGCCGCTGGCCGCCGGGGGTACGGCGCCGGCCTGCATCGACCGCAGCGGTGTCACGAACATGGCCGGCGGTGGGATCGCGGGCTATGTGTACAACAACTGCGGCAGGACGATGAACGTCAGGATCATCGTCAACTACTGGCGGGACACCTCGTGCCAGTCGATCCCGAACAGGCAGAGCCGGTACTTCCACACCGTCGGCGGGACCTACGACCGGACCGCGGTCTGCTGAGAAGCGGATGACGGCCGGCCCGAACAGCGGTTGGCACCGGCCGGGGCACGGCAACGTGCCCCGGCCACCCGACCGCCGCCCGGCAGGCCACCCGTCGCCGCCGCGCCCGAAGTCCCTTCGGCGACCGGCCCGTTCACATCACGGTGCCGCCCGGCCCGAGGGCGGCGGTCATGCCGCGTGCTCCCGCGCCCGCCGCCTCCGGTCAGGCGTCGAGCACCTGCCCGGCGCGCCTGACGACCGGTCCCTCCGTCGACCACGGGAACTCGATCCAGTCGTCGGTCCTCTTCCACACGTACTCGCACTTCACGAGGGAGTGCGACTTCTCGTAGATGACGGCGGACCGGACCTCGGCGACATGGTCGAGGCAGAAGTCGTGCACCAGCCTCAATGTCTTGCCGGTGTCGGCGACATCGTCGGTGATCAGGACCTTCTTGTCGGTGAAGTCGATCGCGGCGGGAACGGGCGCCAGCATGACGGGCATTTCGAGAGTCGTGCCCACGCCCGTGTAGAACTCGACGTTCACCAGGTGGATGTTCTTGCAGTCCAGCGCGTAGGCGAGACCGCCCGCCACGAACACCCCGCCGCGGGCGATGCTCAGGACGAGGTCGGGCTCGTAGCCGTCGTCGGCGATCGTCTGCGCGAGTTCGCGCACCGCCCGTCCGAAGGTCTGGTAATCCAAGGTCTCGCGCACATCAGTCACGGCGACCAGTGTCCTGGGCTGCCGCCCGGGCGGCGAGCACCGGCACGCCCAGGGCCGGAAGTGTGGCGTTTCCCACGCCGGCCGCCCCGTCGGTCAGGACCCTCGGCTCCCGGACCCCTCCGCCACCGGTCACCCCCCGGAGGCCGCGATCCGACCCAACAGGGCGGCGAGTCGCCGGGGCATCGAGAGGAACGGCGAGTGGCCGCTCGCCAGCCGATGGACGGTGCCGGCCCGGGTGGTGAGCTCGTGCTGCCGGGCCGGGGCGAGCGCCTGGTCGTGCTCGCAGACGACGTAGCTGGAGGGTACGGTGCGCCACCCCGCCGTGGTCACCGGCTCGGTGAGGGAACGGATGCTCTGCGGCCGCAGCCGGGCCACGGCCCGCTCCGCCTCGGCTTCGGGAACGTCGGCGAACAGAATGCGCCGCGCGTCCGGGTAGGGCGGGGCCTGGCCGCCGCCGTCGTCCGGCACGGGCGTGCCGAGAAAGGTGAACATGCTCTCGCCCACGTCCAGTTGGAACCCCGCCACGTACACCACCCGAACCACGTCGGCGGCATCCGCTACGGCCTCCGTCGCGGGCACCCCACCGTAGGAGTGGGCGACCACCACCACCGGTCCGCCGATGCGCCGCAGGCCGTCCCGGATGGCCTGCGCGTCATCCAGCATGCCGACCGACCGGCCGGCCGGGGAGTTGGCACTGGGCAGGTCGACGGCGTGCGACCGCCAACCGTCGCCCTCGAGCGCCTCGCGCACCGGGTCCCAGCACCAAGCCCCGTGCCAGGCCCCGTGAACCAGCAGGAAAGCCGGCCGGTCGGCGTCAACTCCCATGTGCAGCACCTCCGTTGCCCATCGATCATGTCCAGCGCTCCCGACGATACCTCCGGGACCGCGCCGATCGCGGGAACGGGCTGCCGCACAGCCGCCTTGCCGACCGATGACCGACGACCAACGACCGACGACCGATGACCGATGACCCGGTCCAACCGGACACCGGGTCCCCGCCGAGCCCACGGCGGCCGCACTGTCGGTCGGATCAGCCGTGTCCGTGAAGGCACCGCAGGCGCGGCGTGCGGTCAGTGGCCCAGCACGCCGCGGATCCAGCCGTCCACGGTGCCCGTCAGGTCGTGCTGCCCGGCCGCATGGTCCAGCACGAACGTGCGCACCGAGTCGCCGCCACGGAACATGCCGCGCTTGTCGAACTCCAGCACCACCTCGACCCGGTGCGGGTCGGTGACGAAGGACAGCTCGATCTCGTTGCAACGCCGGGCGAACTGCGGCGCCGCCTTGTACTCGATCTCCTGGTAGAACGGCAGCGTCTGGCCCGTGCCGTGGATCCGGCCGGCTTCCAGATCGGCCCGCTGGAAGTGGAAACCGAGCGCCGCCAGCGCCTCCAGCACCCGTTGCTGCACCGGCAGCGGCTGCACCGCGAGCGGATCGGTGTCCCCGCGGTCCAGCTGGCCGGCGATGTCCACGTCGGTGCGGACCCCGAGCACCATGCCCGCCAGGTGGTGGCCCCCGATCGCGGTCAGCGGCGTCTCCCACGGCACGGGCAGGGCGAACGGGACGGCCCGCTGCTCCTCGGCGGCCAGCCGCAGCGGGCCGCAGACCTGCGCCCGGGCGAACTCCTTGACGGTGTGGCTCTCGCCGTCCTCGTGCTCGACCTCGACCCGGGCGGCCAGGCAGAGCGTGATGCCGTTGATGTCGGCGTCCCGGCTGCCGCCGACCAGGTTGACCTGGCCGTGTACGGTGCCGCCGGGATGGACGGCCGGGGTGGACAGCACTGTGTCGACGGTGGGTCCACCGACGCCCAGGGCACCGAGAAGCCGCTTGAACACCATCCGAGGACACTCCTCACAGAACCGGGGGACCGAGCGCACCGATCCTACTTTGCCTGCGCTTTGCCACCGACCGGCCGCATCCGAGAGCACCTCGGCCTCCGCGAAGACCGGGTCATCGGCAGCAGGCATGGCCTCATCCCGCTCCGCCGGCGGACTCCTGTCCGGCGAACCGGTCACCGGATGGTGACGCCCCGTCATGCCCACGGAATCCGAGGGCGTACGCGACGTGCAGGCGCCGCGGCCCCAGCGCGCCCGGCGAAGTCCATGAGGTCATTGTGTTACCAACATGCGGCGAAAAGTGATGCGTATCAAGAGGTGATCTATGCTGCCTGTCTCGTCAGGAGGTGTGTGATGTCCGAGATCTACGCGGCAGTGGACGCGCTGCTGGCCAAGGCCCGGGACGGCGGCGACCTGCCGGAACCGGCCGAGCGGGAACGGCTGCGCAAGGCCGCCGGCCTGACCCAGATCGAGGTCGCCGAGGCCTTGAAGACCCGGCGCGAGACGTTCGCCAAGTGGGAGAACGGCGCCGCTCAGCCACGGGCCCCCAAGCGCGGTGCCTACGCCTTCCTGCTCGCGGGCCTGGCCGACATCCACGGCACCCGGGGCCCGGACGGCTGGCTCACTCTCGCCCGACAGGCCCGCCCCCTCGACACCGGCACCAGCACCGACGCCACGGAAGGGAAGTGACACCCTGATGGACCGCAAGACGTACACCGCGAAGGTCGCCGAGCTGCGCCCGCTGCGCGAGGAGATCGGCAAGGCCGAGAAGACGGTCGCGGCCGCGCAGGCCGCGCTCGACAAGCTCAACTTGCAGCGCGCCCGCCGGATCACCGAACTCGCGGGGTACGAGGGCGCGAAGGCCGATGCCATCGCGAAGGCCTCGGGCCTGTCGGTCGGCGACGTCGTGCGGATCGCCCCGCTGCTGGACCCGACCCCGGCCGCCGTCCGCGCCGCCAAGGCCGAGGACCAGGCCGCCGCCGCCGCTGCGCCCGCGCCCGCGCCGGTGGCCGAGTCCGCGCCGGTGCCGGTCGCCGAGCCCAGCGTCGCCGTGGCTCCGGCGCTGACCCGCCCGGCCGTCGTCGTCGAGCAGGCCACCCCGGCCGCGCCCGTCGCCGCTGCGTCGGCCGTCCCGACAGCTCCGGTCGCTGCCGTGCCGCGTCCGGTGGTCGAGGCCGGTCCGCGCGAGCTGCCCACCCTTCCCGAGGGTCCGGCCGGCGCACGGTTCGAAGCGGTGACGACCGGCCTGCTCTCCAAGCGCCCGAACTTCGTCCAGCAGGCCCGCTCCACGGTGTTCCTGGACGCCGCGACCGGCGACCTCGCGGTGCGCGACCGCGTGGTCCGCCTCGACCTCGGCGCCCGCACCCCGGGCGAGATCCTGGACGCCGTCCTCGCCACCGCGCCCGGCACCGAGCGGATCTACATCACCGCCGGCGCCCCCTGGCACGACGGCGCCGAGCGGTACAGCACGCTCAAGGACGCCGTCGCCGCCTGGCTGAACACCCCGTCGCAGCGGTGGACGACCGCCGTCGGCTCCGGCCGGGACAAGCTGGCCGGACACTTCGTCCACCAGCGCCAGCCGGTCGGCCGCTACGCCCCCGCGAGCGCGCCGGACAGCGGGACGACCGAGATCCGGAGCATGGGGGAGTGGTTCGACCCGGACGGCGCCGACGTCGTCACCTGCCGCCAGGCGTTCGCGCTGCTGTGGCAGGCGCTGCGCCGCCACTGGGACGACGCCGTGTTGATGGGCTCCCCGTCGCAGACCGGCCGGGACCTGTGGTCGCGCACCATCCCCACCACCGGGAAGTGGGCGGGCGGCTACCCGGTCCTCAGCGAGGAACTCCGGGGCCTCCTGCACGCGACCGGCGGCCAGGGCCGCACCGAGCTGATCCTTCCCCCGCGCGTGCCGGAGCAGCTGCCCGCGCTGGTGGAGTACGACCGCACCTTCGCCTACGCCAAGCACCTGTGGAAGTCCCCGGTCGGCACCCCACGCCGCATCACCGCGGCCGCGTTCGCGGCGATGACCGGGCAGGAGCAGACCAAGGCCCTGATGTCCTGCTCGCACTGGAACGTACGCGTGACCGTCCCGGACGGGTGGAAGCACGTCGGCCTGCTCCCCGCCCCGGTCACCGGTGACCGCGCCTGGATCTACCCGTCCGAGCCCGGCGCGACGTTCACCACGTGGGCGGGCGGGGCCGAGATCCACCTCGCGCTGTCCAACCACATCGCGCCGTGGCGGATCGAGATCCTCGGCGGCCTGCTCTTCGAGGACGGAAAGCCCCTGGACGAGTGGGGCAAACGGCTGAAGGCGGCCTGGGCGGACCTGACCAACCTCTCGAAGCTGCACGCGGACGAGCGGCAGCGGCAGGCCGCCTACCTCGCCTCCCGCGCCGTCCGGTCGGTGCTGCTGTTCGGCCTGGGCGGCTTCGCCCAGCGCCCGCGCCTGGTCTCCGGCACCACCCCGGTCGGCGAGGCGCTCCCGGCCGGGGTCGAGATCCTCGGCCAGGACGACCAGGTGGTGACCTGGCAGCGGCAGGCCGGCTTCTCCCGCGACCCGTACGCGCACCCGGAGTGGGCGGCGTACGTCTGGTCGGGAGCGCGGGCGGCGCTGCTGGACATGAAGTACCGCCAGGGCAAGGACATCATCGCCCACGCCGGCGCCCTCCACGCGAAGCCCGGCACGGTCGTGTACTTCGGCACCGACGGCATCGCCCTGACCGAGCGCCAGCCCTGGCCCTACCGGGGCGAGCCCGGCGACTACCTCCTCAAGGGCCACCTCACCGGCCCCATCGAGCACCCGACCAGCCAGGAGCAGTACCTCTCGCTGCGCGGCCTCGGCCGCGCCGAACTCGCGCAGACGGGGGCTGACCAGTGAGCCCGGCCGACCCGGACAACCCCAACGAGGCCGCGAGGCTGACCCAGGAGCTGATCGACCACGGCTACACCAAGCGCCAGGTTGCCAAGATGCTCGGCCGCGACGCCTCCCTCGTCTCCCAGTTCTTCACCAAGGGCAAGGGCGCGGCGTTCGTGAACGCGCTGCGCCAGGTCGTGCGCGCGGTGCGCGGCGGCGAACGCGACACCGAGACACTCGGCGCCGTCGCCCAGGAGAACATGGAGCGGCGCCGCACCAAGACCGGACAGAAGGCCCGGGTGCGCGGTAAGGACGTCGTGGGCGAGGCGGGCGGCAGCATGGCCGGCCGCGCCGGGAAGCAGGCCATCAAGTCCGGCGCCTCCCACCTCGCGCCCGTGGTCCACGCCACCGGCCAGGCCGGCGGCCGCCTCGCCTTCACCGTCCGGATGAAAGCCGACCAGTACGTCTACAGCGCGGGCTCGGAGAAGGACTCCGGCGGCATCCGCCGCGGCTTCATCCCCCGCTCCGACGGCACCGAGGAACGCACCTACGGCTCCGCCTCCACCGGCGGGTTCGACGCCGCCGAATGGTCCCAGCGGGTCGCCGACCACCACGGCGACGTCACCGAGGCCATGAAGGAGTGGCTGGTGGAGACCGGCCGCGCGGTCGAGGACGCCGACATCGCCTACCTGGAAGTCCGCGGCTGGATCCCCGAGGACCAGCAGTAGGTCCGGCCGGCCCCTCCCACAGCCCCGCCCGCCCCGCCGAGCCGCCTCAGCATCCGAAGGAGAAGCACCGCCGTGGAGACCACCACCGCCACCGCCGAGCAGAACGTGCCGGCCGCTCCGCGCGCCCAGCCCGAGCCGCCGCTCCCGGCCCGGCCGCTCGGCACCGCCGTGAACCCGCTGCCGCTGCACTGGTTCCAGAAGGACGCGGTCGCGGCCGCGGTGCGCGAGGTGAAGGACGGCGGCCGCGCCACCGTCATCGCGGCGACCGGCTCCGGCAAGACCCTCATCGCGGCCGGCTGTGCCCGGCGCCTGGCCGCTCGGGGCCGGGTGCTGGTGCTGGTGCCGACGATCGAGCTGCTGGAGCAGACCGCCGAAGCCTGGTCCCTGCGCGGCGGGCGCCGGGGCCTGGCGGTGGCGGCCTGCTCGCGGGAGGAGGCGCTGGAGAGCGCGGAGGCCGGCGGCCGCGTCCACGCCCAGGTGACCACGCAGGCCGCCCGGATCGCCGACCTGGTCGCCGCCGAGAAGGCCGGCGAGCCGGTCACCGTGTACGCGACCTACGCCAGCCTGGAGCGCATCGTCCAGGCCCACCGCGACTTCGGCCTCCCAGCCTGGGACCTGGTCGTCATCGACGAGGCCCACCGCACCGCCGGGGCGGAGGGCAAGGCCTGGGCGGCCGTCCACGACGACGCCCAGGTCCCCGCCGCGCGCCGGCTGTACTTCACCGCCACGCCCAGGATCGCGGACGACCGGCGCGCGAAGGACGGCCTGGCCGACCTCGCCGACACCGACGGAGAGGGCGTGGAGAAGCTGCCCGCGCTCTGCTCCATGGACGACGAGACGATCTACGGCAGAACCGTCTTCACCTGGACCCTCGGCCAGGGCATCGAACACGGCTACCTCGCCGACTACCGCGTCCTTGTGCCCGTCGTCACCGACGAAGAGCTGCGCGAACTCCTCAACCTCCCGGCCGTCGCCGACCTCCGCTCCCAGCGCACCAACGAGGAACTCCTGCGCCTGGCCCTGCAGATCGCGGTGCTGCGCGCCGTCGCCGACCTCGGCCTGCGCCGCGTCATCACCTTCCACTCCCGGGTAACCGCGGCGCGGGAGTTCGCGAACACCCTGCTGGACGCTTCCCAGCTGCTGGAGGACAAGGACCGTCCGGAGCGGATCTGGGCGAAGGCGGTGGCCGGCACCGACCGGCTCAAGGACCGCCGCGCCGCGTTCGCCGAGTTCAAGGCCCACACCGGCGAGGACGGCGAGGAGTGCGGGATCCTCTGCAACGCTCGGCTCCTGTCGGAAGGAATCGACGTCCGAGCCGTGGACGCGGTGTGCTTCGCGGACCCGAAGTCCTCGGTCATCGACATCGTCCAGGCCGTCGGCCGGGCGCTGCGCCAGTCCTACCGCCAGGGCAAGGTGTCCTGGGTCGTCATCCCGGTGTACCTCCCGACGCCGGAGGTCGGCGACGACACGGCGGCCGCCGACCCGGCCGAGGTCCACGACGCCGGAGAGGCCGTGAAGGCCGAGGCCGACGCCGAGATCGAGGCCGGCTCCTTCCGCACCATCTGGCGCGTCCTGCGCGCCCTGGCGGCCCACGACGCCCGGGTGGTCGGCCGGATCACCGAGCTGCGCGCCCACCGGACCCAGCCGGCCCTGCTCGCCACCACGGCCTCGCCGGAAGAGGAGGGCGCGGCCGCCGAGGCCGGAGAGGCCAGCCAGGGGGAGCCGCCGGCGGTGGCGGAGTCGCCAGTGGGCTGGCTGCGGATCGATGCCCGCCGCCACGCGGCGCGGATCCTGCAGACGGTGAAGCTGCGGGCGTTCAACCCGCGCGCGGTCGAGTGGCAGCGCATGCACGCGGTCGCCGCCGTGTTCCACCTCCAGCACGGCCACCTCGACCCGACCGACAAGACGAAGCACGCCGAGCTGATCTCCTGGCTCACCCGCCAGCGCCACCTCCACGGCCAGGGCCTCCTCGACCCGGCCCGCGTCAACGAGCTGGACGCGCTCGGCATGATCTGGTCGAAGAACGCCAACGCCTGGGAACGCGGCTACGCCTACGCCGCCGCGTTCCACCACCAGCACGGCCACCTCGCGATCCCCACCACGGCGAAGCTGGACGACTACGCCGTGGGCGCGTGGATGCGCCGCCAGCGCAAGGCCGCGGGCCTCACCACGGCCCAGGTCGCCAAGCTCGACGCCCTCGACGAGCTGTGGCGCCTGGAACCGGACTGGAACCGCTCCTACCGCCGCCTACTCGCCTACCTCGCCGCCGGCGGCACCCTCACCGGCCCCGTCAACCGCACCGGCGGCGAAGCCGACCCGACGTTCCGGCCCGGCACCTGGCTGCGCAAGCAGGACAAGGCCCGCACCGACGGCAAGCTGACCGAGCAGCAGAGCGCACTCCTGGACGCGCTCACCCGGCACGCCGAGACCGTCACCGGCTGAACCGACCGCACCGGCACCACCCGCTTCCGATCCCGGAGGCCACCACGGGATGACCGACGCCAACGGGGAAGGTCACATGGCTCACTCCGCGACGAACCTGCCAAGCGCCGTTCAGGGGGCACCGCTACCTGCTGCCCGCGGGGACACCCACCGGACCGCGGCCCAGGCCGTCACGGACCTCGCCGAGGCTGTTCCCGAGGCACCGGCCGGTCAGCGGCCGCTATCTGACTGGCCGGGTTCCTGCGGGTCCACACCCGTGCGGGCCTTCTGTGAATAGCCGCCGGCCGGACGCCCGGACGGGCCCTTGGTCCCGTGGTCGCGCCGGTGCTCCGAGGGGCCCTGCTCCTCACCGCGCGGGCCTGCGCTCTGCACGGCCTGCCCGGGCACCCCCTGCTCCTCCTCCTTCGAGGGCTCGCGCCCCTCACCGGGCTCCGGAGCGTACTTCTCGGGATGGAAGGAGCGGTGCGCGCTGTCGTTGCGCTGCTGCTCCTGCGCGTCGATGTCGCCGGACCAGCCGTGCTGCTCGCCGTCGAAGCGACTGGCCTGGCCCTCGTCCATGGACGTGTGCCGGGCGGGTTTGCTGGAAGTCATCACCGGTCTCCTTCCACATGTGGTTGCTGTCGGTTGGGCGTCTGTCCGGCTTCCGGCGTCTGACACCCGGATCAGGCCGCCGCCGACGCGACCACGGCCGGCGCGAGCGGGATCGACCGGGGGCCGGGCGGCTACACCGGCATGAGGACACGCTGATTCACGCCGCGCTTCCCGAACCACTTGACCGGAGTGAGCGCTCACTCCGATACTTGCGTCCATGCCAACAACACCCAGTCGGCGAAGAGCACCGGCGATGTCCCCCGGCAGCCGCCGGGAAATGATCGTCCGGGCAGCGCTTCCCCTCGTGATCGAGCACGGCAGCGCGGTGACGACACGCCAGATCGCTCGGGCCGCAGGCATCGGGGAGGGCACCATCTTCCGTGTCTTCGCGGACAAGGACGAACTCCTGGAGACGTGCGTGTCCGAGGCGCTGAGCCCGGCCCACGCCCTGGCCGAACTCGCCCTGGTGTCCATGGACCAGCCGCTCGCCGACCGGCTGACCGAGGCCGCCTCCGCGCTGCACGCCCACCTGGACCGGGTCGGCGCGGTGGTCGGGGCCCTTCATGCGGCGGGCAGGCGGGGACGAAGCGACCCATCTGGAAGCGCAGAGGCCCCGCCTGATCGTGCGGCCGGTTCCCTGCCCGTACAAGAGGCGCTGGCCGAACTCTTCGAGCCCGAGCGGGAGTCGCTGCGGTTGTCTCCCGAGCAGGCAGCGTTGATCTTCCTGGGTCTCCTGTTCGTCGGGGTCGGCGGGCCGCCCGCAGGGGGCGAGCCGGCGGATCCGGCGCTGCGCGTGGGTGTGCGTGACCTCGTTGACGTCTTCCTGAACGGCGTTCTGTCCTAGCCAGTCGAGATCTCAAGAGGCGGAGCATGTCCATCACGCTGAACCACACCATCGTCCCAGCCGTCGACAATGAGGCGGCAGCGCGCTTCTTCGCCTCCATCATGGGACTGGACTACCGAGGCGCTGATCGGCATTTCGCGCCGGTGCAGATCAACGAGTCCCTGACGCTGGACTTCATGTCCGTCGAGAATCCGGTGGGCCACCACCTGGCCTTCGACGTGGATCCGTCGACCTTCGACGGGATCCTCGCCCGGCTCCGCGCTGCCGGGGTGCCCTACGGCAACGACCCCAGTGAGCCCGACAACGGCCGGATCGACCACCCGTTGTGTGCACGGGGCCTGTACTTCGCCGATGAGGCCGCGAACCTCTACGAGGTCATGTCGCCCAGGTAGCCGTCACCCGGCAACTGCGATCGCACATCGGCATGTGGTGCCAACTGTTCTCAGCCATCGGCGGCTTGTCGGCGGTCATGGCTGGCCTGGGCTCGGGGCCTGGTGGCGGCGTCGCCCCGGTGCGGCCCGGGCGGCGCCCGACGGCGACGCCGCGCCCGAGAGCGCGTCAGGCCGTCGCCGGGCGGCCCAGCGGCAGCAGGTACTGGATCGGCTCGTCCAGGTCGTCGAGGCCGAGGAGTTCGTGGGCGAGGTCGTCGTAGAGGCCGCCGAGGGGGGTGGTGCCGAGGCCGAAGGCGGCGGCGGTGAGGAGGAGGTTCTGGGCCAGGTGCCCGGTCTCGACGAGCCCGAGGCGCAGCGCACGCAGGCCGTAGCGGCGGCGCAGGTGGGCGAGGTCCAGGTGCAGGGCGAGGACGGCGGGGGCCTCGTCGACGGCGATGTGCTGCGGGTCCGAGTCGGGGAGGGTGAGGTAGTAGGACAGCGCTCGGAGCTGGTCCGGATCGGGCGCCGGGCCGATCGGGCGCAGGGAGCGCAGCGCCGGCACGCACTGGTAGGTGCCGGAGGGCAGGCCGTCGACGGCGAGGGCGACCAGCCGGACCCGGGCGGCGTGCATGGCGCCCGCGCTGGGGTAGGGGCGGTGGCCCGAGCCGCCGTCCGGCGCGTACGCGGACCAGAGCAGGCCGCCCAGTTGACCGGCGGTGAGCGGACCGGTCAGCCGGCCCCGCGTGGAGCGGCGCGTGCGCAGCGCGTCGGCGAGGGTGACGGCCGGCAGCGGGTCGGCGGACAGGGGCAGGTCGCCGGGCCACGGCCGCGGGGGCTCGGCGGGCGGCACGTCCGGCAGCGCGGTGTCCTCGGGGCGTCCGACCTGGAACTTGCTGTCCTCCAGGTACTGGAGGTCCGGGGCGCGCCGGTCGTCGGGGAAGAAGGTGAAGGGCCGGTCGGTCTCCAGGAGCGTTCGGCCGGCGAGCCGGCAGACGGCCCGCTCCTCGTCGGGCCCGATCCCCAGGCGGTTGAACAGCATGTGCAGCTGTGAGGCCCACACCCAGCGCAGCCGCTCCTCGGCCCCGTCCGGCGCGGTGGCTCGCATCCGGGCGTCGGCGTCGGCGACGGCGGCCGACCAGTCGGTGAGCCAGGACGTGGCCGTCCCGGCGTCGAGTGCCTTCCGCAGGGCCCCGGCCCGGTGCGCGAGGGCCTGCCGCTGCCGGGCGAACACCGCGTTCACCTTGCTGTGCACCGCGAGCCCGGGCAGCGGCCGGAAGTCCGTCACCCAGCGCCAGGAGGCGGAGTGGCGCCGCAGCCAGCGGGCGGCGGCCAACTCGTCGAGTCCCAGGGCGTGGGCGGTGGTGTGCGCCAGGTCCAGGGCGAGGGGCAGCCGGGCGCCGGGGGAGGCGTCGAGGGAGCGCAGGGCGTGGACGGCCGTGCGGGTGGAGCGGGTGAAGAGTTCCTCGGCGATCGGCAGCAGCGCGGGACCGCCGTAGCGTTCGGTCTCGGGTTCGTACGGGACGGCGGTGACCTCCCCGTGGCGGGCCGTCCACGGGCCGTCGGGCGGAGTGTGCAGGGACGCGAGCCGGGTGAGCTCGCCGGCCAGGGCGCCGGGGTGCGTGTGCGCCCCCCGGAAGCGCACGCGCAGGTGCGGCCCGCCCTCGCCGTAGCGGATGAAGAACCAGTCCTCGCCCGCGAGTTCGTCCATCAGCGGCGCGAGGTCCGCCGTGACGAAGGCGTCGGTCCCGTGTGCGGGCAGTGGCAGGGTGAGGTGCAGGCTGTGCCAGGGGGCGGCCGGTGGCTGTCGGGTCGTCATCGCGTCCTTCCCGGACGGCAGGGGGAGTGGGGAGTGGGGCGGAACGGGGAGGGCCGAGGGGCTTACGGGAACGGGTGCGGGTACAGCGGCAGTTCGTCGTGGCGCAGCGGGCGCGGGGTGCGGCCGAGGCGGTACGGGACGTCCAGCAGGCGCGGCAGGCCGTGGGTGCGCCGGTTGGCCTCGCCGAAGGTCATCGGGAGCGTCCCGGGAACGATCACCTTGACGCAGTACAGTCCGAGCCGGTCGCGTACCCCCGGTTCGTCCTGGCGGACCACCACCACTTCCAGGCCCTCCCCGGCGAGTCGGTCGACCGTCCGCCCCAGAAGCCCCGTGAGGTCGCTCACCGGCTCGGGGGCGGCGGGCCAGCGCTCCTGCCAGGGCACGGGGGGCGGGCCCGCGAACAGGAAGTCCAGGCGCGGCTGAGCCTCGGGCAGGGTGTTGAGGCCGACGTGGTCGTCCAGCACGGCCACCAGCTCCGGCCGCTCCAGCATCGCCCGCAGGCGCCGCGGGTCGCGTGCGCCGCCGGGGGCGGTGGAGCGGCGGGGGGCGTCCTGGACGTTGGTGACCACCTCGGCGACGGCGGAGCGGATCGCCGTCCTCGGGTCGTGGTGGGCGCCGGCGGCGAGCAGGACGCGCGGGGCGTCGGGATGCGTGCCCCGGTAGCGGCAGACGGCGATCACGGCGGGGATGCCGAGGTCGTCGGTGGCGTCGAGCAGGGTGAGCCGGTAGCCGAGCAGGTGGGCGCGGTCGGCGAGGTCGGCCGTCTCCCGGTCCTCGGTGGGGACGGCGACGGCGGGCAGTGGGGTGCGCGCGTACCAGGCCATCAGGAAGGCGTCGCGTTCGGCGACTTCGAACAGGCCGTAGAGCGCGGCTTCCTGAGGGCTGTTGCCCAGCCCGCAGCCGTTGGAGGTCTCGTGCGCCACGCGGGGGCGGTCGCGGCCCGGCGGGTCCCAGTAGGCGAGGTGCTCGGGGACGGCGATCGGGCGGTCGTGGGTGAGGGACCATCCGTGCACCCAGTCGAGCACCAGGTCCGGGGTGTACGGGACGGTGGTGCGCGCGGGGTGGTCGCCGGGGTCGGGCAGGCCGAGCCGGACGGGGTCGAGGACGGCTCCGGGCCCGTGCTCGGCCACCAGGTCGGCGTAGGAGGACCGCAGGGTGCCGCGGCGGCCGAGCGGCCGCATCCCCGCGAGGCGCTCCACGCTCTCGAACAGGGCCACGCGCTCGCTGGAGCGGAAGTCCACCGCCCGCCCGTATCCGCCGTCGTCCTCCAGGCGGCCGTCGGTGACCAGGGCGGTGGTGAGGGCGAAGGCCGAGTCCTCGGTGCGGTAGAGGATGCGGACCGGGCCGAAGCGTTCGTCGTGGAGTTCGGCCCGCAGCCGCTCGGCGGTCGTACGGCCGTTGGCGCCGCGCAGTACCGCGGGGTCGGGGAGGGGGAGGGGCTCGGAGGGCAGGCGGGCGGCGTCGGGCGTGTCCTCGGGCAGCGGGTGGCAGACGGGGCAGCCGCCGACCGGGCGGACCCGGTGGGTGGACCAGGTGGCGCGGTCGCCGTGGACCAGGTGGACGGTGGCGTGGCTCGCGGCCTCGGGGGACCCGTCGCCGCCCGGCCCGTTGCCGCCCGGCCCGGCGGCGGCCTCGGCCAGGTCGGCCGCGAGGGCGACCACCGCCTCGGAGAAGGCCGGGGTGCCGGTGCCCGCGAGGGCCAGGACCGGGCTCTGCCAGGGCACCCTGCCGCCGGCGGTGGCGAGGCGCTGGTACTCGGTGCAGCTGAGGCAGGCGGGCGAACCACGGTGGAGGACGGGCCCGATGACGGTCAGCGCGCCGTCCTCGCGCACGGGCACCAGGCGGACGGGGTGCGCCAGCGCGTGGCGGCTGAGGCGTTCGGCCAGGCCGAGGGTCCAGCTGGTGAGGTGGACGACGGCGGTGCCGCTCGTGAGCGCCAGGGCCTGGTCGGGGTCGAGAACGGGGAGGTCGGTCATCGGTCGTGTCCCGCGGGTACGAGGACGGTGAAGCCGCAGCCCCCCAGGGCGTCGGCCAGAGGGCGGGCGGCGCTGGTGCCGGGCCTCCAGGGGGTGGTGCGCAGGCCGGTCAGGCGGTCCAGTGCGGCCCGCAAATCCGGTTCCCGGTCAGCGAGTCCGGCGAGCCAGCGGATCGTCCAGCCCTCCTCCACCCAGGCGGGGAGCTGCTGCCCGGTGGCGGCCAGCGGGGCGACGGCGCCGCTGGGAGTGGTGAGGTGGGCGGCGGACAGGCCGAGGTCACGGACCGTCAGCCGGGTGAGGGCGCCCAGGGCGGCGACGGACACCGCGTCGGCGGGCCCGGCCTCGACGGCCCGGGCTCCTTCCACGGTGGCCAGGAAGGCGTGACCGGCGAGTCGGCGGACCGTGACGCCGGCGTCACGGCCGAGGCGCCGCGCCAGCGCCGCCACCCAGTGCGCGGCCTGGGGATGCTCCCGCCACACCGCCTCGGGCAGCGCCTCACCGCCGCCGGGGACGGCGAGGGCGGCGCGCCGCAGGGCCCGGCCGAGGGCGTGCCCCGGGTCGGCGCCGACCGTCGCCGTGACTCCCGGATCGGCGGCCGCGAGGTGGAGTTCCGCGGACCGCAGGGCACCCGCCAGCCGCGCGAGGTCGGCGCGGGCGGCCCCGGCCACCAGGGCCCCGGACGGTGTGCGGCAGGCGGCCAGGGCGACGGGCGACTGCGGAAGTTCGCCGGGGGAGGGTGCGTCGAGCACGCCGAGCAGCGGGTCGCCGAGCGCGGCGGCGCGGCGCAGCGCCGTTTCGAGGTCCGCGGGCGGCTCGGCCGCGGGCCCGGGCGCCGCCGCCCAGGGATGGTGCTCGGCGCGGGGCGGGCGGGCCCGGGCGACGAGGACGGAGGGCCGACCGGCGAGCAGCCGGGGGTCGTCGTCCGGGTCACCCGGGTTCGGCAGCCCGGCGACGGCGCAGAGCAGGCGCTGGGCCGTCGCGGCGGCGAGCAGCAGCGGGAGCGTCCTCGGCGCGGAACCGCCGCCGCTCGGGCCTGGGCCGCCGCTCGGGCCGGGGCCGGAGCGCAGGCGGTCCGCGATCGCGGCGAGGTCCGCGCGGGTGCGGTCCGGATCGGCGGGCGCGGTGACGAAACCGCCGTCCGCGTCGCACTGCATGCCGACCGCCACGGGTGGATCACCCGCGACGACCAGCACCTGTCCGGCGGGCAGTGCGGCCCCGGTGACGACCGGTGCCGTCCCGCCCCGGGCCAGGGCGCGCGCCACCGCGCGGGCCGGTTCGCCGTCCGGGTCCGCCGAGGCCACGACCGGGCGCGCGGCGGCGAGCGCCCTCGCCGCGTCCCCCGGGCGTTCGGCCACCGAGCCCGGCCAGGGCGGCGGTTCCGCGCCGTCGGGGTGGTCGACCAGCAGGCCGTGCTCACGCAGGTGGGCGGTGACGGTCACCAGCGCCGCCTCCGTCCTCGGATGCCCGGCCTCCGCCGCGTCCTGCGCACCGGCGCCGAGCCGCGCCGACAGGACGTCCCACAGCGCCGGCAGCGAGCGGCTGCCCTCCAGGGTGAGGCTGGTGCCGCGCCCGCGCAGGTGCAGCCCCTCCAGCAGCGGGGTCACCGCCACGCCCGGACGCAACCGGGTGCGCCCGGTGACCGGTTCGGCCGTCACGCCGCCCCCTCGACCCGGGCGATCACCTGGCCGAGGTAGTCCCGCCACCGGTGCCCGGTGAGCTCGGGCACGCTGCGCACGACGAGGTGGGCGGCCAGATAGCGCTCCACCGGGCGGACGCCGCAGACCGCGAAGAGCCGGTACAGGGCGTTGGTACTGGTCCGGTAGACCAGGTAGTCGGCGCGGTCGAACAGCGTCCCGGTGGGATCGCTGCGCGTCACCATCCGGTGGAACTCGCTGTAACGGGTGCGCAGTTCGAAGTCCCAGCGTTCGGCGGTGGCCCGGTCGCCGAGGGCGGCCGCGCGGGCCCGGTACTCCTCGCCGCGGCCGGACAGGTCCGCACCGGCCGCCAGCAGCCGCTCCGCCCGGTTCCAGGCCGTGGCCGACCAGTGCGCCCAGTCCTGCTCCCAGCCGCGCGCACCCCCGGCCGCGATGCGGCCGACCAGTTCCGTGGCCGCGGGACCGCCGCGCTCCCAGCGCTGCTCGAAGGCGGAGCGCAGCCGGCCGTCCGGGTCCTCGTGGGCGAGGAAGTCCTCCAGATGGGAGAGGAAGGAGTAGTGCCCGCCGACCAGCCCGTCCGTGTGCGTGCTCGCGTGCGCCGCCAGTGCCGTGACCACCAGCTGCACCCGGGCCTGAGCCGTGTCGCCGTGCTCCCCGAGGAACTCACAGGCCGACGTGATCGCGGGCAGCCCGAGCCGCATCAACTCGTCGCGCAGGGCGGCTGGTTCGGCTCCGAGCAGCGCGTGCAAGGCGGCGGTCGCGGCCGGGTCGGCGGGCGTGACCCGGACGGTGTTGTCCGGCACCAGCGGGCCGTACGGCGGCGCGATCAGCTCGGCCCGCCCGGCGACGACGGCCTCGGCGAGCAGCTGCTCCTCCGTGCGGTCGGCGACGGACGGGTGCGCGGCCGACCACGCCCGCAGCTCCTCGGCGGACTCCCGCGCCACGACGGCCACCCGCTCGGCCGGTCCCTCCAGCCGCAACCGCAGGTGCGGTCCGAACCGCCAGTGCCGCTCGACGTGGGCGTTCAGCCCGCCCGCCGCCGCACGCCGCGCCAGCGGCAGGACGGCCTCACGAAGGGCGCGCGCCTTGTCGGGCTGGTAGTGGTACAGGGTCACGTCCACAGCGGTCGCGGCCGCGGGGTGGTCGGTCGGATCGTTCGTCATCGGCTCACTCATGGGGCGACTCCTCGGCTCCGCGCCGGTGGAGCGGGCGGGGGACGGGCAGGGGTGCGGGCGGGGCGGTGGCCGGGCGGCGGGCCGGACGGTAGGTCTCCGTGACGAGTTCGACCGTCCGGGTCGGTTCCGCCCGTCCGCCGATGGCGGGCAGGGCCTCCTCCAGCAGGACGCCGTCCGGGTGGCGGCCGAGCCACCGGCCCAGGTGCCGGAGGTGGAGCGGGTTGCCGAGGTCGACGGGCTGGGGCTTGGGCGCGCGGAGCTGGATGAGGATGGCCTCGGAGGCCGTGGTCTCCGGGTCCGGGGCCGGCGCGGGGTGGAGGAAGAGCTGCTCGGGCAGGCCGAGGCGGGCGCGCCAGCGGGCGACGGTCGCGACGGGGACGCCGAGCGGGCCGGGATCGGCGCCGAGTTCGGCCCGCAGGGCGCCGAGGACCTCGGACGGGAGGTGCCAGCGGCGGCGGGCGAGGACGACGTGCCGGTGGCGCAGCCGCGGCGTGTGGGTGACGGTGCCGCCGGGGGCGGGCAGGGGCGTGCGGCGCAGCAGCGGGTGGAAGCCCACGATGCCGTTCGAGTGGTCGCAGAGGAGGGGCGCGAGCCGCCGCGGAAGCATGATCGGGGAGAGGAAGCCCAGGTAGAGGACGTCGAGGTACTCGCCGGTGGAGCGCAGGCGGACCCTGAGCTGGTCGGTGTCGACGTCGTGGACCAGGTCGAGGTCGGCCTCGGCGAGGCTGGACCAGCGACGGTCGGGCCCGATCTCGTCGGCGACCAGCAGCGGGTGCAGGTTGGCGTTGAAGCCGCCCAGCGGGCGGATCTGGGCGGCCCGCGCGCCCTCGTCGAGCCCGGCGCGGATCTGCCGGGCGACCTCGGCCGCGGCCTGCGGGGCGGTGGCGTCGAGGAAGCGGCTGGTGAAGCGCCCCCAGCCGTAGTAGACGTGGTTGACGCACAACAGGCCCTCGGCCGGTTCCCGTTGGACGAACCAGGAGTAGCTGAGCGGCCGGGCGGCCGTCCAGTCGGGCAGCCGCTCGGCCAGTGCGCACACCCGGTCAGCCGGTAGCACGATCTCGCCGTCCACCTCGGGCAGGTCGATGAACTCCTTCCGCAGGGAAGCGAGTTCCTCGGGAACCCGGACATCCGCCCAGACGTCGCCGGCGTCGTCGCCGAACTCCCACGGCGTGGAGCAGACGCCGCCGACGCCGTACCGGGCCACGAAGCGGTCCCGGGCGTCCCTGCGGGTCAGGTGGCCGTGGTCGAACAGCTCGGCCACGGCCGTGAGTTCGGCGAGCGCGGCGCGGTCGGCGGCGCCCAGCCGCGGCTGCGGCGGTGCGGGCGCGTGGACGTCCTCGCTGAGGACGTTGAGCGACGCGGGCTCCTCGGGGAGGGGCCGGCCCGCGTCGGCGAGCACCTGGCGCCAGTCGGCCGCCAGGGCGCGGAGCGCGGCCGGCCGGCGCTCGGCGGGCTCGGCCGGGTACGCGGCCGTGTCGTCGGCGAGTTTGCGCACCCTGCGGGCCAACTCGGTGTCCTGCGGCCACTGGTGGAGCCAGTCGGCGAGCCGTCGCAGCGGCTCCGGGCCCTGCGGGTCCACCGGCTCGGTCGGCACCAGGAGCCCGGCGTCGAGGAGTCGGTCGACGAAGCGCCGTACCGCCGGGTCCTCGCCGGGGCGCCCGAGGGCCTCGGCGAGCCGTGCGGCGAGTCGGCCCGGCGGGTCGGGGGTCTCGGTGAGGGAGGCCATCACCGCCAGTTCCGGCCGGGCGCCGAGTTCGACCTCGTCCTCGCGGGCGACGAGGTAGCGGCCCCCGACGAACACCGCCCGGGTGCGCCGGTAGTGGGCCCGCCCGGCGTCGACGCGGGCGGCGCTGGTCATCCGGTGCGGCAGGCTCCGGGCGCGCCGGGGTTCGTCGAGCAGGGCGTCGACCAGCGCCGCGACGAGGGCCCGGTTCTCCCGGACGACCGCGCGCGGGGCGCTCTGCGTCCCGTTCCCGCGCAGCTCGTCCGAGGCCCAGCCGACCGCCGTGAACCAGGACAGCGGGCTCGTCTTGCCGGTCGCCCGCAGCGCGTGGCGCAGGACGGCGGCCTCCTCCTTGTGCGCCCTGCCGCCCCGTTCCGGGTTCGCCTCCGAGGCGTTGACCACCGCGCGCAGCAGGTCGGCGCTGCCCAGGGCGACGGCGCGCCGGAACGCGGGCTCGCGACACACCTCGGCCAGCGCGGCCCGTTCGGCCGCCAGTGCCGGCGGCACCGCCGCCGTGAGCTCGGTCAGCAGCAGGGCGTGTCGCCGCCTCAGCTCCAGCCAGTGCGCGAGCCGGGGGACCCGCACGGGCAGGTCCGCGAGCCGGTCGAGCAGCGCGGGGCGCGGCGCACGGCCGCTGTGCAGGGCCCGGCGCAGTGGGAGCACGACCCGCCGGTGGAACTCCTCGCCGTGTTCGGCCCGGCTGGCGTACAGATCGTCGCCGAGGGCGGGCCGCAGAGCGGCGTCGGCGGCCTCCACGGCGGTGAGCCGGGCCAGCAGGTCCCGTACGAGGCCGGACGGGGCGGACTGCGCGGCCCGGGTCAGCACCGTGGCGCGCACCAGCGCGTAGGCCGCGGTGACCGGTGGCGCGGGTGCCGATGCGGCCGGGGCCGGGGCGCGGTTGGGCACGGCGGAGGACCTCCGATGGGCGGGCGGACGGGGGAGGAACCCGGCGCGTCCGCACCGGAACGCGCCGGGTCCCGTGGGTGGTTCAGCGGTTCAGTCGCACGATCCTCAGAAGGCCGACGCCGACGGGTGGAGGACGCTGGTCGCCGGCGGGTGGACGATGCTGGTGTTGGAGGAGGAGTTGCAGGAGCTGGAGGCGGGGCTGCTGGAGGCGCCACCCTCCGGCAGCGCGATGCTGTCACGCAGCGCGGTGACGGTCAGCTCGCCCAGGTCGAGGTCGTCGAGCGCGAGGGCGTCCTGCAGCTGTTCGGACATGGAGGTCTCCCAGTTCTCGAAATGATGATGATGACGCGTCGTCAATTCGGCACGTTTTGGAGCGAGTTGGACTGAGCGTACGAGGGCGGACCCCGACAGGGCGGGCGTACGGGCCAAGGCCGCGACCGGCAGGCCCGAGCGGATGCCGCGGACGTGCGAGGTCCCCCCTGGGCACGCGGCTCGGATCGCTGCGACCCCCGCCTCTTCCCGCCTTCGCGCCGCCCCGTGGGCCGAGTCTAGGTCGCGGCGGGCGCCGCCGAGCCGGACGGCCGGGACATTGGCCGGTAATCCGTTCCCGGCCCCGCCCGCGGCCGCACCCCCGGCGGGACGTTGCGGCGCCCGGTTCGCCCGCATGCGTACGGTCGTCCGCTCCGACCGGATCCGGCCCGCACACCGTCGGTGTGAGGCCCGGTCGGGGAGGCCCGCCGTCGCAGTCCTGTCGAACGGGCCAGCTCGGCGAGCCGCGCCGGGCCGTCGGCTCCTCCGTCACGCGGTGCCCCCGCCGGTCCCCGGGGCGGAGCCGGAGCGCGCGCGCCCCGAGAGCCGGGCCACCGGAACGGCACCGCTCGAATCCGGCCAGCCCCTCGTGACACCGGCCTCACGCTCCACTGGAACTCCGGCCCGGGTAGTGGTCCAACTCCAGTCGGCAGCTGCCCTCGGCGATCAGCCGTCCGTGCCGGGCCACCTCCACGTTCCCCGCATTCCGTGGCGGCCCCGTCGAACAGGGCGGACAGTGGGATCAGGGGCACAGGGAAGCGAGATGATCATGGACCGTTACCCGCCCATTGCCGACCACGGCCTCGTTGGCGACCTGCAGACCGCTGCTCTGATCTCGTCTCGGGGAGTCGTCGACTGGTTCGCGGCTCCCCGGTTCGACTCGCCCAGTGTCTTCGCCGCCCTCCTCGATCACGACCGCGGTGGGTACTTCCTCTTCGCGCCGGACGACCGGAACGCCACCTGCAAGCAGCTCTACTACCCCGACACCGCAGTCCTGGTCACGCGGTTCATGTCGCCGGACGGCGTCGGCGAGGTCTTCGACTGCATGCCACCGGATCGCACCGGCACCCCGACGGACAGGCACGTGCTGATCCGCGGTGTGCGGGCGGTGCGCGGAACGGTGCACTTCGAACTGGAGTGCCGCCCGCGCTTCGACTACGGCCGGGCCACCCACGATCTCGACGTGCAGGACGGTACCGCCACCTTCCGGGCACCGGACGTCACCGCCTGTCTGCAGAGCACCTTCCCCCTGCAGCAGGACGGTACGGACATGCGGGGTTCGGTAACCCTGGAGCCGGGTGAGGTGGCCGCGGTGGTGTTCACCGTCGGAGGGTCCGATGGCGACAGCCCGCCGCCAGTCACCCCGGAAAGCGCGATGGAGCGGTTCTGGGACGTGGTGGACTTCTGGCAGCGCTGGGTGCGCCACTCCAGCTACCGCGGCCGGTGGCCGGGTATGGTGCACCGCTCGGCCATCACGCTCAAGCTGCTCACCTATGCGCCCACCGGCGCGCCTGTCGCCGCGGCCACCATGGGTCTGCCCGAGCAGATCGGGGGTGAACGCAACTGGGACTACCGCTACACCTGGGTCCGCGACGGCTCCCTGTCCGTGCGTGCCCTGCTCGATCTGGGCTTCGCCGAGGAGGCGGCGCAGTTCGCGCACTGGCTGAGCGACCGCCTGCAGGCCCGGCAGGGCATCGAGGGCGAGCCGCTGCAGATCATGTACCGCGTCGACGGCGATCCCGAGCTGTCGGAAGAGGTTCTCCCGCACTTCGAGGGCTACCGGGGTTCGTATCCGGTGCGTGCGGGGAACGCGGCCGCCGATCAGCTGCAGCTGGACATCTACGGGGAGGCACTCTACGGCTTGTCGGAGGCGAATGAGGTTGCCATGGGAGGTAGTTATCACGGCTGGAAGAACGTCGCCCGGATGCTGGACTGGCTGGCTGATTCCTGGGATCGCCCCGACGAGGGCGTCTGGGAGACCCGTGGCGGGCGCAAGGACTTCACCTTCAGCCGGGTGATGATGTGGGTTGCTTTCGACCGGGGGCTGCGCCTGGCGCGAGAGACCAGCCGGCCCGCCGACGCTCCTCGTTGGACCGCGGCTCGCGACGCGATCCTCGAACAGGTGATGGAGCGAGGCTGGAACGAGGAGGAACAGGCCCTCGTGCAGCACTACGGAAGCGACGTCCTCGACGCTTCGCTGCTGCTCATTCCGCGTGTCGGGTTCCTGGCTCCCAAAACGGTGAGCTGGCTGTCAACGCTGGACGCGATGGAGCGCACGCTGGTTTCGGACAGCCTCGTGTATCGCTACGACCCTGCGGCCTCCCCGGACGGTCTGCGAGGCTCCGAAGGCACTTTCAGCCTCTGCACGTTCCTCTACGTGGACGCTCTTGCCCGCGCCGGGCGGATCCGTCCCGCGCGCTACGCCTTCGAGAAGATGCAGACCTACGCCAACCACGTCGGCCTGTTCGGCGAGGAGGTCGGTCCCAGTGGCGAGCAGTTGGGCAACTTCCCGCAGGCTTTCACGCATCTGTCGCTGATCATGGCAGCCACTACCCTGGACGATGCCCTCGATCAGCAGCGCGACTGAGGGCCGGCCAGGGTCCCCGCCTGCCGGCCGGGGAGTCGCCCAGCGGTCAGCCTCCGGTGGCGAAGCCGGGGAAGAGGGTCATGCCGCCGTCCACATAGAGGGTGGTGCCCACCACGTAGTCCATGAGGTCCGAGGCAAGGCCGACGACCGCGCGGGCGATGTCCTCCGGATCGCCGACACGCCCGTAAGGAATCAGCTGCAACAGGTCCTTCTCCGCGTCGGGAGTCTCCCAGGCATCGCGGTTGATGGGTGTCCTGATGGCTCCCGGAGCAATCGCGTTGACCCTGACCCCGTGGGGCGCGAGCTCCTGGGCGAGTGTCGCCATCATCATCTGCACGCCGCCCTTGGAGGCCGCGTAGTTGACGTGGCCGGCCCAGGGGATGAGCTGGTGCACCGAGCTCATGCAGATGATCTTCCCGGCGGCTCGCGACACCTCCGGGACGATCCCCCGCCGGAGGAACTCCTTGGCCGCCTCCCGAGCGCACAGGAACTGGCCTGTGAGGTTGACGTCCAACACCTTCTGCCACTGGGCCGTCGTCATCTCGGTGAACGGAGCGTCGCGCTGCAGCCCGGCGTTGGCCACGAGGATGTCGATGGTCCCGAACTCCTTGACCATCCACTCGATCATCGCGACGACCTGATCCTCCTGCGACACATCCGCCTCGTACGCCGCCGCGCGCACTCCCGACCCGGAGATCTCCTCGACCACCTGCTCGGCCTCCTCACGCCCGGCGACGTAGTTCACCACCACGTCGGCTCCGGCACGGCCCAGGCCGATGGCCGTCGCCTTGCCGATGCCCGAGTTCGCTCCGGTGACGAGCGCCTTCTGGTTTCGCAACAGATGTGCGGGCATAACGCCCTGCGAGGCTCCCTGGGCTACGCTCACGCTGGTTCTCCTCCAAGACCGGCCGACCCTGGAACCTCGGGTGAGTCCTGTCGGCTCCTGTCGCCACCGAACCATCCGGAAGCCAGGCCCACACGCCGGCCGTGCGCGCACTGCGCCGCTCGGGCGAACACCGCCAGGCCTCGACATGGGCTCCACGCCAGCCCGTAGGAACTGCCGGGTGCGGGCGATATGCGCACGGGATAGGCTACTCAGTAGGTCATGATCTCTGAGCGGCACTACCCGCCCGTCGCCTCGTAGGCGACAACCGGATTCTTCCTGCGGCGACCCGACGGGCGCGGCGCGCACCCCTGCAGTCCGCGGAGGTGGGCAACGGCCGACGCCTTTTCTCCTCAGCCTTGCCGCGCCTTGCGCCGAGATGGCGCAGGCTTCCGGGCCCGCAGCTTGCAGCCCCTGTGGAGGTCGGGATGCGAGTTGTCGTTGATCTTTCCCGATGCGAAGGGTACGCCCAGTGCGCCTTCCTCGCTCCGGACGCGTTCCGGATGCACGGCGAGGAAGCCCTGATGTACGACCCGAACCCCGACGACGCCCGACGTGACCAGGTGCTGCGCGCCGCGGCGGCCTGCCCCGTCCAGGCGATCCTGGTCGACCGGTTGGAGGGACGGGACGCACGGGCGAAGGCATCGCCGTCATGACCAGCGCCGAGAACCTGCAAGCCTTCAAGCGCGAGGGCCGCATCGTGGTCGTCGGGGCGTCCCTGGCGGGACTGCGGGCAGCGGAGGCGCTGCGCGGCGAGGGTTTCACCGGATCGCTGACCATGATCGGCGACGAGACGGGCGAGCCCTACGACCGGCCTCCCCTCTCCAAGCAGGTACTGACCGGGTGGGTGCCGGCCGAGAACACCAAGCTGCCGCGCCGCCGCGAGATCGATGCGGAGTGGCTGTTGGGCGTGCCCGCCAGTGGGCTGGACCTGGCGACCAACCACGTGCGCCTCGCCGACGGCCGTGAGGTGCCCTTCGACCGGGTGCTGATCTCCACCGGGGTCCGGGCCCGGCCGTGGTTCGTCGAGAGCGAGGCGGCTCTGGACGGCGTGTTCGTCGTGCGAACGCGCGAGCACGCGGCGGCCCTCCGGCGAGCACTCGCCGCCGGACCCTCCCGGGTACTGGTCATCGGCGCGGGATTCACCGGCTCCGAGATCGCCTCCGTCTGCCGGGAAAGGGAGATCCCGGTGACCGTCGCCGAACTCGCGCCGGCGCCGCTGGTCGGGGCGCTCGGCGCCATGATCGGTGAGGTCGCCGCGGACCTGCAGCGCGCTCACGGCGTGGACCTGCGCTGCGGTGTCAAGGTCACCGGGCTGGAGGGCGACGCGCAGGGACGGCTGCGCCGGGCCCACTTCGACGACGGCAGCACGATCGACACCGACGTGGCGGTCGTGGCACTCGGGGGCATCCGCAACACCGAGTGGTTGCAGGGCTCGGGGCTGGCGGCGGGGGTCTGGGGCATTGCCTGCGACACGGGCTGCCGCGCCCTCGACCTCAACGGCCTGGTCACCGACGACGTCTTCGCCGCCGGAGACGTGGCACGCTGCCCGAACCCGGTCTACGAGTACCGGCTCATCTCGCTGGAGCACTGGGCCAACGCCGTGGAGCAGGCCGAGGTCGCGGCGCACAACATGGTCAGCGGCCAGGCGGACCGCTGGCCCCACCTGTCGATCCCGCGGTTCTGGTCGATCCAGTTCGGGGTCAACATCAAGTCCGTCGGCGTGCCGACCTTCGCCGACGAGGTGGTCGTCACCCAGGGATCGGTGCCCGACCGCCGCTTCGTCGCCGCATACGGCTACCGGGGACGTGTCACCGCGGCAGTGAGCTTCGACAACGCGAAGTGGTTGGACCACTACCAAACACTCATCGAGACGGCCGCGCCCTTCCCGCCTCCCTGCCCCGCCCCCGACCAGCCCGCCGACGAGAAACCGGCGCCCGTCGACTTCCCCGGCCCCACTCTGCTCGCCCAGGGCGCCACCGTGGTCGTCACCGGCCACGACCCGAGCGAGCGCCGCGTCACGGCCGCGTACCAGCACCGCTAGGAGGGAGAGCGAGATGACCACGACCGAGACGCCCAGCACGCTGCAACGGATCCTCGACCACTCCTCCCGAGCCGACCCGTACCCGCTGTACGCCGAACTGCGCGAAACGCCCGTGGCACGGCAGGAGGACGGCAGCTACGTCATCAGCACTTACCGCGAGATCGCCGACATCCTGCACGACCCGCACCTGAGCTCGGACACCCGCAACCTCTCGCACCCGACGCCCGGAGCCGAAGAGCAGACCACCCCGGCGTTCATCAGCCTCGACCCACCCGCGCACGACCGCCTGCGGCGCATGGCGATGCGCCATTTCGGCCCCCCGCACACCCCACGACTGGTGACCGGCATGGAGGGCGACCTGGCCGGCATCGTCGGCAGCCTGATCGACGACTTCGCGGGCAAAGAGCAGATCGACCTCGTCGACGACTTCGCCTACCCGTTCCCCGTGACCGTCATCTGTCGTCTGCTCGGCGTGCCATACGAGGACGAGCCGCGGTTCCACCTCTGGGTGGACGACGTCATCAACGCGATCGACTACAACCCCAAGACCGACCCGAAGGAAAAACTGGAAAAGGGCATACAGGCCCGCAAAGACCTGCGCCAGTACATCGGCGGGCTGGTGGACCAGCGCCACGGGCGACCCGGCGAAGACCTGCTCGCCCGGCTGGCGAACGATGACGGCCCCGACGGGCGGATGACCGACGAGGAGATCGTCGCCACCGCCAACCTGCTGCTCATCGCCGGCCACGAGACCACCGTCAACCTCATCACCAACGGCATGCTGACGCTGCTGCGCCACCCGCAGGTGCTGCAGCGACTGCGCGACGAACCCGACCTCGTCATACCGCTGGTCGAGGAGTTGCTGCGGTACGAGCCGCCCGTGCACATCATCCCCTGGCGGGCGGCGTACAGCGACATCTCGGTCGCCGACACCGTCATCCCCAAGGGCTCGCAGATCATGCTGATGCTGGCCTCGGGCAGCCGCGATCCGAACCGCTTCCACGAGCCCGACCGCTTCGACCCTGACCGGCGTGACAACCAGCACCTGGGATTCGGCAGCGGTATCCACCTGTGCTTCGGCGGCCCACTGGCCCGGCGGGAGACCCAGATCGCGCTGACCGAGCTGGCACGCCGGCTCGACCGCCCCAGGCTCGTCGCCGACCCGCCACCGTACCGGCGCAGTCCCGTTCTCCGCGGGCCGATCCATCTGCACATCGAGCAGGGCGACGGTCACTAGCGCGGCAGCCTCAGGTGGCGAGGATGCTGATGCCGTCGCCCAGGAGCTTGAGGCCGAGCACGAAGAACAGGACGGCCAGGACAGCGATGTTGTGCTGCGCGGCCCAGTCTCGCCAGCTCCCCAGGATGCTCTTGGCGCGCTCGCCCATGACCAGGTAGACGACGAGTGGCGCAAGCACGCCCAGAGAAGCGATGGCCACGAAGATCACGAGCGTTCCGACTTGCTGCGGCACGGGGAGCCCCGAAGAACTGATCGAGGCGCCGGCAGCGATGGTCAGGGGCGCGTTCTTGAGATTGCCCGCCGAGAACAGCAGCGCCAGGCCGAAGATCTTGATCGGAGTGAAGCCGTCGATCGCCGCCATCCACTTCGGGAGCTGCGCCTGGGAGGCGTCTTTGGGGCGGCGCCGCCACTGACGAGCGCCGAAGACGACGAGGAGTGCGCCCAGAGCGAGCTTGAGTGCTCCGACCCAGGTGGCCGGATTCTTGTGGGCCGAGGCTCCTCCTGTGCCGCCGACGGCCAGCATGAGCCCCCCGAGCGCCGCGAGCCCCACAACCCAGCCCAGGGCGAACAGCAGCCCGTTGAGGCGACCCCGTGGGGTGGCCAGGATGAGGATGATCGCCACGATCGGCAGCGGGCTGACCGCGATACCCGCGGCCAGGCCCAGCACATCACCGACAGCGTGTCCCACTACGGCCTCCGGGGAAGAGAGACGGATGGTCCGGAGCGGACTGCCCGGGTCGGCTCGAAGCCGACATGACTGGGCCCGGTACGGGCACAGCCCACTTCGTCATCGTGAGGGGTGCCGGGCCCGGCATCCATCGGCCGGTGGTGAACGGGTGACCTGGCCGCCGGGCTCGGAGGCCCCGAAAGCCAGAGCGGCTCACCCCGCGGCCGTCCCGGTGTCGGCGGCCGCGCTCGAGCCGGGGCCGGGGACCGATCACCCCGGCCCCGTCGGCGGGCCCGCGCCGGTCGAGCCATGGGCGAAACCCGGCCCGCCCCGCAGCGGGCCACCGCGGCGCCGCCGGGCAGCTGACGATGAAAGCCGCCCGGCGGGAACGAGCCGCCCCTGCGTCAGTCGCCGCAGTCCGCGAGGATCCCGTCCCACAGCGCGACCCGGGCCGACAGCGCGCGGCGGACGGTGTCAGCGCACTCGGTCCAGCGTTCCCGGTCGTCACCGCACAGGTCGATCAGCATCTGCATGGCCATCGGCGTGTGCTGCTCGCCGTCCACCTCGATGTGCCGCGCCAGATAGTCCTTGAACACGGTCAGCCGGTTGTTCGCATCCTCGATCCGGATCACCTGCTCGAACATCTCCGGGATCAGGTCCTCACGGCCGAACGCGAAGGCCGCGGCCTGGCAGTGCACCGGCGCGTTCTCGATGATGTCCCAGGTGACCGCCATGAACTCGGCAGCCGCAGAAGGGATCTCGGCCGCCTTCGCCGCCTCGGCGACACCGGTCCCGGTGCCGAGCAGCCGCAGGAAACCGTCCACCGGGCCGGTGTCGGCCCCGGCCCGGGCCATGCCGTCGAGGTAGAGCTCGAAGTGGCTGATGTAGCCGTCGCCGAGCTCGTCGCTCTCCTCGACCAGCACGATCTCGTTGATCAGCCGGCGACTCGCGGTCGGTCCGCTCGGCAGCCACGGGAGCTCCACGCAGGTCAGCTGCCGCTGCAGGCACTTGAGCAGCGACATGAAGTCCCAGACCGCGAACACATGGCGCTCCTGGAACGTCCGAACCCGCTCCAGGGAGTTCAGCTCCCGGTAGACCGGGTGGCGGAGGACCTCCTGGCGCACGGGCTCGATCGCCTCGCGCAGCGCCGTCAGGCCCGGGTGCGAGCGATCCCAGTGGTAACGGTCGGAACTCATGGCGGCTCCAGGGAAACGGGCCAGCAACTGCTGACTACCTGTCAGGCAAGGGACGCGTGTGTTCGATTGCGCGGTCAGGCTATGGGACGGCGCGCCAAATTCCGATACCTCGAACCCCGGGTTTTAGCGGAGTCGCGTCAAGTCGCTGGTGGTGGCCAGGAGTCCGGGTTCGTGCTTCGGCGAGGAGCACGCGTACCGCGGCTCTCGCTCGGTTCACCCAGGTGGCACCGGCTCGACTCGCCGCCTACTGGCCGCCGAGCAGTCCCAGGACTCGCTGCACCGCCTCGACGACAGGCGTACCGACGGCCCCGACGGTGGCGGCGATCCCCGCCACCGCCATCAGTGCCCGGTGCCGTTCGCGCGGCACCGCTCGCGGGCCGACGGTGATGGCCGGCAGCGCCTCGTCGATCGACTCCGCGGCCATCGGTGCCACGCCCGCCCGGAGTTCGCGCAGCATGGCGACCAGTTCCTCGACCGCCCGCGTCAGTTCCGTGGTGGTCCGGTCGCCGTCCGCGGCCGGCGCGTGGTGGTGCACGATGCCCTTGTTGCCGCTGCCGCCGTACATGTTCACCACGTCGCCGTGGAAGTGGTCGCCGCTCATTCCGTCACCTTCCCCGTGTTGCCGCTGCCGCCGTACATGTTCACGTTGTCGCCGATGTGGTAGTTCCCGGTGTTGACGGTCACCGACCGGATCCTCAGGGTGGCCTCGGCCTCCGGGTTCTCCAGCGCGTGCGAGAGGATCCGGACCGCCTCCGCGAGCCGGGCCCGGTCGGCGGTCCCGATCAGGGCCGTCGCGTTACCCGCCGTGTCCACCGCCAGCACCGGTAGCGCGGGCGAGGTGAGGACGACGAGCATCTCCACGAACCCGTACCCCGCCCAGAGCAGGGCCGCCGTCAGGGCCGCTCCCTTGAACATCTCCACGCCCTTCCCGATGTCTGACGGGAGTCCGGCGCCGATCACGGCCAGCAGGGCCAGCGTCAGTGCCTGCACCACCTGCCGCGCGAACCGCCGCAGTGCCTCCTTGCGCTTCGGCAACAGCACGAAGGCGTAGACCCGCACGATGTTGTGCAGCGGGTAGGCGGCCCCGCCGACCCATAGCAGACGCTTGCTGACCCGCAGGTCGACCGAGGCTGTCAGCACCGCTGACGGTCCGGTCGCGAGGGGCATACCGCCCCGGTCCCCGATCGTCGGCGGCCGAGGCGGCTGCGGCGGCACCTGGCGGGCCGGTTCCCGCCAGGGACGGTCCGGCTGATCGTTCCTGTCCACGCTTCCCCCTCACGTGTCCGGCCCCGGTCGGGGCCCGGTTCCTTCGTCGAGTCCCCCCAAGGATGGCCAATCGGAACCTCCCTGACGAGTGGTCACATATGGCGGACAGTCCGCCGCCGCGTCCGTTCGATGGCCGGCCCCGCCTCCCGCGGGGTTCCCGGCCGGGCGGGCGGCACTACCCCTTCGGCTCACCGCCCTGGTCGGCCGCGACGAGGCGCTGGCAGCAGTTGAGGAAAGCCTGCACCGCTTCCGCCTGGTGACGCTGACCGGGCCAGGCGGGGTCGGAAAGACCCGGCTGGCCATTGCGGCCGCGAGCGCCGCCCCGCCCGCCACGGACGTACGGTTCGCCGAACTCGCGGGCGTCAACGGGCCGGACGCGGTGACGCAGGCCGTGCTGACCGCTGTCTGCCGCCCGGCGGAGGCCGGCGTGCTGGCCGGCGGCCTGCCCGCCGCCGATCAGGCCGGGGAACCCGTCGACCGGATCATCCGGGCCCTGGAGGGCCGTGAGGTCCTGCTCGTCCTGGACAACTGCGAGCACCTGATCGAGGACGCGGCCCGGTTGACCCTTCGCCTGCTGGCCGCCGCGCCCCGGCTCACCGTGCTGGCCACCAGCCGCGAACCGCTCGGAATCACCGGCGAGGCGATCTGGCCGGTACCACCGCTCGCCGTGCCCGAACCCGGCTCCACCGCCCAGGAAGCGCTCGCGCACCCGGCCGTCGCCCTCTTCACGCAACGGGCAGCCGCAGCCTGCCCCGGCTTCACCCTGGACCACGACACCGTCGAGCCGGTCGTCCGGATCTGCCGCGAGCTGGACGGCCTGCCGCTGGCCCTCGAACTGGCGGCGGCCCGGCTGCGGGCCCTGAGCCCCGGGCAGGTCGCGGCGCGACTGCACGACCGGCTCCGGCTGCTGGACCGCGGCTCACGCACCGCTCCCGACCGGCACCGCACGCTGCGCGGGCCGCCGCCCATCTGGTGCTCGGCCGAATCGAGCTGGGCGCGGGCCGGATCGCGCACGCCGAGCACTGCCTGCGGACCTCGGTCGACGGCTTCCGCGCCGTGGGCGACCGCTGGGGGACGGCCATGGCGCTGGTCACGCTGGCCGCGCTGCTGGCCGTCACCGGCGCCGCCGACGAGGCCCTCGCGGCGCTGACGGAGGCCGGTGAACGGGACACCGAGATGGGCGGCTCCGGCGAGGCGCCGCTGTCCCTGCTGCTGTCGGGCCGACTGCGGGCGCGCTGCGGAGAGCCGACCGCGGCCCGGGCCGACCTGGAGCGCGCGCTGGCCGCGGCAGAACGGGCCCAGGACCCGCACCTGCAGGTCGCCGCCCGCTATGCGCTCGGCGAACTCGCCCGGCGCGAAGGGGACTTGGCGGCGGCGCTGCACGGCCAGCAGGAGACGCTGCGGCGCCTGGAGCAGCTGCCCGCGACCGGCCTCGCCGCCCCCGGACGCCTGCACCTGCTCGCCCTGCTGCACACCAGCCTGGCCCGCACCCGGCAGCGGCTCGGCGCGCCGCACGCGGCCGGCCCGCTGCACCGCCGGGCCCTGGAGCTGGCCGCGGACAGCGGCGACCAGCCAGTGCGGGCGGACGTGCTGGAAGGGTTCGCCGAGTACTGCCTCGCGCTCGGCGAGGCGGCACGCGGGGCGGCGGCACTGGGCGCGGCGTACGGCCTGCGCGGGACCCACGACGCGGGCGATCCGGAGCTCCGGGCCGTCCTGAACGGCTGCGCCGAGGCCCTCGGGGAGGTCGGCTTCCGGGCCGCCTGGGAACGCGGCCGGGCGCTGTCGCGACCGGAGTCGCTGGCCCTGGAGACGGGCTGACCGACCCCCCGGGGGGGGGTGCGTCGGCCGCGCCCCCGGGGGTGGGTGGCGCGGCCGGGCTTGCGATCAGCCGCTGAACGGCGGCTTGGTGGGGGCGCAGACCGTATCGGGGGCGGGCAGCATGCCGTCGATCAGGTAACGGGTCTCGTGCTCGGCGGCGCAGTCGCTGGGATTGGCCAGCACGGTGTGGCCGTAGCCGTCGACGGTCAGCAGCCGCGCGCGGGCGAGCGAGCGGGCCATCGCGCGGGACCCCTCGTACGGCATGGCCGGGTCCCCGGTGTTGGCGACCACCAGGACCGGCCGGGCGGTCGGGCGGTTCCACGGGCCGTCGTACCGGTCGCGGTCCCGGGCGGGCCAGTCGGCGCAGCGCTCGTCGGCCCAGACGAAGTACGGGCCGGCCTCGCCGGAGCGGGCCCGGGCGTCCGCGGCCAGGGCGGGGTAGTCGGCCCCGGCGGGCGGGGTGGCGCTGTCCGAGCAGACCACCGCCAGCGGCTGGTCCGGTGACTGGCGGGGGACGGGCGGCAGCGGGGTGCCCGGCGCGGAGGGGGTCTCGGTGGCGGTCCACAACGTCTGGAGCCTGTTGCCGAGCCGGCTCCAGCCGATGGGCAGCTTCGCGACGGGGTTGGTGGCGTACAGGGAGATGATCGTCTCCTCCACGGCCGAGCCGGCGGTGACGGTCGCCCCGTCGACCACGACCGGCCGGGTGCGCAGCCGCTGGAGCAGCTCCCCGTACCTGGCCCGGGTCGCGGCAGCCGTCCCGGCGGAGAAGGCGCAGGTCCGGGGGCCGGCCTGGCCGCACTGGTCGAGGAAGGCGTCCAGGACGCGGGCGGCGGCCACGTCGTTGCCGTTGCGCAGCAGGCCGCCTGCGGTGGTGGCCTGGTCTCCGTGGCCGGTCGACCAGGCCACCGGGTCCGGGGCGCTGTCGAGGACCATGGCGCGCACCCGGCCGGGGAACAGGTTGGCGTAGGTGGCGCCGAGGTAGCTGCCGTACGAGGTGCCCAGGTAGCTGAGCTGCCGGTCGCCGACCGCGCGGCGGAGCAGGTCCATGTCCCGGGCCACGTTCGCGGTGGAGATGTGCGGCAGCAAGGCGGGGTTGCGGGCCGCGCACTGCCGGGCGAGGCGCTGGTAGGCGTCGGCCCAGGCGTTCTGCTGGTCCGTGCCCTCGGGATAGCCGGCGGCCGTGCCCGCCAGCAGGGCCTGCTCGTCCGCCGGGCCGTCGAAGCACTGGACCGGAGCACTGCCACCAGTGCCGCGCGGATCGAAGCTGACGATGTCGAACCGCCGGCGCACCTCCTCGGGGAACCGGCCGAGCATCATGGGCAACGCCACCGTGCCGGCCACGGCCGGGCCGCCGGGGTTGTAGAACAGCGAGCCGATCCGGTGGGCCCGGTCCTGCGGCGGGTGCCGGATGACCGCAAGGTCGATCCCGGCGCCGCGCGGGTCGTGGTGATCCAGCGGGACGCGGGCGGTCGCACACTCGAAGCCGTCCGCGCACGCCGCCCACGCGATTCGCGGCACCGGGACAGGGTCCGGCGCGGCCACCGCGGTCGCCGGGCACACCGCGGCCAGCACCGTGGCCGCGGCGGCACCGGCGACGAGCCGCCAGGAGACTGCCTTCCGCCGGTCCGCGGTGCGGGAGGCCCTGGGCCGGCGCGGTCCTGCGGCCGGGCCGGTGGGAGGGGAGGTGCGAGTCACGCGGGTGCCCTTTCGTCGACGGTCCGGGCAGTCGTGGGCGCTCGTCGGTTGCGGCGCACCGCCCGGCACCTGCGACAGTTCCGCACCACGCCGGCAGACCGCCGGCAGACCGCTGGCAGACCGCTGGCAGCGGCTCAGACGCCGTCCGGCAGGGAGGTGGAAGGCGCACCGCCGATACGGGGCGTGCTCCACGCGAAGCTCTACCCGGCGAAGGAGCGCCGGGTGTGACCCGGCCGTCTCGGTCGCCGTCGCTGCTCGCCGTCTCGGTCGTTGACCAGGGTGGCTTCGTTCCTCCGGTTGCCTCGCGAACGACTCGTTGGAGGCGATGGCGACGCTGCTCTTCTCCTCCCGCTCGGTGAGGACCTGAAACGGCAACTCGGCGCCGTGGCGGTCGAGTTCCATGTAGCCGGGCTCGTCGATGCAGAGCACGTCGACGCGACCGTGGCGGGAGAATACCTCACTCGTGGTCGCCCCAAAATCTATGTGCGCCGGAGTAGACAATGCTCGCGGGTGGGTCTAGCGTTTCTCTCGTAGACAGCAGTCGGCGATACCGGCCAGACACGAACTGGCCGGGGTTGTTGGACAGAGGTTCGCAGTTCGGTCCGGCAGCGGAGTTCCGAAGCCAGGCAAGCGCAGGACGGCGACGGGACTGGCTGCCGGACCGGGCGGCCCGCAGGTATCGGGGGCCGCCACCAGCAGTACCGGTAGTACGCAGTTCAGTGAGTTGAGTACCGGCAGTCGCAAGACAGGCAGGACCTCGGCAAAGGCGCCCAGACTGCGGGCGCGCGTGCCGAGTGAGTGCAGTACCAGCAGTACGAAAAGTGACAGTTCAGTACAGAGGATGAATGGAGGGCGCAAGCGCCATCAGGATCGCCCGGCCCGTGAACACTCGCCCGGGCGGACACCGCAGACCCCAACCCAAGGACGGTGGTTTCCGGTCACGCATACGCGATCCCCGCACACCGCTTTTTTGGGGCAGTGCGGAAGTAACAGGACCGGCCCAGGCCGGTAGATGGTGTTGTTCCCCTTCGGGGCCCTGGAGCCGACACGGCCCCGGGGCCCCTCGACGCGTTCTCCTCGAGAACCAGAGAGGTGCAGTGACTACAACGGCCAGCCCCGACACACCCGACAAGCTCGACGACGACGACTACCCCGCCTACACCATGGGCCGCGCCGCCGAGATGACCGGCACCACCCCCGGCTTCCTTCGAGCCCTCGGCGAGCACCGCCTCATCACCCCCCTGCGCTCCGACGGCGGACACCGCCGCTACTCCCGCTACCAACTGCGCATCGCCATGCGCGCCCGCGACCTCGTCAACCAGGGCACCCCCATCGAAGCCGCCTGCCGCATCGTCATCCTCGAAGACCAACTCGAGGAAGCCCTGCGGATCAACGAACAACTCCGCAGCTCCCAGCGCGCTCAGGAGCCGGCGGACAACTGACCTGCAATCCGCCCTGCAGCCGCAGGCGAAGCCGGGGCGGCCCGCGCTCGGGCCGCCCCTTCGCCGTTCCCGCCCGCCGCCTACGGCTCCGTCCACCCGCACGCCCCCACCCCGGGAGCCGAGCAGGTGCCGGATCGGTGCGGCCGGTCCGCGCTGGAACAGGTCCTCGCTCCGGGCGGCGCCGGCCGGGACGGCGGCCAGCATCTCGGCGACGGCCGGGTTCTCCTCGGCGGCCAACCGCAGGTCCGCCACCGCCGCGCGCACCCCGGCCGCCGCGCCGACCAGGACCACCAGCGGCCGCAGGAAGGACCGCCGGCGCCGCTCCCACGCGTGCCCCGCCCCGGTCCTCACCCGCCTGCTCCCAGACCCGGGCGCAGGCCGGACGTGATGGGCGGAGACGTCAACGAAGCGCTGCAGCAGGTGCGCGACACGGTCGCACGGGCCCCCGGCTCGGCGGTCAGGCCCTTCCGGCAGTGGGTGGCGGAGAACGCCATAGCCTTCCGCCAGTTTTCGCGAACTCGCGGGGCTCAAGGCCCTGTTCTCCCGAAGCTGCGGCGAAGTGACAAGTAGCTCTGCGTAGCGGATCCGGGCAAACACGCCGACCGCGACAAAGCCACCGTCGCGCGGGAACCGCGCACGTTGTCGCCGGCCTGTTCGACTGGGCTAACCGGGATCGGGTTCGTCGTGGATGGTCAGTGCTCCGGCGAGGTCGAGTTCGGCGACGGTGCCATGGGCCCCGGCGCGGACGAGCAGCACTGCGCCGAGCGCGGTGCTCCAGAACGTCCTGGCTTCCACGTTGAGCGGTCGACGGGTCCTCCAGCCGCGACTGTCGATGAGCTGGCTCACGAAACGCTCGGATTGCCGGAACAGCAACTGGAGGTGCTGGTCGACCACGGAGGCGAGTTCGGGCTTGGAGATCCCGGCGGCGAGCGCTCGCGTGACTGACGGGAGCGAGGGCATGGCCAGTACGGCGCGGGCGATGTTGCGCCGAAATGTCGCCGCATCGGGGGCTTGGCGACCGATGCGTTCGATCCGTCGGGCGTCGTGCAGCAAGCCGAGAAAGGCGGCGTGCACGAGGAGGGAGTCCTTGGAGCCGAAGTGGTAGGTGACCTGATTGGGGAAGACGCCTGCCGCGTTCGCGATCTCCGCGACGCTCACTTCAGCGCCGGGCCGTTCCTTGCAGAGCCGTGCAGTTGCCTCGATCAGCCGACGCCTCGTCGCGCGACCGCGGTCACGCGACCGGGCCGACGTCGATCGGTCTTCGGTTCGCTTCTTCTCCACAGCGAAATTGTATGTGATACAACAGGGGCGTTCGCTTGTATCGCATACAAGAAAGGTTGAGGGGCATGCACCGGACTGAAGTCGTCGTGACCGGACTCGGCGCGATCACACCACTCGGGGCAGACGTGGCGTCCACCTGGGAGGCCCTGCTTGCCGGCGAATCGGGCATCCGCGGGTGCGTCCTGCCCGGCCACGAGGACGTCCGTCTTCCCGACACCGTCGCGGGGACGATGGCGATCGACCCCGCCGAGTTGCTGCTGCCGGTAAAGGCCAGGCGGCTCGACCGCTCGCAGCAGGCGGCCCTCATCGCGGCGGCCGAAGCCTGGGCCGACGCCGGCGCCCCAGAGGTGGACCCGGACCGGCTCGCCTCGGCGATCGGCACGGGCATCGGCGGGATAGGGACGCTGCTGAAGGAGGACGACGTACTGGAAGCGGCCGGGACCCGGCGCGTCTCGCCACGCACGGTCCCGATGCTCATGCCCAATGCGGCAGCAGCGCTGATCGGCATCGAATACGGCGCACGGGCCGGGGTCTACACGCCGGTCTCGGCGTGCTCTTCCGGTGCCGAGGCGATCGCTCTGGGGGCCAGGCTCATCCGTGCCGGCGAGGCGGACGTGGTCATCGCGGGCGGGACCGAGGCCGCGACCACCCCGATCACCGTCGCCGGCTTCGCCCAGGCACAAGCACTGTCGAGGCACACCGCCGAACACGCCTCCGCGTCACGGCCGTTCGCCGCGGACCGCAGCGGATTCGTCCTCAGCGAGGGCGCCGCCGTCATGGTGCTCGAAAGCGCCGAGCATGCCAGGGCCCGAGGCGCGCGCGTCCACGCGGTGCTCGCGGGCGCCGGCATCGCCGCCGACGCCCACCACATCACGGCGCCCGCTCCCGACGGCTCCGGTCAGATCTCCGCCATGCGCAAGGCCCTCGCGCAAGCCGGTCTGGCTCCCGAGCGGATCAGCCACATCAACGCCCACGCCACCGGAACTCCGGTCGGCGACGTCGCCGAGGCACGCGCGATCAGGGAGGTCTTCGGCCACGCCACCGTGACAGCCCCCAAGGCCGCGCTCGGTCATCTCTTCGGCGCAGCCGGCGCGATCGAAGCACTCATCGCCGTCCTCAGTGTGGAGCACGGTGTCATCCCACCGACCCGCAACCTCACCGAGGCCGGCGTCGATCCCGACATCGATCTCGATGTCGTCGCAGAGCGACGAGACGTCCCCCAGGAGGCCGTGCTCAGCAACTCCTTCGGCTTCGGTGGGCAGAACGTTTCGCTCATCGTCACCGGCACGCGGCACCACGCGTCCCGTACGGCCTCGACGACACCATGACCGACGCGAACGCGCCGTTGAACCGGCGACACGGCGAAACAGCGACCGTCAGCGGCCGCCGCTCGGGACGCCTGTCCGTGGCGGGACCGATCGCCATGCGGCCGGGCTCGCGCACCAGGCTGGGCCACCGCCTGCGCACCCACCCCGCGGGCGGGGGTCAGCGCCGCAGAACGGGCGAGCGCGACTTCATCGCCCTGGTCGACGGTGGCCACCACCTCGTCAAGGCGCCGATCGTGCTGGTCCGGGACCGTCTGATCACCCACGTCTCCCACACCATGCGCGAGTTGATCGACCAGCGCGCCTGGCTGAGGGCGTTCCTGACCCGCGGCCGGGCCGGCATCATGCGGGTCTGACGGAGCACGAGGCCGACGAGTACGGGGGGGTACCGGTGAGCTGCCAGCGGCTGGATCAAGCTAGGGCTTGTTCAGGTAGGTGAGGACGGCGCGGACGCGGCGGTTGGTGTCGTCATCGTCGGAGATGCCCAGCTTGCCGAACAAGGAGGTGGTGTACTTGCTGATGGCGCTCTCGCTGAGAAAGAGCCGGCGGCCGATGGCCTGGTTGGACAGCCCCTCGGCCATCAGGGCCAGCACGGAGTACTCGCGTTCGGTGAGCCGCTTGAGTCCCCGGTTCGGGGAACTGTTGGTCAGCAGTTTCGCGATGACAGCCGGGTCCATGGCGGTCCCGCCGCCCGCGACGCGTTCCAGGGCGCCGATGAACTGGTCGGCCTCGAACACGCTCTCCTTGAGGAGGTAGCCGACGCCGCCGGAGCCGTCGGCCAGGAGCTCGCGGGCGTACAACTGCTCGACGTGCTGGGAGAGGATGAGGACCGGCAGACCGGGCATCTCGCTGCGGGCGGCGAGGGCCGCCCGCAGGCCCTCGTCCGACTGGTCCGGTGGCATGCGGACGTCGATGACGGACACATCCGGGCGCCACGTCCGCAGCGCGTCGAGCGTTTCGGGTCCGGTGGTCGCTGTCGCCACCACCTGGTGCCCGTACGCCTCGATCAGGCGGACCATCCCGTCGCGCAGGAGGTAGAGGTCTTCGGCTACAACGATTCGCATGGCAGCGCCATCCTGACACAGGTCGGGCCGCCCGGTGGGCTGGTGATCTCCAGGGTGCCGTCGAAGACCGCGAGGCGGCGGCGCAGACCGGCGAGCCCGCCGCCGGGTCGCTCGTCGGCCCCGCCCCGGCCGTCGTCCTCAACCTCGACGACGAGGTCGTCCTCGTCCCTGGCGAGGCAGACGCGCGCCCGCGACGCGTGGGAATGCCGGACCGCGTTGGTCAGCAGCTCGGCGACGCCGAAGTAGACGGCCGACTCGATCGGCGCATCCAGGGTCAGCCGGGCGTCAGCGCTGACGGCCACGTCGAGCGGGATGTCCAGAGCGAGGGCGCGCACTGCGTCGACGAGCCCGCGCTCGTTCAGCACGGGTGGACTGATCCCACGGATCAGCTCGCGGAGCTCGGCCAGCGAGGCGGTGGCGCCGACCCGCGCGTCCCGCATCAGTGCCTTGGCCCGTTCCGGGTCGGTCTCCATCAGCTTCTCCGCGGTCGCCAGGGAGAGCCCGAGTGCAACCAGGCGGGCCTGCGCCCCGTCGTGCAGGTCCCTTTCGATCCGGCGGATCTCGGCAGCCTGCGCGATCGTCGAGTCCGCGCGCTGGGCGGTCAACTCGTCCACCCGGTCCGCCAGCACCATCGCGGGCGACGGACGCAGGAAGCGGACGGCCACCGGCTCGACGAGCCGCCAGGCGTACGGGGCGGAGGCGACAGCCCCGACCAGGCCGAGCGCCCCGACGAGGCGCGTGGCGAGCCCCGGCCGGCCGAGCCCGAGGACCGCCGCGGCCACCCCGGCCGGCGGTAGGGCGGCGACCACGCCAGCGGTGAGCGGCACGATCCCCGTGAACCGCAGGTCGCGCCAGGTGGCGGGGTCTTTCCACCGGAGCCGCCACTTCTGATCCAGGAGGGCGTCCCGGCGGGTGCGCTCGTAGGAGAAGCCGTTCCACCAGTACCCGGTGGACATCCGCGTCACCACTCCGGCCTGCCGGTATCCGGCGGGGATGACGGTGGCGCTCCACCTCGCGACGAGGAAGCGGACCATCCGGCAGACCGGGCGGGACAACGCGAGCGTCCCCGCACACACCAGCACGAGCGGCGCTACCCACGACCACGGGTTTCCCGCCCCCCACCAGATCCCCAGCGCCACGGCGGCGGCCCACACGGCCGGGACCAGCATGCCGACGACCGCGACGACGCATCCCCGCACGAAACCCACGCCGACGCGCGCCACCCACGAACCCAGCTGCCTCATGACCCATCCTTCGCTTGCCGTTCGGTGCTCCCACTGTGCACCGCGCGGAGCCCGCTACTTCCCTGTTCAGGCAGGGAGTGGGGCTACCCCCACCCGCCTGTGTGTCCAGACGGATACCGCGTCAGCCAAGCACTTCATAGCGTCGTGAGCATGGAAACCAGCGCGCACTCCACGGCCGAGGCAGCACTCCTCAACACCCCCCGCACCCAAGGGGCCTTCGGCACAGCGAAGAGCAGCATCAAGGTTTACGGCGCACTGAGCGCCGCCGCCCTCTTCGCGGTCATCGCGGTATCGGTCAGCGGACACACGGTGAACACGTTCATGTGGGTCCGGGCAGTCCTGCTGCCCGTAGTCGCCGTGCTGGTCCACCGGATGACCGGATCCGCTTCCCGGGGATCTCGACGGGCCTTCGAGCGCGTGAGGGCTCTCACCGTCATCATGCCGATCGCGATCATCGGCGTCGACCTGATCCCCGGTGTCTGTCCGCCGTGGTACGCCGTGATGCAGGTCGTCTGCATGCTGCCCGTCATCCGAGT
Source organism: Kitasatospora sp. NPDC001095 (assembly GCF_053598615.1). Classification (NCBI taxonomy): domain Bacteria; kingdom Bacillati; phylum Actinomycetota; class Actinomycetes; order Kitasatosporales; family Streptomycetaceae; genus Kitasatospora; species Kitasatospora sp. NPDC001095. The sequence continues at coordinate 10,399 of NZ_JBSFKQ010000027.1, read as the reverse complement.
CGCGTTCCTGACCCGTGGCTCCGCACTGCGCGCCGCCTTCCCCCGGGGGCGCTGATCGGGCGTCGGGCGCCGCTCCGTGCAGCCTCACCCAGGGACCCGCGGGCCACTCGGGCCGCATCCTTCCAGGGCCTGTAGCACGGCGCGCCGGTCCGGGTTCGCCACCGTATCCCGTCGATCAGCTGCCGACGGGCCCGGGTCCGCGACCGGCCCGGCTTCCTGCCCACCGGCAGCAACGTCTCCAGCCGCTCCCACCGGCCGTTCGTCGGATCACGACGCCCCACGGACCGTGGTCATCCACGACCTTCGGACCGTGCTGCTGTGCGGCCTGTGCGCGCCGCTGCTGGACCGGCCCGCCTGCGACGCCCGGACAGAAAAGGAACGATCGTTCTTGACTAACTGTTCCTAAATTGAATACGGTCCTCCCATGGGACGACCGAGAGGATTCGATGAGGCCGACGTGGTCCGGTCGGCGGCGAAGCTGTTCGCCGTCCGGACCTATGACGGCACATCCGTGGACGACCTGGTCTCACACCTCGGTGTGCACCGGAACAGCCTGTACAAGACGTTCGGGAGCAAACGCGGGCTCTACCTGACCGCGCTGAAGTGGATGGTGGACCATCAAGTCGCCGGGCTGGCCGCACGGATCGCCGAAACGGCCGGCCGCGCGGAGGGGACGCAGCAGGTCCTCGCTGACGCGGTCACCGGAACGGACCTCGACCTGCTCCTGCTGGCGGCAGTCGAACGGGCACCGGTGGACGCCGAGGTGGCACGACTGGTCGGCGAGGCGTTCGCCGCCCTGGACCGCGCGGTCGCCACAGCGGCCCCCGCGGGCGGGGACGACGACGCCCTCACCCTCCCCCCGGCGGCCACCGCCCTGCTCATCGGGCTGCGCACCCGGTCCAGGTCCGGGACGGCCGACGGGGACGACATCCGCGCCGGCGCCGCTCTCGCGCAGCACCTCGGCCGCTCCTGAGACACCCACCCACTGCAAAGGACACACCATGGCACATGTCAGCGTCGACGGCGGCAACCTGATCGTGGAGATCGAGGGACTGGACAAACTCTGGGCGCTCAAGAGCCGCCTGACCATTCCGCTGGCACACGTGCGCGGCGCCACCGAGGACCCCGGGATCGCCAAGGAGCCCAAGGGGACGCGGGCGCCCGGCACCCACGTTCCGGGCGTCGTGACCGCCGGCACCTTCCACGTCGACGGCGAACGGATCTTCTGGGACGTCCGCGACCCGGCGAAGGCGGTGGTCATCCAACTGGCCGACGAGCGGTACGCCCGCCTCGTGATCCAGGTCAGCGACCCGCGGGCGACGGTGGCGCTCGTCGAGCACGCCCTGACGAGCTGACTGGCGCCCGCGCGCGGTTTCACGCCGATGCCCGCGGTGACGGGCATCGGCGGCCACGAGGAAACAACGGAGGGGACCATGACAGCTGAGGCAGTACGCATCAGCAGCAACGACTGTTCACTGGCCGGGACGTTCACCGAGGCAGCCGACTCCGTCGCCGCCGCGCTGTTGATCCCGGGATCCGGCAAGGTGAACCGCGATTCGGACGTACGGCTGCCCGGTGGGCCGATGCTCAGGACCGGGGTCACCCGTGCCGTTGCGGACACCCTGGCCGAGGCCCGGGTGTCGACACTGCGCTACGACAAACGCGGCGTCGGAGGCAGCGGCGGGGACTTCCTGCGAAGCGGGATGGGCGACGGGCTCGCCGATGCCCAGGCGGCGCTCGCCTGGCTCGCCGACCGGGCCGCCGGACTGCCCCTCCTGGTCATCGGACACAGCGAGGGCGCCTGGTACGCGGCACGGCTCGCCGCCGACGACCAAGTGGCCGGAGCGGTCCTGCTCTCCGCCGCCGCACGCCCCGGTGCCGACGTCCTCGCCTGGCAGGCGGAGCAGCTGGCCACCAGGCTGCCACTGCCGGTCACACTCCTCCTGCGGGTGATGCGCACGGACGTCCACCGCCTCCAGCGTAGGAACCTTGAGAGGATCACCGCCTCCGACGGCGCCGAGCTGCGCCTCCAGGGACAACGGGTGAACGCACTGTGGACGCGTGACTTCATCGCCCACGATCCCGTGCCGGACCTCGCCCGGATCACGGTTCCGCTCCTCGCGGTCACGGGCGGCGCCGATCTGCAGGTCCCACCGGGGGACGTGGACGCCATCGGCCGCCTGGTACCCGGTCCCTTCGAAGGGCACGTCCTGGCCGACCTCAGCCACCTCTTCCGCCCGGACCCGCGATCCTTGGGCCCCAAGGGCTACCGGCGCGCGGTCCGGCAGCCGGTGAGCGCCCACGTCCTGGACCTGATCGGCGGATGGGTCGAACGCCACTGGGGCACCGCACCCGGTGGAGGCACCCCTGACGGATCGCCCTCCGCGATGGCGGGAGACCGGTGAGCGGTGCCGGCCCGATCGCGAAGCATCGGCCGGCCGGTCCGGTTCCGCACGGCCCCGCGCTGTCCCGTTGCGGTTCAGCCCAGGGCGCAGGCGAGCCGCGCCGCGTCGCGAGGTCCTCCCGGGCACGGTGGTCGGCTCCAGGCAGACAGGCGGCGACGGCCTGCTCCTGACGGTTCTTCCGCTCGCGCTGGTGGGTGTCCCGTTCCCACGCGCCGGGCGATGACGAGGGGGCGGTGAACGCCCACTCGGCCCGGCCTGGGCTCGACGGTGACCTCCGACACGGACACCGAGCCGCCGGTCCGGACGCAGGTGTGCGCCGACAAGGCGATCCTCGACGAGGGCTTGGCTGCGTTCACCGCCCGTCTGTGCGTGCAGAGAATAATTCGACTTCGCGGCCGGGCAATTGAAATTTCAGAGAACCTGTAACTTCTGCCCGTAAGGCTCCCGTCTGCAACTGGCAGCACCGGGTGCTGTATCGAAGGAGTGATTCGTGAGTTCTCAGGTGAAGGCATACGGGTTCGGTATGCCGTGGGAATCGCTGTACGGTTACAGTCAGGCCATTCAGGTAGGTGAAACCGTCTATGTGTCAGGTCAGTTGTCCCATGACCGGAATGGAGACTTCGTAGGTGCTGGCGACTTCGAACTGCAGGTTCGAACCACGCTGGAGAACCTTGACCTGGTCCTGAGGAAGTTCGGAGCTGAACGGAGCCAGATCGTGGAAACCACGGTACTGGTGAGGAATCTGCGGGAGAACTTCGAAGCGGCAGCACGCCTTCATGCCGGGTACTTCGGGGAGCACCGGCCGACCAGCACGGTCATGGGCATATCGGACTTGGCGTTGCCCGACCAGCTCGTGGAAATCGGTGCCCTTGTGCGTCTTGATGTGAAGCCCTAAAGGTTGTCCCGTAACTGCCGCCTTGCTTCCGCCTTGGTCACGGCAGGGGTGGGGTGATCTCGGCGAGTGATCCGATGTGGATCGAGCCGTTCTCGGGGTCGCACGAGTCGCAGTTCCGCAAGCTGGTCGCACTGGTCCGCCGTCACGGCGGTGACATCCAGCGCGGCCGGCCGTGGCGGCTCTGCCTGGAGGACCGGGTGCTGCTGGTTGCCACGTACTGGCGGACCCATCTGACGTTGCGGCAGGTCGCGCCGTTGTTCGGCATCTCGAAGTCAGCCGCGGACCGAGGGCTGGAGCACCTTGCACCGCTGCTGGCGATCTCGCCCGCGCGGCGGCCGCGGCAGGACATCGTGCTGATCGGTCCCGTACCGGCCGGCGACCCCACCATGGCCGCTGGCGCGACGCCGTCATCGTCCCGCGCGAAGTCACCGGCCCACCGATCCCAGTGCTGGCGTGGTGTGGGCGGTGGAGGCATCGCGCGAAGGGCGGTGGCGAGGGGAGGTGGGGTGTGGCGGGTTCGGACCCGTGGCTCAGGTCTCCGGCGACGGCCGAGCTGCTGACCCTCATAGACGGCTGCCTCACCGAGACCGGCCTGACCATCAGGCTGGCCTGAGTAACCCCGCGATTTCACGAGTTCAACCTCAGTGACCGCGGCTCGCCCTCCACAATAACCGGTGGGGTGTACTAGCAGTACACCCCACTAGTGCGTATCATGCGTTCATGCCCCTTCCTCGTTTCGACCGCCTGCCCGCAGAACGCCGGGAGCACATCCTGGGAGTCGCGCGTCGGCACTTCGCCGAGCACGGCGCCGAAGGCGCCTCCTACAACAAGATCATCGAGGCGGCAGAAGTCTCCAAGACCGCCGCCTACCACTACTTCGACGGCCGGGAGGACCTGCTCACCGCGGTCCTCGACGGAGTCCTCGACCGACTGCTGGACGCCCTCGGACCCTGGGACCCGGCCCGCGACGAGGAGGACTTCGGCGCCCGGTTCACCGCTGGATCCGCCGCCCTCGCCGCCCATCTGAGGGACCACCCCGAGGACCTGGCCCTCGCCGACGCTGCCATCGGGCGCAGCGACGGAAGCCTGTGGCTCGACTGGTTCGGCGCCCTGGTCACGGACGGCCGTCGGCTCGGGATGATCCGTACCGATGTGGACCACGCACTGATGGTGTCGGCGACCGCCGCCGTCGTCCGGGCCGCGGACGCCTGGGCCGTGGCCCTGATGACGAGCGGATCCCTCGAAGGCCTCCCGGAGGGTGCCCCCCCGGACCAGCTGTGGACCCTCCTGCGCGGCCTGTGGGGTGCAGCGGTGACCGCGGCCCCCGGACAGGAGCCGAACGATGCGCACTGACCTGAGGATCTCCTGGGAGATACCGGCCACCCCATCCGGCCTCGCCGGCCGCCTGGAACGGTTCATGGGCCCGGGCAAGTCCCGCTCCGAGTCCGCGGTGGAGACCATCGGCCTCCTCGGCTGTGCCCTGCTGCTGGCCGCCGGACTGTGGAGCTCGGGAGCCGCACGCGACTGGTCGACAGGGCAACTCGTCGTGGTCGCCCTGGCCGGGCTCGACCTGATCGGCGGGGTCCTGACCAACGCCACCAACGCCGCGAAGCGTTGGTACCACCGGGCCGACCCGGCGGCGCGGCGCGCCCGGCTGCTGTTCGTCTCGGCGCACCTGATCCACCTCGCCGCGATGGGGCTGTACGTCCTCTCCGGCGACCTCGCCTGGACCTCGGCGAATGCCGCGCTGCTCCTCGGCGGGGCGGTGGCGGTGGAGTTCGCGCCCGTCCACCTCAGGCGGCCCGTGGCGATGGCGGTGTTGATGGCAGCCGTCCTGGTCAACCTGTTCTGGCTGCCGGTGCCGGCCGCGCTTGCCTGGTTTGCACCACTGTTCTTCCTCAAGCTGCTCGTCTGCCACCTCGTGCCCGAGGCGCCCCTGGAGCGGGGTCGGGATGTCTGAGGACCTCGCTGCCGCAGCCTCCCGCCGGATCGACACCGACCCCGACCCGGCCGCCTGCGCCGATCTGCTGGCCGCCGCGTTCGCCCGGGAGCCGGCCGTCTCCTGGATCTGCGGCGGCGCGCACTCCGCCCGCGCTCGCTGGTTCCGCGCCACCCTGCGCACCCACGCCGGCCTCGCCGGGGCCCGCCGTACGGCTCTGGTGGACACCGACGGACGGCTCCTGGCGGCAGCCGTCCTGACCCCGCCGGGCGCGACCCCGTCCGCCGGCGCCCGCGCGCTCTGGGCGGCCAGGACCCTGCTGAGCAGTGGGCCGTACGCCCTCGGCCGGACCCTGCGTTATCTGGACGCCACCGAGGGCGGGGCCCCCGCGGGGGCCTGGACCCTGGAGTTCGTCGGAGTCCGCCCGGACCTCACCGGCCGTGGAGCGGGCCGCACCCTCCTGGACCACGTCCTGACGACGACGCCGGGAGCAGTCCACCTGACCACGGCGGACCCGGCGAATGTCCCCCTTTACCGCCACTTCGACTTCACCACGCTCGGCGAGACCCCGCTGGGACCGCTGACCGTCACGTCGATGGTCCGCGTACCGAGCTAGGTGTACTGACCGCGGAGGTTGGTGCCAGGGCTCACGACGTGGTGATCTTGAAGTGAGTGAGGGCCTTCTGGCTCGGTGTGGATTGCGACATCTGCACCTACGGCCAGAAAGGCCCTCATGCCACATGGACGAGGGCGTGGGCGAGGTCGGAGCCGTCGAGCATGGCGAGATCGGCGCCCAGCCCGACCGGCCGCGGCTCGGGGCCCCGTCCGGCATTCCCCGTCCCGTATTCCCCGTCCCGCCTCCCCGGTGGACATGACATACCCCACAGGAAAAATGTACAAGTTTCAACATGTTTCCCGGTAGCGTCGTTCTTGCCCCACCACAGCGGGGCGCCGCCCGGGGCCATCACCCCACGGCTCCGGGCCGATCAAGGAGGAAAGATCATGAAGAGCGATGACCACGGCCACCGGTGCCGCTACGACGGCCACCGGTTCTACCGGTGGGACAACGGCTGGCAGATCATCCAGGTCATCAACGTGTACGGGTTCAACCCGCACGTCTTCCGCTGACCTGCGACGACTCGGGGCGGGGGAGCGCGCCCAGTTCGGTGCCGGCACACCGCGGCTCCCAGTCGCCCTCTCGCGTCGCCGCCCGGCCGGACACCGGCGTCCGGCCGGGCGGCGGCGCCCACGGCCGGGGCGCTCGCATCCGCCGTTCAGGGGGACGCCACCCACACCGGGAGTCATGCCGTGAACGGCTGTGCAGATCAAATGCTCGACATGGAACTCCGGCTCCCCTCGGGAGAACCGGGCACATTGCCGACCCTCCTGTCCTACCGCTCCCACGACCCGCTCGCCGTACGCATCGTCTTCCACACCGACGAGCTGGTACCCGCCGGCCGGGAAGCCGACGGACACGACCTGGACGCCGAACTGTCGCGGCTGCTGCCGGGTACTGCCTGAGGCCCCGGCCCCGGCCCTGGCCGCTTCCCTCCAGCGGCCCGACCGACCCCGGCGGGGCACACCGCCGCAACACGGGGCACACCGCCGCAACAAGTGAGCAGCAGACGGAGTAGGAGGACAGAGATGAGAGCCCCGGCCTTCGTGTCGCGTCCGGCCGCCATCGTCCGGTGGCGGGAGGCACCAAGCCGCGCCCTGCGGCTGCCGCGCGCGCCCTGGTTGTCGCTCCCGGAATGGTCGACCACCGCCCTCACCCGCAGTGTCAAGGGACTCATGGCGGCCCTCCTCGCCTGGCAGACCGCGTCGTGGTGGCTCCCCGGGCAACAGCAGTACCTCGCCGTGGCCACCGCCCTGGCCATGGTCAACGCCCCGACCATCTACCGATCGGTGACGCAGGCGCTGCGCAGCGTAGCCGCCCGGGCCGCGGGGCTGTCACTGGCCGTGGTCGTCGTGTGGCTGCTCGGCCCGGCCGCGGGAAGCATCGCCGCGATCCCGGCCATCGCACTGGTCGCCGGAGGCCGCCGGGGCTCCGACAGCCGCCTGCAGATCGCCTCGACGGCGACGCTCACCCTGGCGGCGGCGACGGCCTTCCCCGTGGGCCACGTCATCACCCTGACCCTGGCCGCCCTCACCGGCGCGGCCGCCGGCATCGCGGTCAACGCCCTCATCCTTCCGCCCGTACACCTCGGCGCCTCCGACGCCTCGGTACGCGAACTCGCCGCGGCCATGGGAGAACTGCTCGGCGACATGGGCCGCGGACTGCGTGAACGGCAGCACACCGACCGCGCCCACCTGTGGCTCGAGCGGGGCAGACACCTCGACGACCTGGTACTCCAGGCGGAGGAGGACCTACGCCAGAGCCAGGAGAGCCTGCGCTGGAACACGCGGTGCATCGTCCACGGACAACAGGAGCCGACGGACCACAGCAAGGCGCTGCGCGCCCTGCACCGGGTCTCCTTCCAGGTCCGGGGCATCGCACGGACACTGGCCGACGCCGTCGACGACCGGCCCACCGGCCACCACCTGAACCGACTCTTCCTCGACCGGTACGCGGCGACCCTGGAAACGGCGGAACGGGCGATGGAGTCGTTCGCCGCCCCCGGGCATGCCGCCGGCCCTGGTCTCGACAGCTTCTGCGGGCCGCTGCGCCGCGCGATCGACGACGCCACGACCTGGCACAGGACGATGACCGAAGAGATCACGCACGGCACGCTGGCCGAACCGGGCGCCTGGCACGTCTACGGATCGCTGATCACCGACATCGAACGCCTGCTCGTCGACCTGGAACGCGCGAACCGACCCGCCCCGACCACGCCCGGGCCCCGCCCCTCGTGAAGCGCCCGGCTCGAATTCGTTCGAGCTCGCCCTGGTCCATCACGACTACTTCACTTCATCGACTTCGTTCCATCACTTGACGCTCGAATTCGCGGCCAATACGGTGGTTCGTGTTGGTTGAAGTTTCAACATTGCTTTTCGGTCGACGTCTGGCAGTTCTGACCCGCCGCCCACGCCGACCGCCCACGCCGGCCGGTGTGGGCGCGGCCCGGGAAGCCGGCCGCACCGCCGCCCTCCGCCAGGTCGGCAACCGGCCCGTCGGCATCCGGCCGCTGAGCGGGGGACGGAGATCGGCGCGCCGTGCCCCTCCCATAGACTCTCCGGCGATCTTGGCAGACCGAGAAGCAGGGGGACGACAATTGACCGGCGGGCGTGAGCGTTGGCTCAGCGACAGGCTGACCGTGAGGTCGTTCCGCAATCCCAAGAACGTGGCGAAGGCGGTCTTCCACCCGGCGTGGGTGCCCGAGTCGGTCGATCCCGCCGTGGATTCCCTCAAACGCGTCCGAGTCATCTGCGGCGTGGTCGCGGCGATCGGTGTCTACAGCTTCGTGGAGGGCGGTTTCTCCTTCGACGGGATGCTGGAGAAGGTGCTGACGGCGAGTCTCGTCCTCCTGCTGATCACGCCGCTGACGGTCGGTGTGATGCTCTACGTGTGGCGGCGTACCGGAACCGTCCGCCAGCTGCGCACCCCGCTGGTGAACTCGCTCAAACTGCTGCTGCTGTTCATCGGTTCGGTCGTGGTGATGGTGCTGACGTGGACGCTGGCGAACGGCGCTTCCCCGCTCCGTATGCTGCTGTGCCTCATGGCGGCGCTCTGGCTCACCTGGTTCGTGGGCGCCGGGGGTCTTTGCGTGTCCGACAACTTCTTCGGCACCGCAGGAGTGCACCGCTGTCTGCCGCCCCTGCTCGCCACCGTGACGACGTGGCTGATGGCTGTCCCGGACCTGCTCTCCGGTGACCTGCACGGCCTCGGCCTCGCTCTGGGCGTCGTCTTCATCCTGGGCGCGCCGGTGACGGTCACGGGGATAGCCCTGCTGGAGATGAACCGCCTTCGGCGCCGGTACGGAATTCGGCTGGGCACGCATCCGGCGATCCTGCCCCTGCACGGACACGTGCCTCCGGACGGCAATCCCGTCGGCAACCCCTACCCGCCGGCTTCGTAGCTCCGTACGGCGCCGGTCAGGGCGGCCCCTCGTGTCCGCTCATGTGTGGCGGTCGCCCGCTTCACCCGAGGCCGGCCGACGCGTCACCCGGAAGTTCGGCCGGCAGGTAGTCGTGGCCGAACCGGCCCGGCACTGCCCGGGCGAGCGCCCGGACCAGCGAGGCGGGCGGTGCGACGAAGACCACGGGGTAGTCGCGCTCGCCCCGCTCCGGCCGGACCGGCCAGGCCAGCCGTTCCCGACTGAGGTCGAACTGCGCGTCCACCCCCTCGCGGTTGCCCCGGGCGTCCAGGCGGGACCAGCGGCCGTCCAGGTGCACGGCGTTGAGGGCGTGCAGCACGAATCCGCCCTCGCCGTCCTCCAGCCGTTGGTAGCACAGGCCGGTCGGCACGCCCTGCGCCCGTAGCAGTGCGGCCAGCAGGAGGGACTTGCCGTGGCAGATCGCATTGCGCGCGGCCAGCACCTCGGAGGCGCGGAACGCCCCGCTGTACGAGCCGGCGTCCGCGGAGTGCGCCACCTGGTCGCGGACGTAGTGGAACGCCGCCTCCGGCGTGGCCAGCCCGGCGGCCGCCCGCCGCAGCTCCGGGTGCGTGTGGTCGATCACTTCGTCCGCCGTGAGGTAGGCGGCGAGGTCGTCGGTCTCCGGTTGCAGAATCATGCCGTCCACGGTGCCGCGCGCGCCGTCCACCGCGCGCGGAATTCCACCCCCTGGACAGGGCTCCGACCCCGCCGCGTCCTGCGACGGCTTCGCACCGTGCCCGGCTGCCGTCGTGCCGGCCGGTGTGGTGGCGGTCTCACTGGCGGCCGCCCGGTGTTGACTCAGCGTGGTGGCGGTGGGCCGGTCGGTGATGTTGCCGGGGCCTGTGGGGTGAGTGCGCTCACACGGGAATGCGGTATACGACGACGGATAGTGGTGTCCGTTTTGCGCCATTTTGAGACTATTTGGCGAGTGGTCGGGGAGTGTTTGCGCAGGCCGCGAGGGGTCGGCGGGGGCCGCCGCGCTCCGGGCGTCCACTCCTCGGATCAACCGCCGTTCACCCATGGCTGCGACGGGGGGTCGTAGCGAGGGGGTCTTGTCGGTGACCGGCCCCGCCTGGCAACAATTGCTGCATCAAGCCACACCGGCACCTGTCCCGCCGGTGAACGG
>NZ_JBSFKQ010000026.1:0-102063 GCF_053598615.1 Kitasatospora sp. NPDC001095 | reverse complement strand
CCCATGATCGCGGTGAACTCGCCCTGGGGGAAGACGACGCTGACGTTGTCGAGGGCGACGACGCGGGTCTCCCCCTCCCCGTAGACCTTGTTCAGACCGGTGGCTCGGGCGGCCGCCAGGCCGGTGTGGACGGCGGTTGCGGTCGGCGTGGTCACGGGGGCTCCTTGTGCTCGTCGTACTCGTGGACTTGTACCTCCATGTTCCGCGACGTGATCATGGTTTCGCGTCGCTCCGCCGGACGGTTGGCCCTACCACCGCTGGGCGTACGGCAGGGGTTGGCCCCTCCTCCTGCGGTATGACGTGGACCCTGATGCGGAACGGATGGCCGGAACGGATATCCTTCGTGGCCGAATCCCGGACAGATCGTCAGATGGCAGGGAAACATGACAACTTCCGGGGCTGGGAACATGCGAAAGGGTGAGTCGGGAGACTAGGCTCAGGGTGGTTTCGCAGACGCCCGGATGGTGGAACGCAGACACGGGCAGCTTAAAACTGCTTGGCCGCGAGGCCGTGCCGGTTCGAGTCCGGCTCCGGGCACCGATCACTCGGCGGGGGCGCGACGGCGTCCCCGCCGGTCATTGTTCACGGATCCTCCTCGCGGCGTATCCCGGAATTTTTGCCAAGCCATTACCCTTGTGCGAGGGCGGTGCAGTGCCGCCACGGAGGGAATGAGCAATGAGAAGCAGCAACCCGGTCTTCTCGCGGGAGGGGTCCTTCACCCGCGACGCCGGCTACGCGGGGTTCGGTACCACCGCGCAGGCCGGGAGCCCGCACGGCCAGAACCCCTACGGCCAGAACGCGTACGGCCAGAACCCGTACGCGGGTACGCCCTACGCCCAGCAGCCGCACGGCCAGGGCCCGATGACCGACGAACAGCTCTACGAGCTGTACAACGGTCCGTCGGCCGGCCCCGGCGCCACCGGGCGGATGACGCTCGACGACGTGATCGCGCGCACCGCCATGACCCTGCTGACCGTGGTCGGCGCCGGTGCGGTGGCCTGGTTCACGCTGCCGTTCAAGAACTTCGGCTTCGCGGTCGGCGCCTCGCTGGTCGCCATGATCGTCGGTCTGGTCGTCCAGTTCCGGCAGAAGATCAGCCCCGCGCTGGTCCTGGCCTACTCGGCGTTCCAGGGCTTCGCGCTGGGCGCCGTCACCCACGTCCTCAACACCATCTGGCCGGGCATCGCGATCCAGGCGGTGCTGGGCACGGCGGCGGTCTTCGGGGCGACGCTCTACGTCTACAAGAGCGGGCGGCTGCGGGTCAGCCCGAAGTACACCCGGATCGGCATCGCGATCGGCCTGGGCTTCTCGGGTCTGCTGCTGGTCAACTGCATCGCGTGGGCGTTCGGCGGCGGAGTCGACACCTGGTCGGGCCCGCTGGGCGTCGGCATCGGCCTGATCGGTGTCGCCCTCGGCGCGTTCTACCTGACGCTCGACTTCAACGAGATCGAGCGGGCCATCGCCGGCGGCGCCCAGCAGGAGGAGTCCTGGCGGGCCGCCTTCGGGCTCACCTTCTCGCTGGTCTGGATCTACTTCGAGATGCTGCGCCTGATCGCCAGCCTTCGCGGCGACGACTGACGGTCCCTTCCGCCGAGCACACTGCCGCCGGGCCCCGGAGCCACTCGCTCCGGGGCCCGGCGGCTTTTCGCCTACGCTCCTACCCATGCATGACGTGGAGCCCCTGGACGTGAATCCCCTGGTCGAAGCCGCCGAGTCCCTGGCGGATCGTTTCCGCTCGCTGCCGCAGAGCAAGCTGCTGGGCGCTGTGCCGGGGTACGCCTCGCGGGCGGCGGCCGTGCTGGAGCTGGCGCGGCGGCTGGCCGGCCTGGCGCTGGCCGCGGAGGAGGAGGAGCGGCGGGAGTTCCCGGATGCCGGGGCCTTCGCCGTGGGGGACCAGCTGGCCGTCGCCGCGCACGACCTGGCGGCCGCGCTCGCGGCGCTGCCCCGGGGGGCGGAGGTCGCGCTGCCGGACGGGCCGGTGGCGGCGGCCGAGGTGCTGGCCGGGGCGGTGGACGCGGTGCGGGAGGCGGCGGCGCTCTGCGGCTGAGGCCCCGAGGACGCGCCCACGCCGAAGGCCGGCCGGATCGGTAACCCCATGACCCGGCCGGCCTTCGGCGCGCTGCGTGCTGGTGATCCGGTGAGTCGCCGTCAGATGCTGGCGACCACCCGGTCGGCGAGCACGTAGACGGCCTCCTCCTCGGTGGAGAAGGTCAGCGAGTACGAGCCGGAGAAGCGCGAGCCGCCGAGCAGCCGGACGTGCTCGCCGGCGCGGACCGCGTCGATCAGCCGGTAGGCGGCCTCCCGGTCGCCCGGGGCCACGCAGAGGGTGGTGCCGTCGGCGAAGGCGTAGACGTCCAGGGTGCCCAGCGGGCCCGGGCGGACGTCGATCAGGGCGACCGCCTCCTCGGCGAGGGTGGCCAGCCGGCTGTCGGTCCACTCCCGGGACGGCGCCTGGCTGGGCACGAAGTCGGGGTGCGAGGGGTGGCGGCGCGGGTCGGGCATGGCGACCGGGGCTTCCTCGACGGCCGGGTCGGCGTCCAGCAGCCCGGCCTCCAGGCCGGTGGCCAGCAGGTCGGCCTCGCGGCGGGCCCGGGCGTCCTTGGTCTCGCCGACCGGGTGGCCGGGGCGCAGCGGCAGGCCGCCCTCGGTGCCGGGCTCGGCGGGGGCGGTGCCGCCGCCCTCGTTGATCAGGTCCTCCAGCGCGGAGCGCAGCGCCTCGCCGAACTCCGGGTCCATCGTCCCGGCGTTGTCGACGGCGTCCTGCGGGCCGGTGGGGCGGGGGAAGAAGAGCGGCCACTCGTCGGTGCCGGAGAACGCGCCGGAGAACGGCGAGTCGAACAGCGGCGCGTCCTCGGCCGCGCGGGCCTCCTGCTCGGCCCAGAACGCCCGGGCCTCGGTGATCTCCCGCTCACGGTCGGCGGCGAGCGCCTCGGTGACGGCCCGGCGTATCGCGGCCTCGTCCACCGGGGCGGCCGCGGTCGGGGCCGCGGCCTGCGCGTCCAGTCGGCGGGAGAGTCCGCGGAGGTGGAGCAGCACGGCGGTCGACACGGTGATCAGGATCAGTAGCAGGACGGTGTAGACGGCGCTCACGGAACGTACTCCTAGCGAGGAGCGGAACGGGGTTACGTGTCCACACTGCCGCATGCGGGGCTGTTACCGCAGTGGCGAATGTCCAATTCGTCCAGGACTTTCGCTCTTGTCCCCAAATTGTTAGGTAACACCGTTCTACGCAGTGGAGTTGATCCGCTCCGCAGTGTCGATTTCCGGGCGGAAAACGAAAGAATTGAGGGCCGGATCGACCTCGCGGTGTGATCCGGCCCTCAATTACGCTGCGTCACTCCAAATGGGTGGTCCAGACCCTTCGGAGGGTGTCCGGGGGGTCAGCTGAGGCGTTCGATGACCATCGCCATGCCCTGGCCGCCGCCGACGCACATGGTCTCCAGACCGAACTGCTTGTCGTGCCACTGCAGCGAGTTGATCAGGGTGGTGGTGATCCGGGCGCCGGTCATGCCGAAGGGGTGGCCGACCGCGATCGCACCGCCGTTGACGTTCAGCTTGTCCAGGTCGACGCCGAGGTCGCGGTAGGAGGGGATCACCTGGGCCGCGAAGGCCTCGTTGATCTCGACCAGGTCGATGTCGTCGATGGTCAGGCCGGCCCGCTTGAGCGCCTGCTTGGAGGCCTCGACCGGGCCGTAGCCCATGATCTCGGGGGAGAGCGCGCTGACGCCGGTGGAGACCACCCGGGCGAGCGGGGTGATGCCGAGCTCGCGGGCCTTGGTGTCGGACATGATGACCAGCGCGGCCGCGCCGTCGTTCAGCGGGCAGCAGTTACCGGCGGTCACGGTGCCGTCGGGGCGGAACACCGGCTTCAGGCCGGCCACGCCCTCCAGGGTGACGCCGGCGCGCGGGCCGTCGTCCGTGCTGACCACGGTGCCGTCCGGGAGCGTCACCGGGGTGATCTCGCGCTCCCAGAAGCCGGCCTTGATGGCGGCCTCGGCGAGGTTCTGCGAGCGGACGCCGAACTCGTCCTGCTCGGCGCGGGTGATGCCCTTGAGCGCGGCCAGGTTCTCGGCGGTCTGGCCCATCGCGATGTAGGCGTCCGGCAGCAGCCCGTCCTCACGCGGGTCGTGCCACTCGCCGCCGCCCTCCTCGGCCCGCTTCTTGGTGCGCGCCTGGGCCTCGTCGAAGATCGGGTTCATGGTGCCGGGCAGGCCGTCCGAGGTGCCGTTCACGCTGCGCGAGACGGTCTCCACGCCGGCCGAGACGAAGACGTCGCCCTCGCCGGCCTTGATCGCGTGCAGCGCCATCCGCGTGGTCTGGAGCGAGGAGGAGCAGTAGCGGGTGATGGTGGCGCCGGGCAGGTAGTCCATGCCCATCTGGACGGCCACGATGCGGGCCAGGTTGTGGCCCTGCTCGCCGCCGGGCAGGCCGCAGCCCAGCATCAGGTCGTCGATCTCGCGCGGGTCGAGCTGGGGCACCTTGGCCAGGGCGGCCTGGATGATGTGGGCGGTCAGGTCGTCCGGGCGGACGTCCTTGAGCGAGCCCTTGAAGGCCCGGCCGATCGGCGAACGGGCGGCGCTGACGATGACGGCTTCGGGCATGACGGGCTCCTCGCTGGGTGACGGCGGACCTGACGTCCGGGAGGAAAGTTACCGTCTGGTAGATCAGGCGTCACCCGTACCAGCGTGTGAGCTGGCCGACGTGTTCCCGGGGGTCGTACCGGCCTCCTTCCCGCCCTCCGGGCCGGGCGGGCCGATCCGCAGCCGGTGCCTCAACTGGGCCCAACGGCGGCCCGCGCCCTCCGCCGGTACGGCCGCCACCTCGGTGCCCTCCCGGTCGGCCGCCGCGGCCGCCGCGACCGCGACCGGCAGCACCGAGGTGCCCGGGACGGCCGCGGCCGGGCGCTCCTCCTCGGGCCAGAGTCCGAGCGTGGCGCAGACCGAGGGCAGCAGCGCCATCGCGGCGGTCGCGTAGCCCTGGGCCGAGGGGTGGTAGCGGTCGGCGGCGAACATCTCCGGGCGCGCGGCGAACTCCGGGCCCAGCAGCGATCCCAGCGAGACCGTCCGACCGCCCGCCTCCACCACCGCGATGGTCTGCGCGGCGGCCAGCTGCCGGCTCAGCCGGCGGGCCACCCAGCGCAGCGGCGGCCGCACCGGCTTGATCGTCCCGAGGTCGGGGCAGGTGCCCACGACCACCTCGCAGCCGTTGGCGTGCAAGGCGGCGACGGCCTCGCCGAGCTGGCGGACGGCCAGTTGGGCCGGGCTGTGCCGGGTCACGTCGTTCGCGCCGACCATGATCACGGCGACGTCCGGGTGGTGCGGCAGCGCCTGCTCCAGCTGGCCGGAGAGGTCGGCGGAGCGGCCGCCGGAGCGGGCCACGTTGACCAGCCGCACCGGGCGCTCGGCCACCGAGGCGAGGCCGGCGGCGAGCAGGGCGCCCGGGGTCTCGCCGGAGCGGGCCACGCCCAGGCCGGCGCCGGTGGAGTCGCCGAGGACGGCCAGCACGAGCGGGGCCTGGGGGCCGACGGTGCGGTCGGCGAAGGCGTCCCCGTAGACGCCGTCGGCCCTGGGCGGTTGGGTCTCCAGGACCCCGATGGCCTGGATGGCGAGCTTGCTCTCGGTCAGCAGCAGGCCGACCAGGCCCACTCCGAGCAGGCCGAGACCGCCGCCGCCGTAGGCCGCCGCGGTGGCGATCCGACGGGCCACCCGGGCCCGCGAGTCCCGTGCCCCTGGCATCCGGTGCCCCCTTCACGTGCTCCTGCCGGCCCCCCCACGGAGGCACGGCGCTGCCTGCACAGCGCTCTTACCCGCGCGGGGGGCGGGATTACCCGGGGCGCCGAAGGGGGTGGGCCATTGGGGGAGGTGTGAAAGAGGGGAGCCGAGGGACGGGTGCCACGCCCTAGGCTTTGCAGTACCGAAAAGCAGTCGCACGCCCACAGACCGGGAGGACCCCCGTGCGGTACCACAACTCGATCATCGACCTGGTCGGCAACACGCCGCTGGTCAAGCTGAACAAGGTCACCGAGGGCATCAGCGCGACAGTGCTGGCGAAGGTCGAGTACTTCAACCCCGGCGGCTCGGTCAAGGACCGCATCGCGATGCGCATGATCGAGGCCGCCGAGGCCTCGGGCGCCCTCAAGCCCGGCGGCACCATCGTCGAGCCGACCTCCGGCAACACCGGCGTCGGCCTGGCGATCGTGGCCCAGCAGAAGGGCTACAAGTGCATCTTCGTCTGTCCGGACAAGGTCTCGACCGACAAGATCAACACCCTGCGCGCGTACGGCGCCGAGGTGGTCGTCTGCCCGACCGCCGTCGCCCCGGAGCACCCGGACTCCTACTACAACGTCTCCGACCGCCTGGTCCGGGAGACCCCGAACGCCTGGAAGCCGGACCAGTACTCCAACCCGGAGAACCCGGCCTCGCACTACCACTCCACCGGCCCGGAGCTGTGGGAGCAGACCGAGGGGAAGATCACCCACTTCGTGGCGGGCGTCGGCACCGGCGGCACCATCTCCGGCACCGGCAACTACCTGAAGGAGGCCTCCGGCGGCAAGGTCAAGGTGATCGGCGCCGACCCGGAGGGCTCGGTCTACTCGGGCGGCACCGGCCGGCCGTACCTGGTCGAGGGCGTCGGTGAGGACTTCTGGCCGACCGCCTACGACCGCAACGTCGCGGACGAGATCGTCGCCGTCTCCGACAAGGACTCGTTCCAGATGACCCGCCGCCTGGCCAAGGAGGAGGGCCTGCTGGTCGGCGGCTCCTGCGGGATGGCCGTGGTGGCCGCGCTGGAGGTGGCCAAGGAGCTCGGGCCGGACGACGTCGTGGTGGTGCTGCTGCCGGACGGCGGCCGCGGCTACCTGTCGAAGATCTTCAACGACGACTGGATGGCCGACTACGGCTTCCTGCCCTCGTCCACCGACGAGGCGCACATCGGCGAGGTGCTGGCCCGCAAGGAGTCCATGGAGCAGGGCGGCGTCCCGCAGTTCGTCCACATGCACCCGAACGAGACGGTCTCCGAGGCGGTCCGGGTGCTGCGCGAGTACGGCGTCTCGCAGATGCCGGTGGTCTCCCCGGGCGCCGGGCACCCGGACATCATGGCCGGCGAGGTGATCGGCTCGGTGGTCGAGAAGCTGCTGCTGGAGGGCATCTTCGCCAAGGAGATCGAGCTCACCGACACGCTGGACAAGGTGATGTCCAAGCCGCTGCCGGTGGTCGGCTCGGGCGAGACCGTCACCAACCTGATGACCGTGCTGGAGAAGGCCGACGCGGCCGTCGTGCTGGTCGAGGGCAAGCCGCAGGGCATCGTCACCCGCCAGGACCTGCTGGGTTTCCTGACCGGTCGCGGCCAGCACTGACCCGGCGTCACCGCCGGCCGCCGTCCGCTGCCCCGTCGCTCGCCGACCGCTGCCCCGCCGCCGTCCGTCGCCGATGCTCCGTCACCGCCGTCCCGCTGTGGACGGATGCGGAGGATTCGTCCACGGGAGAAGTGGTACACCGGCGTCACCTGCCCGCAGCACGTGGTTAACAAGGCTCGGGCATCGTGGTGGTCAACGGCAGGACGCCGAGTGAGGCGACGGCAACCGTCCGGGAGCGGCTCCCCGGCGACCGCGGTCGGCTCCGGACACACCGGGCGAGCCTGACCCGGCCGCTGTGTCCTCCGCCGTGGGAGGCGCCGTCGTCCCGCCCCTGCCCGGCCCCGGCCGGCTGACAGGGTGCGGCGGTTCCCGCGGCAGCACCGCGCCGCACGGCGCGTGTCCCCGTGGCTCCCGGGTGGGGGAGCCCCGGCGGGGAACGGTGGGGCCGGTCCTTCTCCGAGGGACCGGCCCCTTCCGTTCGCGCCGTTCGCGCCGGGCGCGCGGGGTGTGCTCCGGGCGGCCGCCCGCGCACCACGCCGGGCGCGGTCGTCCCGTACGCTCGCACGCATGACCAGCACTGAAACGACCGACCAGGACACCCCGCGCTACGTCCGGGTCAAGATCGAGCTCATCGCGGAGATCACCGACGAGGGCGCGCTCAAGGCGGCCGCCCTGGAGGCGGTCACCGCGGACGAGTACCTCGACGACGAGGAGCGCGCCCAGTCCGTCGAGGCCATCGAGGTGGACCCGTCGGGTTCGCTCGCCCACTTCATCGACCCGGTCGCGCTGCTCGGCGACGTGCCCGGTGTGGAGCTCGCCTCGGCGACCTGGGAGTCGGCGCAGACCGCGTTCGACCCGGACAGCGAGGAGTGGGACGAGTACCAGGTGGACGAGTCCGCCGAGTAGGACGAAGCCGTCGGGTGACGGCGCCCGCCGCCATCACACGTGAACGCCCGGTCCGCCTCGCGGGCCGGGCGTTTCGTCCCTGTTCATCGGGAAGTTGGGTCATCTCATACGATCGCTTACCCTTCGGTGTTGGAACCGTGAACGGGTGGATTGCGTTTCTGTATCCGTAATGCCCGGGATGATCAGCAGGGAGACGCGACGTGACGGCACGGGAAGGTCAGGGGCGGGCGGCCGGAAGCGGCTGGAGCCGGCGCGGGGTCCTCGCGGGACTGATCGGCGCGCCCGTACTGCTGCTGGCGGCCTGCAACGACAACAGCGCCAGCGGTGGCAGCGGTGGCAGCGGCTCCGGCGGCTCGGGCGGTTCGGGCGGCGCCCCGAGCGGCGCGAGCAGCAGTGCCCCCAAGACCTCGGCCGCGGTCATCACCGTCACCCCGGCCGACGGCGCCGCCTCCGCGAGCTTCAGCGAGCCGGTCAAGGTCACCGTCGCCAACGGCACCCTGAGCAGCGTCAAGGTCACCGACACCACCGGCAAGGAGCTGGCGGGCCAGCTCTCCGCAGACGGCACCGGCTGGACCTCGGCCACCGCCCCCGCCAGCGGTACCAAGTACACCGTCGCCGCCACCGCCTTCGACAAGGACAAGCTGGAGGCGGACTCCAACGCCGTCTTCACCACGGCGACCCCGGCCAACACCTTCGTCGGCTACTTCACCCCCGAGGACGGCTCGACGGTCGGCGTCGGCATGCCGGTCTCGATCAACTTCAGCAAGCCGATCACCGACCGCAAGAGCGTCCAGCAGGCGATCACGGTCATAGCCGAGCCGGGCGTCGAGATCGTCGGTCACTGGTTCTCCAGCACCCGGCTCGACTTCCGGCCCCAGGAGTACTGGGCCAAGGGCACCAAGGTCACCCTCAAGCTCCGGCTCAAGGACGTCGAGGGCGCCAAGGGCGTCTACGGCACCCAGTCCAAGGACGTCAGCTTCACCATCGGCCGCGCCCAGACCAGCGTCGCCGACCTCGCCACCAAGAAGCTCACCGTCACCACCGACGGCCAGGTCAGCGCGGTCTACAAGATCTCCGGCGGCTCGCCCGAGCACACCACCTGGGGCGGCAAGATGGTGATCTCCGAGCAGTACACCCAGACCCGGATGAACTCGCAGACCGTCAACCTGGGCAGCGAGTACGACATCGCGGACGTGCCGCACGCCCAGCGCCTCAGCACCTCGGGCACCTTCATCCACGGCAACTACTGGTCCTCGCCGTCGATCTTCGGCAGCCAGAACACCAGCCACGGCTGCATCGGCCTCCAGGACACCAAGGGCGCCCAGGACAGCGGCGCCGACGGCTTCAAGTTCTACAAGTCCTCGATGGTCGGCGACGTGGTCGAGGTCGTGAACTCCGGCGACAAGACGGTCGCCCCGGACAACGGCCTGAACGGCTGGAACATGAGCTGGTCCGCCTGGAAGGCCGGCAGCGCCGTCTGACCCCGCCGGACCCCGGTACGAACGACTCCCCGGGTGGGACCGGACCTCACGGCCGACCCGGGGAGCGGGACCGGTGCGAAACGGCGGAGCCCGGTGCCGCTCAGGGCTTCGCGTAGTCCGCGAAGCCTTGCCAGTCGACGATCACACAGGCCTCCGGGCCCACCGTCCAGGCGTCGTGCCCGGGCGGGCAGAGCATGAAGTCGCCGGGGCCCACCTCGCACTCCCGGCCGTCGTCCATGACGATCTTCATCCGGCCGGAGACCACGTACCCGGCGTGGGCGGCCTGGCAGCTGTCGGTCTTGGCGATCGGCTTGACGTGCTTGGACCACTGCCAACCCGGCTCGAACACGGCCCGGCCCACCGGGCCGCCGTCCAGGTTGACCAGCCGCAGCTCCCCCGTGCCCTCCTCGAAGGGGCGGACTTCCTCGGGATCGTCGAAGTTCCGTCGGTAGGGACCGGACATGGCGCACTCCTCTCCCGTGCGGCCGGCCCGGCCACCAGAGGGTGGCCGGGCCGGCCTCGTCGGCCCTTCCAGTCTGCGCCCGGATCAGGGACCGGTCACTTTGAGTGGCCGCTCCCGGGAGAGGGTCAGCCCTGGGTGCGGGCCACGCCGATCGGGCAGGAGGCGCCGGTACCGCCCAGACCGCAGTAGCCGTTGGGGTTCTTGGCCTCCGACAGGTACTGCTGGTGGTACGGCTCGGCCGGGAAGAACGGGCCGGCCGGGGCGATCTCGGTGGTGATCGGACCGTAACCGAGCGCGGTCAGCGACGGCTGGAAGGCGTCCCGGGTGGCCGCGGCGGCCTCGGCCTGGGCGGGGGAGTGGGTGTAGACGGCGGAGCGGTACTGGGTGCCGACGTCGTTGCCCTGGCGGTTGCCCTGGGTCGGGTCGTGGGCCTCCCAGAACGTCTTCAGCAGGCGCTCGTAGGAGATCACGGCCGGGTCGTACACCACCCGGACCGCCTCGGTGTGCCCGGTCAGCCCGCTGCACACCTCCTCGTACGTCGGGTTGGGGGTGTGGCCGCCCTGATAGCCGACCAGCGTCGTCCAGACGCCGGGCAGTCGCCAGAAGGTGCGTTCGGCGCCCCAGAAACAGCCCAGCCCGAAGTCGGCCACCTCCAGGCCCTGCGGGTACGGGCCGGGCAGCGGGTGCCCGAGCACGGTGTGCGGCTCGGTGAGGGTGAAGGCCGGGGAGGGCCGGCCGGGCAGCGCCTGGTCGGCGGGGACGAGCGAGGTCTTGTGGCGGTTGAACAGCACGGCCTGCTCCAGCGGGTCGGGGAACCTGGCTCAGTGTGCAACGCGCACGGCCGCCCCCGGATTCCGGAGGGCGGCCGTACGGGCCGTTCGGGCCCGCCGCGCGGAGGCCGGGAGACCGGGGGCCTCGCGCACCCGCGGTTCCGGCCCGCCGCGCACCCGCTCCCACCTGCGGGTTCGCCCCGCTTCCCGGTTCGGGCAGGCGTGACGGCATTCGCCCATTAGGCTCGGACCCATGACCGAGCACCAGCTTCCTCAGGGCTTCGAGACTCTCGCCATCCACGCGGGTCAGGAAGCAGACCCCCAGACCGGGGCCGTCGTCACGCCGATCTACCAGGTGTCCACCTACAAGCAGGACGGGGTGGGCGGCCTGCGGGGCGGCTACGAGTACAGCCGCAGCGCCAACCCGACCCGCACCGCGCTGGAGGAGTGCCTCGCGGCACTGGAGGGCGGCGCTCGCGGCCTCGCCTTCGCCTCCGGCCTGGCCGCCGAGGACACCCTGCTGCGCACCATCCTCAAGCCGGGCGACCACATCGTGATCCCCAACGACGCCTACGGCGGCACCTTCCGGCTGTTCGCCAAGGTGCTGACCCGCTGGGGCGTCGAGTTCTCCGTGGCCAACACCCAGGACCTGGCCACCGTCCGCGAGGCGCTGCGCCCCAACACCCGCGCGGTGTGGGTGGAGACCCCGTCCAACCCGCTGCTGGGCATCACCGACCTGGCCGCGCTCGCCGAGGTCGCGCACGGCGCCGGCGCGCTGCTGGTGGTCGACAACACCTTCGCCAGCCCGTACCTCCAGCAGCCGATCTCGCTCGGCGCGGACGCGGTCGTGCACTCCACCACCAAGTACATGGGCGGCCACTCCGACGTGGTCGGCGGTGCGCTGGTGCTGGCCGACGCGGCCCTCGGCGAGGAGGTCGCGTACCACCAGAACGCGATGGGCGCCGTCTCCGGCCCGTTCGACGCCTGGCTGGTGCTGC
The DNA here is from genome assembly GCF_053598615.1 of Kitasatospora sp. NPDC001095. NCBI lineage: Bacteria > Bacillati > Actinomycetota > Actinomycetes > Kitasatosporales > Streptomycetaceae > Kitasatospora > Kitasatospora sp. NPDC001095. Next base: position 90,091 of record NZ_JBSFKQ010000026.1, on the reverse strand, counting down.
GCGGCATCAAGACGCTGGGCGTCCGGATGGACCGGCACAGCGCCAACGCCGAGAAGGTCGCCGAGCTGCTGGCGAGCCACCCGAAGGTCAGCCAGGTGCTCTACCCGGGCCTGCCCGAGCACCCCGGCCACGACATCGCGGCCAAGCAGATGAAGGCCTTCGGCGGCATGGTCTCGTTCCGGGTCGCCGGCGGCGAGGAGGCGGCCGTCGAGGTCTGCAACCGCGCGCAGCTGTTCACCCTCGGTGAGTCGCTCGGCGGCGTCGAGTCGCTGATCGAGCACCCGGGCCGGATGACCCACGCCTCGGCGGCGGGCTCGCCGCTGGAGGTGCCGTCCGACCTGGTGCGCGTCTCGGTCGGCATCGAGTCGATCGACGACCTGCTGGCCGACCTCAAGCAGGCGCTGGGCTGAGCCCGTACGGGGCCGCGGCCCCTCACTGCCCCTGCTGGTCCGCCGTGTACGACTCCATCGCGAGGTTGAAGCGGGCCAGCAGGGCGCAGAACACGCGCTGCTCCTCCGGCGGCCAGCCGTCCACCAGGCGGCGCGTCAACTCGGCCCGGCCGTCGCGGACTTCGGCGAGCCGGTCGAGGCCGCGCGAGGTCAGCGCGAGCCGTACGGCCCGGCGGTCGGCCGGGTCCTGCACCCGGCCGACCAGCCCGGCCGTGACCAGCGGGGCGACCTGGCGGGTCACCGTGGAGGAGTCCACCCCCAGCGACTCGGCCAGCGCCTTGACGTTGGCCGGCCCGTGCCGCTGCAGGCGGTCGAGCAGCAGATAGGCGGCCCGGTCCAGGGCCCCGACCCCGCCGCCGGAGGTCCGGACCTGTTCCATGCGGCGGGCGAACACCGCCAGCTGGTACTGGAGTTGGGTGTGCACGGGGTCGGTGCGGTCGGTGGCCTGGGGCGAGGTCGTCGTCATCGCGGCTCACGATCGTCGTGCGGTGAGGAAGGCTCAGGAGCAGCAGGGTACGCGGGCCGGGCGGGCCCGGGAACAGGCCCGGCATTCCGGATCACCGTCGGCCACGCCCGTAGTCTGGCGCCATGCACACCTGGCCGATCACCCTCGACGACGTCCGCGGCGCCCAGAAGATGCTCGCCGGGGTAGCCCGGGTGACCCCGATGGAGGGCAGCCGGCACCTCTCCGGGCTGATCGGCGCGCCGGTCCACCTGAAGTGCGAGAACCTCCAGCGCACCGGGTCCTTCAAGCTGCGCGGGGCGTACGTGCGGATCGCGGGACTCTCGCCGGTGCAGCGGGCCGGCGGGGTGGTGGCGGCGAGCGCCGGGAACCACGCCCAGGGCGTGGCGCTGGCGGCCTCGCTGCTCGGCGTGCGCTCCACGGTGTTCATGCCGGTCGCGGCGCCGCTGCCGAAGGTCGCGGCCACCCGCGACTACGGCGCCGACGTGCGGCTGCACGGCGCCACCGTGGACGAGGCCCTGCGGGCGGCGCAGCAGTACGCGGACGCGACCGGCGCGGTGTTCATCCACCCCTTCGACCACTGGGACGTGGTCACCGGCCAGGCGACCGTCGGGCTGGAGATCCTGGAGCAGTGCCCGGAGGTGCGGACCATCCTGGTCGGGGTGGGCGGCGGCGGGCTGCTCGCCGGGATCGCGGCGGCGGTCAAGCCGCTGCGGCCGGACGTGCGGGTCATCGGGGTGCAGGCGGCCGGCGCGGCCGCGTACCCGCCCTCGCTGGCGGCGGGGCGGCCGGTGTCGCTGGAGCACTTCGCCACGATGGCGGACGGGATCATGGTCGGGCGCCCCGGCGACATCCCCTTCGAGGTGGTCAACACGCTGGCCGACGGCATCCGCACGGTCTCCGAGGACGCGCTGTCGCGGGCGCTGCTGCTCGGACTGGAGCGGTTGAAGCTGGTGGTCGAGCCGGCCGGGGCGGCCCCGATCGCGGCGCTGCTGGAGCGGCCGGACTCCTTCGAGGGCCCGGTGGTGGGGGTGCTGTCCGGCGGCAACATCGACCCGCAGCTGATGCAGCGGGTGCTGCGGCACGGGCTGGCGGCGGCCGGGCGCTACCTGTCGCTGCGGGTGCGGCTGGCGGACAAGCCGGGTGCGCTGGCGGACCTGCTGGCCGTGCTGACCAGGGTGGACGCCAACGTGCTGGACGTGGCGCACGTGCGGATCGACCCGCGGCTGGGGCTGACCGAGGTCGAGGTGGACCTGCACCTGGAGACCAAGGGGCCGGAGCACTGCGCGCTGGTGGTCGGGGAGCTGCGGGACGCGGGGTACGTGGTCTCGGGCTGAGCTCCGTGCCGGACTCCGTGCCGCACTTCGGCCGGGCTCTGTCCCGCACGCCGTTCCGCGTCCGGTCCTGGACCCCGTCCCTTGACGCGATATATCGCGTACTGGAAGACTCGCGATACATCGCGTTCGAGTCCCACGGGTCGAGAATCGGGTCGCCCGTGTGCCCGGAAACGGGGCAGGGTGGGACAGATCGCCCCATACGTCCGAGGAGATGAGGCAAGGCCATGGCGCCAGCCATCCAAGCCGAGAACCTGGTGAAGACCTTCGGCGACGTACGAGCCCTGGACGGGGTCAGCCTCGACGTCCCCGAGGGCACGGTGCTCGGGCTGCTCGGCCCCAACGGCGCCGGGAAGACCACCACCGTGCGGGTCCTCACCACCCTGCTCCGCCCCGACTCCGGCCACGCGGTGGTCGCCGGGGTCGACGTGCTCAAGCACCCCGACCGGGTCCGCAGCCTGATCGGCCTGTCCGGCCAGTACGCGGCGGTCGACGAGTACCTGACCGGCTTCGAGAACCTCACCATGGTCGGCGAGCTCTACCAGATGAGCAACCGCGCCGCGAAGGCCCGCGCGCTGGAGCTGCTGGAGTGGTTCAACCTCACCGAGGCCAAGGACCGCACCGCCAAGACCTACTCGGGCGGCATGCGCCGGCGCCTGGACCTCGCCGCCGCGCTGGTCGTCCGGCCGCCGGTGATGTTCCTGGACGAGCCGACCACCGGTCTCGACCCGCGCAACCGGCTCGCGCTCTGGGAGGTCATCGAGACGCTGGTCGAGCAGGGCACCACGCTGCTGCTCACCACCCAGTACCTGGAGGAGGCCGACCGGCTCGCCCACGACATCGCGGTGGTCGACCAGGGCCGGGTGATCGCCCGCGGCACCGCCGACCAGCTCAAGGCGCAGATCGGCGGCGAGCGGATCGAGGTCGTGGTGCACCGGCCCGGCCTGGTCGGCGACGCCGTCGCCGCGCTGTCCGGCTACGCGCTGAGCGAGCCGACGGTGGAGAGGAACACCCGCAGGATCACCGTGCCGATCAGCGGCGGCGCCCGGGTGCTCGCCGACGCGATCCGCGAACTGGACTCCCGCGGGATCGAGATCGACGACATCGGGCTGCGCCGCCCGACCCTGGACGACGTCTTCCTCACCCTCACCGGCCACGTCGCCGAGGAGCGGTCCGAGGAGGAGGGCGGCGCCGACCGCAAGGCGCGCGGCCGGGGCCAGGGCGGCCCGGGTGGGCCGGGCGGGCCGGAGCCGGACAAGCAGGCCGTCGCGGCCGGGAAGGAGAGCTGAGATGGGCACCGCCACCGAGCACGCCATCGGCCCGGCGATGCCCGGGCAGCGCCGGGGGATCGTCGCCGCCCTGCACGACTCCTGGGTGGTCGCCAAGCGCAACCTGCGCAGGATGACCCGTATCCCGGAGATCGTGGTCTTCGGGCTGATGCAGCCGGTCATGTTCGTGCTGCTGTTCTCGTACGTGATGGGCGGGGCGATCAAGATCCCCGGCACCGACTCCAGCTCGGACACGTACATCCAGTTCCTGATGGCCGGCATCTTCGCCCAGACCGTCACCTTCGCCGTCGCCGGCGCCTCGGCGGGCATCGCGGAGGACATGAGCAAGGGGCTGGTGGACCGGTTCCGCTCGCTGCCGATGGCCCGGTCCGCGGTGCTGGTCGGCCGCACCCTGGCGGACCTGTGCCAGACCGCGTTCATCCTGGTGGTGCTGGCGATGGTCGCGCTGCTGGTCGGCTGGCGGATCCACGACGGCCTGCTCAACGCGCTCGCCGCCTTCGGCCTGCTGCTCCTGCTCGGCTACGCCTTCTCCTGGATCGGCGCGCTGATCGGCCTGTCGGTGCGCAGCCCCGAGGCGGCCACCTCGGCCGGGCTGATCTGGCTGTTCCCGCTGACCTTCGTGTCCAACGCCTTCGTGCCGGTCACCTCGATGCCGGGCTGGCTCCAGGGGATCGCGTACTGGAACCCGTTCAGCGCCACCGTGCAGGCCTGCCGGGTGCTGTTCGGCAACCAGGTCGGGCCGGTGGACAGCGCCTGGCCGATGCAGCACGCGGCGCTGGTGTCGGTGCTGTGGTCGGTCGTGATCACCGCGGTGTTCTCCTGGCTGGCGGTGCGCAAGTACCGCTCCTCCACCGCCTGACCGGGCGCCGCCCGGAACGGCGCGCCCGGAACGCCTGAGGGCGGCCGCGGAAGTGCTGGACTTCCGCGGCCGCCCTCGGGTCGTGTGCGGCCGGATCAGCCGGAGTGCGGCACGACCTTGACGATCTTCACCATGGCCGGCTTGCCGTTCGGCAGCTCGTAGGTGGCCTCGTCGCCGATCCGCTTGCCGTCGATGGCGCGGCCCAGCGGGGACTGCGGCGAGTAGACGTCCAGGTCGTCGGCGCCCGCGACCTCGCGGGAGGCCAGCAGGAACTCCATCAGGTCGTCCTCGTCGCCGTCGAAGGCGACCGTGACGACCATGCCCGGGGCCACCACGCCCGAGTCGGCCGGGGCCTCGCCGACCTTGGCGCGCTCCAGCAGCTGGGTCAGCTGGCGGATGCGCAGCTCGTACTTGCCCTGCTCCTCCTTCGCCGCGTGGTAGCCGGCGTTCTCCTTGAGGTCCCCCTCCTCGCGCGCCGCCTCGATCTTCTGGGCGATCTCGATGCGCCAGGGCCCGGTCAGGTGGTCCAGCTCGGCCTTGAGCTGGTCGTAGCCGGCCTGAGTGAGCCAGGTCACGTTCTCACTGGTCTGGGTCACGGGTGCTCCTCGTAGGTGCTGGGGCTGTGCTGAGGGTGTGAGTCGTCAGCAGGGGTCGGTGGTGATATCGGTCTCAACTACAAAGCAACGCCCGCTCCCGTACCATCCGGTGCGGAAGGGGCGAAACCACGAGCCTAACAAGTCCTGCTGACAAGCGGGAGGGGCGTTCACGCGTCGTTGACGGTGGCGTTGCGCCGCGGTGTACGGCAATGGAGTGCGGGACCCTCTACGGATGCCCGCTCTCCGGATCGGATATGCGTGCCGCCGGAGGCGGGTGCGCCGCCCGGGGCGCACTGTCCGGCCCGGGCGCGGCGCCCGGCGGGGGCGCGCTGCCCGGCGGGACCACTACTTGGTCGGGGTGCAGCCCAGCAGCTCGGCGGTGGTGCCGCGCGAGGTGGTGCGCAGGGTGACCACCGCGTCGTAGCTGGAGCCGGCCGCCGGGACCGGGAAGTCGGCCACCCCGACCACCCCGTGGTCGTCGCCCTGCGAGCGCACGGTGCAGGTGCCGGCCTGCCCGTCGCCCTTGCGTACGGTGAGGTGCAGCTGGACCTCGGAGTCGGAGAGCACCTGGAAGGTCGGCACCGAGCCGTTGATCTTCGACTCGCGCAGCATGTAGGAGCCGCCCAGCCAGGCGATCAGGCCCAGGCCGAGCACGCCGCAGACCGCGCCGATCACCTTCAGGCGGCGGTCCGAGTCGCGGTCGCCGCCGCGGCCGTATCGCCCCTCGGGCAGACCGGTGGCGGTGGTGTCTGCACTCATCGGACTCCGTCCTCTCCTGGGGGAGGGGCCGCGCGGGTGGTGCGGGGGAATGCGACGCTCCTCCAGTCCGTCACTATAGGAGGGGCACGCCCGCGGCCGGTCCGGCGGGGGCAGGGCTCGGCCGCGCCGGCGACGTTCCGCGGCCCGGCCCCGCGGCGACGCGGTCCCGAAGTGAGCGGTTCGTACGGTGGGCAGACCCGGACTTCGCGGAACGCCCGACAAGTGTGGAAGGAACGCAAGGCGTTGACTGAGCAGTTGCGACTGATGGCGGTGCACGCCCACCCGGACGACGAGTCCAGCAAGGGCGCGGCCACCATGGCCATGTACGTCGAGCAGGGCGTGGACGTGCTGGTGGCCACCTGCACGGGGGGCGAGCGCGGGTCGGTCCTCAACCCCAAGCTCCAGGGGGACCGGTACGTCGAGGAGAACATCCACGAGGTGCGCCGCAAGGAGATGGACGAGGCGCGGGCGATCCTCGGCGTCAAGCAGGCCTGGCTGGGCTTCGTGGACTCAGGCCTGCCCGAGGGGGACCCGCTGCCGCCGCTGCCCGAGGGCTGCTTCGCCCTCCAGGACGTCAAGGAGGCCGCGGAGCCGCTGGTCCGGCTGATCCGCGAGTTCAAGCCGCAGGTCATCACGACCTACGACGAGAACGGCGGCTACCCGCACCCGGACCACATCATGACCCACAAGATCACCATGCTGGCCTTCGACGCCGCGGGCGACCCGGACGCCTACCCGGAGGCCGGCGAGCCCTGGCAGCCGCTCAAGCTGTACTACAACCACGGCTTCCCGATGGGCCGCATCCGGGCCCTCCACACGTACCTCACCGAGCACGGCCACGAGTCGCCGTACGGCGAGTGGATCGAGGGCTGGGAGAAGAGCGGCCGCAAGGAGCGCGAGATCACCACCCGGGTCCGCTGCGACGACTGGTTCGAGACCCGCGACCGCGCGCTGATCGCCCACGCGACCCAGATCGACCCGGACGGCCCGTGGTTCCGCGTCCCGCTGGAGGTCCAGCGCGAGGTCTGGCCCACCGAGGACTACGAGCTCAGCCGTACCCTGGTCGACGTGGACCTGCCGGAGGACGACCTGTTCGCCGGCCTGCGCACGCCCACCCTGGCGGCCGAGGCCGCCGACACGCGCGACTGAACCACCCCCCGATGGCCCGGCTCCCCGTGAGCCGGGCCACCATAGAGATATGAGTGCCTCCGTGAACCTCGTCCACCTCGCCGCTGACCTCGCCGTCGACGACGCCAAGGTCACCCCCGGCCTCCTCGGCTTCGTCGTCTTCGCCGCCCTCGGCGTCGCGACCTGGTTCCTGGCCAAGTCGATGAACCGGCAGTTCAAGAAGGTCGACTTCGTCGAGCAGCCGGAGGCTCCGAAGGAGTGAGCCGACGGCCGGTCCCACGGGGCCGGCCTTCGGTCCGCCGGATTCGGCCCGGCCCGCCGTCGGGCGCGCGGCGCCGGTCAGGCCGCCGCCTCGGTCAGGCCGCCGCGCCGATCAGGCCGAGTTGGGCCGCCCGCACGCCGGCCTGGAACCGGGAGCCCGCGTCGAGCCGGGTGAGCAGGGCGGCCACGTGCCGACGGTAGGTGCGCACCGACAGGCCCAGCTCCCGGGCGGCCCGCTCGTCGGTGTAGCCCCGGCTGATCGCCTGTAGGACGCGCACGGAGCATTCGTCGGCCGTCCAGCCCCGGTGGTCGGGCACGAGGCCGGTGGACTGGGTCCAGACGGCGTCATGGAGGAGGGAGATGGCTCGGACGGCCTCCCGACCGGAGATCACGGTGAGTGGCGCGTTGCGCTCCGAGGCCAGCAGGCCGACCAGGCCGTCGGTGATCACGGCGGTGGGCAGCCCGCAGGGGGAGACCCGGATCTGCGCCCCTGCGGTGGCGAGCTCGGTCAGTTTGGCCAGCGCCTCCTCGTCCTGGAGCAGCGTGCCGGTGACGAGCATCCTGACCTCACCTCCCCGGGCCAGGAGTTGGGTGTGCAGCCGGTCCAGGAGCGGGTCGTTGAACTCGTGCGGCCCGTCGGCGTAGCTGCTCTGGGCCCTGACCACGCGGTGGCCGCACTGCTGGATCAGGCGCGCTGCGACCGAGCGGGCGTCCTCGGGGGCCGCGTCGGGGCGGAGGCCGTACGCCACGCCTCCGGAGAGCCGGCCGGCCATCTCCGCCACCTGCAGTGCCAGGTCGCGCAGCGCCGGCAGGGTGGGAGAGCTGAGGTTCTCTAACGACTGCCCGATGCTGGTCAAGTGCCTCTCCGCGGGTCCGTATGGCCGAGCTCGTCCGGGCGCGCGCGGCGGCCCGGCGGTCGGCGGTGGTGGGGAGCAACGGTCGGACGCGCGGGGGCTCGGGCGGGCGCGACCTCCGGGCAGTCCAAGGCCGGCCACCGCGGCGAGGGGTGCGGGGCCGGTCCGGTCGGCGCTGTCAGTCCCCGCCGAGGTCCGGGGGTGGCGAGCCCGCGGACGTGGTCAGGACGTCGACCAGGGCAGCTGCGAACACCTGGCGGACGATTCTCATGACGGTCCCCCCTCAAGTCCTTCTCGTTGTCGGTTCGTGATCGACCGCAACCACTCCAGCATGCCCAGCCACAGGCGCCATTTCCCATCCGCCTGGGCTATCTTCTTTCGGCCTGCACATATCCGCCAGGGGGACGGCACGTGTCAAATCGGGAAGTTCCGGGCGTGGTTCGTGCGCCGCTCGGCGAATCCGCCGAAATCCTCTACGACTTCACGCTCCGGCAGTCCTCTCCGCCGACTCTCGCCGAGGCGGGGCACGATCTGAACTTGACTGACAGTCAAGTCAAGCTGGCGGTAGCGGAATTACTCAGGCTGAAGCTGCTACGGGCCGGTGCCGCCGATGTCGGTCGGCTGGTGGCGGTGCCCCCGGAAGCCGCCCGCATCCGGATGCTGGCACCGGTGCTGCAGGATCTGGCGCGGCGGCAGCGGGAGGCCGACCGGCTCTGGTCCACCTACACCGGCCTGGTGGCCGCCTACCAGGAGAAGGTGCTCCGTGGTGCCCGGTCGTCGCCGATCGAGCCCGTGCTGGGTGTCGGCGCCGCGCGTGGCGTGATAGCCGAGCTCGCGGCGGCGAGCCGACGCGAGGTGGTCGCCTCCCAGCCCGGCGGAGCCCGGGACCAGGAGGCCCTGGCGGAGTCGTTGGAGCGCGCCGATGAACTCCTGGCGCGCGGCGTCAAGCTGCGCACGCTCTACCAGCACCCCGCCAGGCACAGTCAGCCCACGCTGACCTTCGTCGAGCACGTGACCGGCCAGGGCGCGGAGGTGCGGACCACCAGCAACGACTTCGCGCGCCTGATGATCTTCGATCGGACGGTCGCGTTGATCGAGCTGCGCGACGATCCGCTGAGCGCGGCGGTGGTACGCGATCCGAGCGTGGTCGACTTCATGTACGCGGCCTTCGAGTTCGCCTGGTCGAGCGCGCTGCCGCTGTCCCCCGGCTACGACCGCAGCATGGTGGAGATAGCGTCGGACGACACCAAGGCGATGATCATCAGCCTGCTGGTGGACGGAGTCGACGATCGCGCGATCGCCCGCCGCCTCGGGATCTCCATGCGCACCTGCCAGCGCCACATCTCCGAGATCATGCGGCGGCTCGGCGCGAAGAACCGGCTGCACGCCGGCTACCTCCTGCACCAGCTGCAGGACCGCGAGATCCACTGACGGGTGTTCCGGGTGGGACCCACCCGACCGGCAACCGGTCCGGCGCCCCGTCATCCGCGGGCGCGGGCGACCGGGACGATGCAGAGCAGGGCGATGGCCGTCACCGCGGCGGTGAAGACGGCGGCGGTGACGAGCAGGGTGGTGGCGCCGAGCAGGAGGCCGGTGCCGACCACTGGCAGGGACAGCCCGAGGTAGGCCGAGGTGAAGTAGCCGGAGACCAGTCGGCCGGCCTGGTCGGGGCGGGCGTTGGCGGAGAGCAGGGCCAGGCCGGAGCGGAAGGCGAATCCGGCGGCCCCGCCGGAGACGGCCGCCCCGACCAGGAAGAGCGACAGCGAGACGGCCGGGATCGCGGCGACGACCGACACCAGCCCGGCCGGGAGGACGGCCATGCCGGCGATGACGCCCGTCCGGGGTGCGACCCTGCTGCCCCAGACCTGGGCCAGCGCGGCCGCCGTGAAGGCGGTGCCGGGGGCGACGCCGACCATCAGGTGGTTGGTGATGTGCAGGCCGTCCCGGAGGAAGGTGCCGGCCAGGGCGGCGAACAGGCCGAGGGTCGCGAACGGGCCGAGCGCGGCGAGCGCGGAGTAGGCGAACGCCGACCGGTGTTCGGCCGGGATGCGCAGGCGCTGCGGGCGGAGGGGGACCGGGCCGACGGCGCGGACGACGGTCTCCGGCAGCGCGAGCACGGCGAACCCGGGCAGGAGCAGGGCGGCCAGCGCCAGGTACGGAAGGAGCATCGGGCCGGGGCCGTACTGGACGAGGACGCCGGAGAGCATCGGTCCGATGCCGAGGCCCGCCATGTTGGTCGCCGAGGCTACCAGGGCCGCCTTGCGCCGGTCGGCCAGCAGCTCGCCGAGGTAGGCCGTCGCCGCGCCGGAGGACAGGCCCACGGCGAAGCCGCACAGCAGCCGCCCGCCCAGGATGCCGGGCAGGGTGGGCGAGACGGCGAACAGGGCGCAGCTGAGCAGGCCCAGACAGAGGGCTGCCAGCAGGATCGGGCGGCGCCCGATCCGGTCCGACATGCCGCCGAACAGCAGCAGCGTGCAGAGCGTGCCCAGTGCGTAGGTGGAGAACACCGCCGTCACCAGCAGCGGGGTGAGCCCGAGCTCGTGCGCGTAGAGCGGATAGACCGGGGTGGGCACGGTGGCGCCCGCGATCAGGGCGCCCATCAGCCAGGCCACGGCCCAGGCGGCCCGGGGCCGTCGGCTGGGGGCCGGGATGCCCGCGGGGGTTCCCGGCCCCGATCGGAGGGTCTTCTCAACCGCCATGTCAGGCTTGTCCGTGAGCTCCGTCGGCGGTGTAGGACCGGCGCATCGCCCGCTTGAGGGCCTTGCCGGTCACGCCGGTGAACTCCTCGCTCCCCTTGACGAGGATCCGGTCGGCCGGCAGCAGGGCGGCGGCGGTCAGGGTCTCGTTGATCCGCGTCAACAGCCCGTCCAGGTCGGCGGCCGGGTCGGCGGGTTCGACGGCCAGCACCAGCTCCCCGGTGTCCTCCGACTTCACCAGCGAACAGTCCTGCAGCTCAGGGAAGTTGCGCAGGATCAGCTCCTCGGTCTGGGTGCTGTAGACCGTGCCGCGACTGGTGGTGATGGCGTCCGTGGTGCGGTCGACGTGATAGAAGCGGCCGTCCTCGTCGCGGAAGGCGAAGTCACCGGTGAGCCAGTAGCCGCGCACCCGGTTCTTCTCGCTGAGCAGCGAGTTGTTCCAGTAACCGGCCGTCACCGTCGGCGACTTGAGGCCGAGCCGGCCGACCGCGAACGGGCCCAGCGGTTCGTCCCGGTCGTCGAAGACCTGGGCGTCTATCCAGGCGAACGGACGGCCTATGCAGCGGCCGTAGCGGTCGCTGGTCGGCGTGTGCACCTGGCGGAACATGGCGAAACCGAACTCGGACGAGCCGAAGTTGTCGATGAACAGGGACCCGGGCTGCCGCTGCCCCGAGCGGTCCGTGTGGTTGCCGAGCGCGACCAGCTTGCGGATGTGCTGCTCGTGGTTGGCGTCGCCGGTGCACATCCAGTACGAGATGGAGGCGAAGTCCGCCGGGTCCGGGTCCAGTCGGCAGAGGTCGACGAAGACCTTGGGGAATCCGACCACCAACTGCGGGCGGAAGGTGGCGAACCGCTCGACCAGCCGCTGCGGGGAGCGCTCGGTGGCGAGCATGACGTCCAGGCCGCGCAGCACACCGGACATCAGCACCGAGATCGCCGAGGCGTGGCTCTGCGGCAGCACGGACAGGATGCGCTCGCCGAGGTCCGCGTCGGCCTGCTGCCTGATGCCGAAGAAGAAGCCGAAGTGGTTGAACTGCACGGCCTTCGGCACGCCGGTGGTGCCGGAGGTGTGGGCGATCAGCACCGGGTCGTTCTCGGTGTGCTGGAAGTACGCGACCTGGTCCGGCGAGTACGGGTCCGCCTCGTAGTACGGCAGGTCCAGCGCGTCCTTGGCGAGCCGCTCGGGGTCCGAGACCACGGCCACGGCGCCGACCCGCCGGATGAAGGCGCGGGCGGTCTCAGGGTCCAGCGAGCTGTTCAGGAAGACCGGGATCGCTCCGAGCTTGTTCAGCGCGATGTAGTGGATCAGGTACCGCACGCTCTCGTCGAGGAAGACGGCCACCGGATCCTTGGCCCGGATGCCGTCGTTGTGGAAGCCGGCCGCCACCCGGTCGGTCAGTTCGTCCAGCGCGTTCAGGGTGAACCCGTGCACCTGCTCGCCGTCGAGCGTCAGGTACGGCACGTCCAGTTCGATCCGGCTCTGCGCGGCGCCTCGGGTCGCGGCCGCGGCCAGACGGAAGAGGTTCCCGGCCCCGAGTCGGGGGTCGTCAAGCAGACCACTGCTCATTCTTCGCTGTCGCCCCTCGTCGCGAGCCAGTGCCGCAGGCCGGCCTGGATGTCGTCAGGAATGGGAACGGCCCGGTGCGTCTCCAGGGAGGTGAACACCAGGACCGTCTTGAACCGCGCACGCACCTCGCCGGCCTCGGTGCCGCGGTACTCGTAGCCGATGGTGAGCGACTTGGTGCCGATCCGCTCCACCGCGAGCTCCAGCGTCAGGCTGTCGCCGAGGCGGCTGGGTGCGAGGAAGTCGCACTCCAGCCGGACGGTCGGCACGCCGAGCAGGCGCTTGGTGAACAGGGCGGCGTAGTCGACGCCGAGGCAGCCGCTGAACCAGGCCTCCTGGACCTCGTTCAGCAGTACCAGGTACTGCGGGTAGAAGACGATGCCGGCGGGGTCGCAATGGTGGAAGAAGATCCGGCGTTCCAGGCGGAACCGCCGGCCTTCCGGTTCTTGACTGGCCGGCTGCATGACCGCGTCTCCTTCTCCGAGCTCGATCTTCGCTGCCACTCTCACCCGGCTCCCGGCGACCCGGCTCGCGGCTGGCAGGAAGTTGCCATTCCCCGCCCGTGCCGCTGGCAGGAAGCGGTCGAATCGAATGCCTGATCGCGCCCGGACCCGAGGGTGGATCGTCAAGTCTCCGGAGGAGCCATGGACGCATCGATCCCATCCGCGCACGTCGACACCTTCGCCCGCGACCGTCTTCCGCCGGTCGAGGAGTGGCCCGAGATCCTCGTCGACCTGCCCGAGCTGCGTTACCCGCCGCGTCTCAACTGCGCGGCGGAGCTGCTCGACGGGACGATCGGCCGGTTCGGCGGGGACCGGCCCTGCCTGTTGGACCAGGCGGGCACGGTGTGGTCCTACGACCAGGTCGCCGAGCTGGTCAACCGGACGGCCGAGGAGCTGGTGCACGGCCACGGCCTGCGGCCGGGCAACCGGGTGCTGCTGCGCGGGCCCAACTCGCCGTGGCTGGCGATCTGCTGGCTGGCCGTGATGAGGATGGGCGGCGTCGCCGTCACCACGATGGCCCTGCTGCGCGCCGTCGAGCTGCGCGAGGTGATCGCCAAGGCCGAGGTGCGGTTCGCGCTGTGCGACGAGCGGTTCACCGAGGAACTGGAGCTCGCGGCCGGGGACGACCTGACCGTGGTCCGGTACGACGTGCACGACGGCGGCGAGCTCGGGCGGCAGGCCAAGGCCCGTACGGGCGTGTTCCCGGCCGTGCCGACGGCCGCCGACGACGTGGCGCTGATCGCCTTCACCTCGGGTACCAGCGGTGTGCCGAAGGCCACCGTGCACTTCCACCAGGACGTGCTGGCCATCGCGGACACCTTCTCCGCCCGGGTGCTGCGGCCCGAGCCGACCGACCTCTTCGCCGGCAGCCCGCCGCTGGGCTTCACCTATGGGCTCGGCGGTCTGCTGATCTTCCCGCTGCGCGTGGGCGCGGCCAGTCTGCTGCTGGAGGAGACCACGCCGGACAAGCTGTTCCGGGCGGTGGCCCGGCACCGGGTGAACGTGCTGTTCACCTCGCCCACGGCCTACCGCCGGGTCCTGGACACGCTGGACGACTACGACCTGGCCAGCCTGCGGCTGTGCGTCTCGGCCGGCGAGACGCTCCCGCTCGCGACCTGGCAGGCCTTCGAGCGGGCCACCGGGCTGCGGCTGGTCGACGGCATCGGCTCCACCGAGATGCTGCACGTGTTCATCTCGGCCGCCGACGAGGACATCCGGCCGGGCGCCACCGGCCGGGCGGTCCCGGGCTTCCGCGCGCGGGTCGTGGACGAGAGCGGGGCCGAGGTGCCGGACGGAGTGCCGGGCCTGCTGCAGGTGAAGGGCCCGACCGGCTGCCGCTACCTGGCGGACCCCCGCCAGCGAGCTCAGGTGCGGGACGGATGGACGCTCACCGGTGACGTCTTCATCAAGGATGCCGACGGCTACTTCTGGTTCCAGGCGCGCTCCGACGACATGATCGTCAGCTCGGGCTACAACATCGCCGCGCCCGAGGTGGAGAACTCGCTGTTGCGGCACCCGGCGGTCGCGGAGTGCGCGGTGGTGGGCGTGCCGGACCCGGGGCGCGGCGAGATCGTCAAGGCGTACGTGGTGCTCGCGGCCGACCACCAGCCGGGAGAGGAACTCGTCGCCGCACTGCAGTCCTTCGTCAAGAGCGACATCGCGCCGTACAAGTACCCGCGCGCGATCGAGTTCACCGCCGACCTGCCGCGCGGCAACACCGGAAAGCTCCTGCGCAGCGCCCTGCGGAAGTGAGCCGCACGGGGGAGCCCGACCGGGGCGACCCCCGTCCACCGGGCGATGGCGCTTGAGCGGACAGCGGACAGCGGACAGGGGACAGGGGACAGCGGCCGAGCGGACGGACACGCGTGGGTTCCGCCGTCGGGCTCGGGGCGCTGTGAGAGGCTGGGGCGCATGAACCGGTTGGCTGGTGTGACCTCGCCGTATCTGCTTCAGCACGCCGACAATCCGGTCGACTGGTGGCCCTGGGAGCAGGCGGCCTTCGACGAGGCGCGGCGGCGCGGCGTGCCGGTGCTGCTGTCGGTCGGCTACGCGGCCTGCCACTGGTGCCATGTGATGGCACACGAGAGCTTCGAGGACGCCGAGCTCGCCGAGTACCTCAACGAGCGGTTCGTCGCGGTCAAGGTGGACCGGGAGGAGCGGCCCGACGTCGACGCCGTGTACATGGAGGCGGTGCAGGCCGCGACCGGGCAGGGCGGATGGCCGATGACGGTGTTCCTCACCCCCGACAAGGAGCCGTTCTACTTCGGCACCTACTTCCCGCCGCGGCCCCGGCACGGCATGCCGTCCTTCCGGCAGGTGCTGGAGGGCGTGGACGCCGCCTGGCGGGACCGGCGGCAGGAGGTCGGCGAGGTCGCCGGACGGATCCGGGCCGAGCTGGCCGAGCGGGCCGCCGTCTACTCGGCCGGCGCCCACCACCCGCCCGGCGAGGCCGACCTGCACCAGGCGCTGGTGACCCTCAGCCGGGACTTCGACCAGAACCGCGGCGGCTTCGGCGGCGCGCCCAAGTTCCCGCCGGCCATGGTGCTGGAGTTCCTGCTGCGCCACCACGCCAGGACCGGCTCGGAGGCGGCGCTGGAGATGGCCGTCCGCACCGGCGAGGCGATGGCCCGCGGCGGCATCCACGACCAGCTCGGCGGCGGCTTCGCCCGGTACGCGGTGGACGCCGGCTGGGTGGTGCCGCACTTCGAGAAGATGCTGTACGACAACGCGCTGCTGCTGCGCGCCTACCTGCACCTGTGGCGGGCCACCGGATCGGGCCTCGCCCGCCGGGTCGCGCTGTCCACGGCGGACTTCCTGCTGCGTGAACTCCGCACGCCCGAGGGCGCGTTCGCCTCGGCGCTGGACGCCGACAGCCTGGACGAGGAGACCGGGCAGTCCGCCGAGGGTGCGTACTACGCGTGGGAACCCGGCCAGTTGGTCGACCTGCTGGGCCCCGCCGACGCGGCCACCGCCGCCCGGCTGTTCACCGTCACCGCCGAGGGCACCTTCGAGCACGGCACCTCGGTGCTCCAACTCCTCTCCGACCCCGAGGACTTCACCGAGTACGAGACGATCCGGGCACGGATGGCCGAGGCCCGGACCGCCCGGCCCGCCCCGGCCCGGGACGACAAGGTGGTCGCCGCCTGGAACGGCCTGGCCATCGCCGCGCTCGCCGAGACCGGCGCACTGCTGGACCGCCCCGACCTGGTCGAGGCCGCCGAACGCGCCGCCGACCTGCTGCTCGCCGTCCACCTCACCCCCGAAGGCCGGCTGCTGCGCACCTCCCGGGACGGTCGGCCCGGCGCCAACGCCGGTGTGCTGGAGGACTACGCGGACACCGCCGAGGGCTTCCTCGCGCTGTACGCCGTCACCGGCGAGGCCTCCTGGCTCCAGCTCGCGGGCGGCCTGCTCGACACCGTTCTCAAGCACTTCACCGACGAGGCCTCCGGCGCGCTCTACGACACCGCCGACGACGCCGAGGAGCTGATCCGCCGCCCGCAGGACCCGACCGACAACGCCACCCCGTCCGGCTGGACGGCCGCCGCCGGCGCGCTGCTCACCTACGCCGCGTACACCGGCTCCGACCGGCACCGCACGGCCGCCGAGCGGGCTCTCGGCGTGGTCGGCGCGCTCGCCGGCCGGGCACCGCGGTTCATCGGCTGGGGCCTCGCCGTCGCCGAGGCGCTGCTCGACGGGCCGCGCGAGGTCGCCGTGATCGGCCCAGACGGCGACCCGGCCACCGCGGCGCTGCGGCGGGCCGCGCTGCTCGGGACGGCGCCGGGGGCGGTGGTCGCGGTCGGCGCGCCCGGGGAGTCCGAGGTGCCGCTGCTGGCCGACCGGCCGCTGATCGGCGGGGCGCCCGCGGCGTACGTCTGCCGGCACTTCGCCTGCGACGCCCCGACCACCGATCCGGCGGCGCTGGCCGAGAAGCTGGGCACGGCGGTCGAGTAGGCACATCCTTGGCGCACCGGTCCGGACCTGGTCCACCATGGGCCATGACCTGGACCTTCGGCACCTCACTCGACGAGTTCCGCGACCGGGCGGGCGCCTTCCTGGCCGCCCGCCCCGCCGAGAACACCGTCCTGCTCGCCATCGCCCACCGGCTCCCTCACTCCCAGTCCCAGCGGATACCCAGCAGGCACGGCCGCAGCGCCGTCGCGACCAGGTGGACGCAGTGGTGGCCGTCGAGGGTGAGCTCCTCGGTCTCGTACGGGGCGGCGCCGGGGGAGTGGAGGGCGAAGCGGTGGCAGCGCACGGGGAGGGCGGCGGGGTGGAAGGTGACCTGGAGGACGTACTGGCCGGCGCCGGCGTTGAAGCCGCGGACGTACTCGCAGCTGGGCTCGGGGGAGGGGGCGTCGTCGAAGCCGTAGCCGAGCAGGTGGGTGTCGCCGGCGCGCAGGCGGCGGTCGAGGAGGAGTTCGGCGGCGAGCAGGTGGTGGGCCTGGTCGCGGCGGATGCGGCCGGGGCGGCAGTTCTCCTCGGCGCGGACGCCGACGCGGGTGATGTCGCTGCCCGGGTCGCCCTGGTAGAGGGCGAGGTAGCGGTCGATGCCGTCGCGGTGGGCGCGCAGGGCGTGCTGGGAGTCGCGGCGGGCGAGCTGGCGGTCGGGGCCGACCCGGATGCGTTCGATGTGGGTGATGGTGTGCAGCCCGGTGTCGCGCGGACCGGCGAGGGTGGCGAGCAGGCCGTCGACGGCCACCGCGGGGGAGATGAGGTCGCGGTAGGGGCGGACGGGCGGGCCGGTCGGGGCGGGGTCGGCGGCGCGGCGGGGGCCGAGCAGCCGGGTGAGGGAGTGTTCGGGCAGGTCGAGGACGTCCTCCAGGGCGGCGACGGCGCGCAGTGACTCGGCGCGTTCCGGTCGGCGGCGCCCTTGCTGCCAGTAACTGAGGCTGGTGAGGCCGACGTTGACGCCGCGCAGCGCGAGGTGGCGGCGGACGCGGTGCAGGGCGAGGCCCCGGGTGGAGATCGCGGTGCGCAGGGCGAGGTGGAAGGGGCCGGTGCGCAGGGCGGCGGCGAGGTCGGCTGGGTCGCTCTTGTGGATGGCGGCCTCCTGGGGGCGGGGCAGGGTCCGGCTCGGGGACGGTTCGGGGAACGGTTCGGGACGGACCGGCTTTTGACCGTGAATATTCACATCGGTGCGGAGGTTTGTCACCGGTGCTGGCCTGCTGCGCGGGGGTTTCGCGGGCGCCGTTCACATCCGCGCCCGTCCGTTCACACCTCGGTCCTGGCCCCACCGAGAGCCGTTGACCCGTACCTGACGAGAGGCGATGCTCGGGGCGCGATCCGGACCGCGCCCCCACACGGCACCTCGCTCCACTCGTGCAAGGAGGCACTTCCCCCATGCCAGTTCCACGAATACGGCTGCGCCGCGCGGTCTCCGTGCTCGCCCTCGGCGTGCTGGGCCCCGCGCTCACCGCCGCGGTGGCCGCACCCGCGCTCGCCGCCCCCGCCGCACCCGCGCTCGCTGCCCCGGCCGCGCACCAGGACCGGGCCGCCCACCAGGTCCGCCAGGCGGCCGCGCCCGGCAGCACGGCCGACCTGGCCGGCACCTACAAGAAGCTCAACATCACCATGCAGCAGCAACAGCAGACCAACTGGTGCTGGGCGGCGAGCGGGAACACCATCGCCACCTGGTTCGGCTACAACTACAGCCAGAACCAGTTCTGCAACGCCGCGTTCGGCCGGGCCGCCAACTCCTCCTGCCCCAACAGCCAGGCCACGCTGGCCGATGTGCAGAACGGGCTGAACTGGGTCGGGATCAACCCGGGCTCGTACGTCAACGGGTACCTGAACTACGGCACCGTGCAGTCCGAGGTGAACGCCGACCGCCCGATCGAGACGCGCATCCAGTGGAGCTCGGGCGGCGGCCACATGCACGTCCTGTACGGCTACGACACCGGGAACAACTGGGTCTACTGGGGCGACCCGTGGCCCTCCAACTACCGCTACAACTGGGCGGACTACTGGTACTACGTGAACAACTCCACGTTCTCGTGGACCCACTCCCTGTACCGGATCGGCGCGTGAGGGCGACCATGGCCGAGACCACGGGCCGCCGTCGGGCCGCCACCACCGTCACCGTCGTCGCCGCCGCCCTGCTCACCGCCGGCCTCGCGTCGGCGCTCGCCCCGGCCGCGTACGCGGACTCCCCGTCCGCCCCGGACCCGGTGCCCGCGGCCGAGCTGGCACAGGCCCGCAGCGCGGTCCAGGACCCGGCCGTCCTCGACAAGGTCGGCCACTTCTTCGCCCGCAAGGGCGTCCCGCCGACCCGGCAGCTGACCATCGGCGCCGCCGAGGAGGCCCGGGCGGCGAGCGCGGCCGCGCCGCGGCTGGCCGGCGACACCGTGCCGGTGTACCTCCTGGACCCCGGTTTCGTGGCCGGCACCCCGGGCGCACCGGTGGCGAAGGCCGAGTTCACCGCCAGCAAGGTGGTCGCGGCGGACGGGCAGAGCGCCTCGGTCTGGACCGTCCGGCAGGGCGGGGCCTGGAAGGTGGTCAACATCGCCTCGGGCGGTGACGAGAGCGACTACGCGGCGAAGGCGGCGGGCAGCGGCGGCGGCACCGCCTTCCGCGAGCCGCAGGTCAACGCCTGGTACGTGCTGCGCGACGGCCGGGTGCTGCCGCTGGACGACGAGGCCCTGCGCTCGGTGGGCGCGGACGGGGTCACGCTGGCCGCGTACCAGCAGCTCGTGCACCAGCGGTACGGGGACAAGCTGCCCGGCTCGGCGTACGACCGGGCGGGCGGGGGCGGCGGCTACGAGGCGGACACCGCGGCTCGGCCCGAGGCGGTGTCGCCGCCCGTGGCGGAGGCCGCGGGCGACGGTTCGCCGCTGCCGGCCGTGACGGCGGTGGCCGCCCTGGGTGCCACCGCGCTGGTGGGCGCGGGCGCCGTGCTGCGGCGGAGGACGGGCGTCCGACGGGGCTGACGGCGGGCGGGGCCCGGTCGGTCGGGCCGGGCTCCGCTGCCCGCCGTGCATGCCGTACACACACGTCGGCCACGCGCGCGTAAGAGAACAGCGGGAGTGTCGGACCCGGCTCTCGACCAGGCGGTCGAGGGCCGGGTTCGGCGTTCCCGGGGAGGCCTTGGGCGGCCCCGCTCCGGCCGCCGGCCCGGGTGGGGCGGCAGGGCTCGGGCACGCTCCGTGATGTGTCCTGGAAGTGCTGCTTCCGCACGAGGA
Source organism: Kitasatospora sp. NPDC001095 (assembly GCF_053598615.1). Taxonomy (NCBI): domain Bacteria; kingdom Bacillati; phylum Actinomycetota; class Actinomycetes; order Kitasatosporales; family Streptomycetaceae; genus Kitasatospora; species Kitasatospora sp. NPDC001095. Next base: position 70,158 of record NZ_JBSFKQ010000026.1, on the reverse strand, counting down.
ATTGACGCAACGTTGATCTGTCGTTCGCCGCCCCTGTGCAGTCGACCATGACTGAGGGTAGATACCATGTGGCAATCGGTCAGTGCTGGCCGACGCGTGCCGAGAGCGGAGAAGAGGTGGGGCGGCGGGAGCCGACCACGAGCCCGGCACCGGGAAAGGGGACCGAGGTGGCCGACGCGGACGACAAGCAGATGAGCGCCCAGGTGTGGGGCTCGGCGGTGGTGGTGGGATCGGCGCTGGCCGTGGTCGCGGCCTATCTGATCAACGGCGCCCGGCTGGTCCTGGCGGTCGCCGGGATCGAGACCGTGTTGCTCATGGTCCACGTCGCCCGCCGCTGGCGCGCCCTGCACGGCGGGTCGGCCCCGGTCCGGCACCGCCCGCACCGCGGCACCCCGGACGCCGCGCACTGCGAGCGCTGCCGCCGGGCCCGCGAGGCGCTGGACGCCCGGGAGGCGCGGGCCCGTTCGGCCGGCGCGGTCCGGCGCTCCGGGTCCGCGACGTTCCCGACCCCGCCCGGCGGGCCTGGCGAGCTTCACCGGCCGTCGCCCGAGCCCTCCCGGGAGTCGCACGGCGAGCTCCACCGCGCGCACGGGGAGCCGCACGGCGCGCACGGCGAGCTGCACCACGCGCACGGGCTGCTGCAGGACGGGGGCCCGCAGTCGGAGCCCGGTGGCGCCGACCACCCGGCCTACTCGCGCCGTCCGCAGATCCGGGCCCCGTACGAGCGGCCCTGGACGGCGGAACGGGCGGCCGGCCGGTCCGTGGACCGTTCGACCGCCCGTCGGGGTGCGCCGGGGTCAGCCGGCCGCGCTGTACGCCACCAGTGAGACGCCGACGTACTGGACGATGAACGCGCCCAGGGTGAAGGCGTGGAACACCTCGTGGAACCCGAACCAGCGCGGTGAGGGGTTGGGCCGCTTGAGCCCGTACACCACGCCGCCGATGCTGTAGAGCACCCCGCCGACGATCATCAGCACCAGGACGGCGACGCCGCCGGTGCGCAGGAAGTCCGGCAGGAAGAAGGCGGCGGCCCAGCCCAGCGCGAGGTACACCGGCGTGTACAGCCAGCGCGGCGCGCCGACCCAGAACACCCGGAACGCGATCCCGGCCAGCGCGCCGCCCCAGACCGCCCAGAGCAGCAGCTGCTGGGCGGCGCCCTCGAGCAGCAGCATCGTGAACGGCGTGTAGGTGCCGGCGATGATCAGGAAGATGTTCGCGTGGTCCAGCCGGCGCAGCACGGCGTCCCCGCGCGGTCCCCAGTCGAAGCGGTGGTACACCGCGCTGACCCCGAACAGCAGCCAGGCGCTGACCGAGTAGATCGTGCAGGCGATCTTGGCGGGCGTGGAGTCGGCCAGGCAGATCAGCACGATCCCGGCGGCCACCGTGGCGGGGAACATCCCGGCGTGCAGCCAGCCGCGCCACTTCGGCTTGCTCTCCGTGAGTGCACTCTCCGCGAGCGCAGCAGCAGTCATGCGCAGCATGCTACCCGCTACCTACGGATCCGTAGGTTACTGACGCGTAGGAAGTGGCGATCATCACTGTTGGACGTTTTGGAGTAATTGAAGTGTGGCGCCGCGCACTCCGTCCGGGGCTCGGGTGGCGGGTTACTCACCAGTAATCATACTGGCTGTAGTAAAAGATGCGTCAATTTCGACGCTTCGCCGCGTTCCGGTCGTGGGTCCGGAGCTACGCTGCAAGCACCCTCAGACCCCCGCGACGCCGTCTCCTCGCCGAGATGGCGTGAAACGGAGCGATCGTGTCGTACGAGATCTCTGCTCTCAGCGCATCCGCGCCCACCCGCCACAAGCAGCTGCTCGCTTGGGTGAGCGAGATCGCCGAGCTCACCCAGCCGGACCGCATCGAGTGGTGCGACGGTTCCGACGAGGAGTACCAGCGCCTCGCGGACCTGCTGGTGGCTCAGGGCACCTTCAAGAAGCTCAACGAGGAGAAGCGCCCCAACTCCTACTACGCCGCCTCGGACCCCACGGACGTGGCGCGCGTGGAGGACCGCACCTTCATCTGCTCCGAGCAGGAGAAGGACGCCGGACCGACCAACAACTGGAAGGCCCCCGCCGAGATGCGGGAGCTGTTCCAGGGCGAGCAGGGCCTCTTCCGCGGCGCGATGAAGGGCCGCACGATGTACGTCGTGCCCTTCTCGATGGGCCCGGTCGGCTCCCCGCTGGCCGCGTACGGCGTCGAGATCACCGACTCCGCCTACGTCGCCGTCTCCATGCGCGTGATGACCCGCATGGGTCAGGCCGTGCTGGACCAGCTCGGCGAGGACGGCGACTTCGTCCGGGCCGTGCACACCGTCGGCGCCCCGCTGGCCGAGGGCGAGGCGGACGTGCCGTGGCCGTGCAACACCACCAAGTACATCTCGCACTTCCCGGAGACCAAGGAGATCTGGTCCTTCGGCTCGGGTTACGGCGGCAACGCCCTGCTCGGCAAGAAGTGCTACGCGCTGCGCATCGCCTCGACCATGGCCCGCGACGAGGGCTGGCTGGCCGAGCACATGCTCATCCTGAAGCTCACCCCGCCCAACGGTGAGGCCAAGTACGTCGCGGCCGCCTTCCCCTCGGCCTGCGGCAAGACCAACCTGGCCATGCTCCAGCCGACGGTCCCGGGCTGGAAGGTCGAGACGATCGGCGACGACATCGCCTGGATGCGCTTCGGCGCCGACGGCCGCCTGTACGCCATCAACCCCGAGGCCGGCTTCTTCGGCGTCGCCCCCGGCACCGGCGTGGACACCAACGCCAACGCCATCGACACCCTCTGGGGCAACACCGTCTTCACCAACGTCGCCCTCACCGACGACGGCGACGTGTGGTGGGAGGGCCTCACCGAGGAGCCCCCGGCGCACCTGACCGACTGGCGCGGCAACGACTGGACCCCCGAGTCCGGCACCCCGGCCGCCCACCCGAACGCCCGCTTCGCCGTCCCGGCCGCGCAGTGCCCGACGATCGCCCCGGAGTGGGAGGACCCGGCGGGCGTGCCGATCTCGGCGATCCTGTTCGGTGGCCGCCGCGCGACCGCCGTCCCCCTGGTGACCGAGTCCTTCGACTGGCAGCACGGCGTCTTCCTCGGCGCCAACATCGCCTCCGAGAAGACCGCCGCCGCCGAGGGCACCGTCGGCGAGCTGCGCCGCGACCCGTTCGCGATGCTGCCGTTCTGCGGCTACAACATGGGTGACTACTTCGCCCACTGGCTGAAGGTCGGCGCCCAGGCCGACGCCGCCAAGCTGCCGAAGATCTACTACGTCAACTGGTTCCGCAAGGACGCCCAGGGCAAGTTCGTCTGGCCCGGCTACGGCGAGAACAGCCGCGTGCTCAAGTGGATCGTCGAGCGCCTGGAGGGCACCGGCGAGGGCGTCGAGACCCCGATCGGCGTGCTGCCGACCGTCGAGGGCTTCGACCTCGGCGACCTGGACCTGTCCAAGGAGGACCTCGACCTGCTCTTCACCGTGGACGCCGACATCTGGCGCCAGGAGGCCGCCCTCGTGCCGGCCCACCTGGAGACCTTCGGCGACCACACCCCGAAGGAGCTGTGGGACGAGTACCGGAACCTCGTCGCGCGTCTCGGCTGAGCCTGAGCCTCAGCCGCGAGAGAGGCGGGCGCGCGGCACGAACCGCGCGCCCCGCCGAGCGGCAGGACGGCCGGAGTTCCGCCGGGCGATCTTTCCCCGACCAAGGAGATCGCCCGGGCCGGAGCTCCGGCCGTAGTGTTTTCGCGGATGCGGCCGGTGACGTCCGCCCGCGGCCGGTGACGTCCGTCCGCGGCCGGAAGCGACCGCCTACTGCTGGACGTAACCGCCGAGGAAGTCGCCGATCCGGGTCACCGCGTCGGTGATCTCCTCTGCCCGGGGCAGCGTGACCAGCCGGAAGTGGTCCGGCTCGGGCCAGTTGAAGCCGGTGCCCTGGACCAGCAGGATGCGCTGGGAGCGCAGCAGGTCCAGCACCATCCGGGCATCGTCCTTGATCTTGTGGATCTTGGGGTCCAGCCGGGGGAAGGCGTACAGCGCGCCCTTGGGCTTGACGCAGCTGACCCCCGGGATCCGGTTCAGCAGCTCGTACGCGGCGTCGCGCGAGGCGTGCAGCCGGCCGCCGGGCAGCACCAGGTCCCGGATCGACTGCCGCCCGCCGAGCGCGGCGGCCACCGCGTGCTGCGCGGGCATGTTGGCGCACAGGCGCATCGAGGCGAGCACGGTCAGGCCCTCGATGTAGCTGCGGGCCCGGTGCCGGTCGCCGGACAGCACCATCCAGCCGGAGCGGAAGCCCGCGACCCGGTACGCCTTGGACAGTCCGTTGAAGGTGACGCAGAAGAGGTCCGGGGCCAGGGTGGCCAGCGGGACGTGTTCGGCGTCGTCGTAGAGGATCTTGTCGTAGATCTCGTCCGCGTAGACCACCAGGTCGTGCCGGCGGGCGATCTCCGTGATGCCCTCCAGCACCTCGCGCGGGTAGACCGCGCCGGTGGGGTTGTTCGGGTTGATCACCACGATGGCCCTGGTCCGGTCGGTGACCTTGGACTCGATGTCGGCGAGGTCCGGGTACCACTCGGACTGCTCGTCGCAGCGGTAGTGCACCGCGGTGCCGCCGGCCAGCGAGACCGAGGCGGTCCACAGCGGGTAGTCCGGGGCCGGGACGAGCACCTCGTCGCCGTCGTCCAGCAGCGCGGTCATGGCCAGCTGGATCAGTTCGGAGACGCCGTTGCCGAGGAAGACGTCGTCGACGCCCAGGCCGTGCAGTCCGCGCTCCTCGTAGTGCATGACCACCGCGCGGCGGGCGGAGAGCAGACCCTTGGAGTCGCCGTAGCCGTGGGCGTCGGCGAGGTTGCGCAGGATGTCCTGGAGGATCTCCGGGGGCGCCTCGAAACCGAAGGTGGCCGGGTTGCCGGTGTTGAGCTTGAGGATGCGGTGGCCCTGTTCCTCCAGCCGCATCGCCTCGTCGAGCACCGGGCCGCGGATGTCGTAGCAGACATTGGCGAGCTTGCTGGACTGGATGACCTGCATGTCCGCCTACTTTAGGGGTACGGCGGGCCCGTGCGGCGGGCCTTTGGAGGCGTGCTTCCGAGGGCCTGAACGGCCCCCTTGGATCGGCAGGCGGGGGTGGCGGGCGGCCTTCCGAACCAGCAGTCGAATGTCCGGAATGCTCCTGTACGCGAGGGGCGCCGGCGTACTCCCGCGCGGAACGAGACGGACGGCACACCGTCCGGGCGCCCCGCGCGGGAGGATGTGCCCGACGTGTCGGTCGAGGAGGTCGAGGTGGGGGGTGCGTCGATGGTCCCGGTCGTGCCGGTGGCGGTGCTGGTCGGTCTGCTGGCGGCCGCGCCGCTGCGCGGGCTGATCGCCCGGTTCGCGGTGCCGGAGGGCGAGCCGTGGTGCGACGGCTGCCCGGCGTGCGGCCGCGCGGTGCGCCTGCTGCCGCCGACCGGGCGCTGCCCTGGCTGCCGGGAGCGGCTGGGCGCCGGCCCCTGGGCGGTGGAGGGCGTCGCGGTGGCGGTCGCCGTCGCGGTGGCGTACGCGGCGGACGGGCTGGTGGTGGTGACCCTGGCGCTGGCCTGGGTGGCGACGCTCGGCGTGGTGCTCGGCTTCGTCGACGCGCGGGTGCGCCGGCTGCCGTACCGGCTGACCGTTCCGCTGCTCGGCGGGGTGACGGCGCTGCTGCTGGCGGCGGCGCCGAGCGCGGGGCCCGCGGTGGCGCTGCGCTGCCTGCTGGCCGCGCTCGCGGTCGGGGGCGTGCTCGAACTGGCCGTCTGGCTGGGCGCGTTGGGGCCCGGGGACTCCCCGCTCGGGCTCGCCCTGGGCGGGCTGCTCGGCTGGTACGGCTGGTCGGTGGCGCTCGGCGGGCTGTTCGCCGCGATGGTGCTCGCCGGGCTGTGGGGCACCTTGCGGGCCGCCGCCGCGCTGGCCCGCCGCCGTCCGGTGCGCGGACTGGACGTCCCGGTCGGCCCGTTCCTGCTGCTCGGGGCGCTCGTCGCGGTCCTCGCGCGGTGAGCGCGCGCCCCTCGGCGCCGGACCCGGCAGCGCCCCCGCGACCTGTGGACGGGACGGCGGTGACGGCGGTGACAACGGGACGGCGGTAATAAGGGGAGAACGGAAGGGCCCGCCGCACCGGTCGGTGCGACGGGCCCCGCCGCCGACGCGCAGGCCCCACCCTCAAGGAGCGCCGCGCCGGGGGGAGTTGAGCTCTGGTGACGGTGGCCGCGGCCGTGAGCCGACCGCGGCCGAGCGCCGTTACGGCATCTTGTGGACGAACGGGCCGACCGCGTTGGAGAAGGCGTTGCCGTTGTTGACGTCCCAGTTGGTCGACCAGGTCATCGCACCGCGGATGGTCGGCCACTTGGCCGGCGGCACGAAGCTGCCGCAGTTGTTGCCCGTGGCCAGGCAGTCCAGCGCGTTGTTCACCACGGTCGGCGAGACGTAGCCGCCGCCCGCCGCCTTGGTGGAGGCCGGGACGCCGATGCCCACCTGGTCCGGCCGCAGCCCGCCCTGGATCTGGGTGCAGACCTGCGAGGTGATGAAGTCGATGGTGCCCTGGGTGTAGACCTTGCCGTCGCAGCCGTTCATGCCACCCGAGTTGTAGAACTGGGTGTTGACGACGGTGAGGATGTCCTTGGTCTTCAGCGCCAGCTGGAAGTAGGCGCCGGAGGTGTTGTACATCCCGATGGTCTCGGGGGCCATGGTCAGGACGAAGCCGGGGCCGACCTTGGCCTGCAGGGCGTGCAGCGCGTCGCCGAGCGGGCCGGCCTGGACGCCGTTCTCCAGGTCGACGTCGATGCCGTCGAAGCCGTAGTCCTTGATGATCGCGTAGGCGCTGTCGACGAAGTTGGCGCCGGCGGTGGCGTCCCCGACGGTGATCGCGCCGTTCTGGCCGCCGATGGAGAGGATGACCTTCTTGCCGGCCGCCTGCTTGGCCTTGATGTCGGCGCGGAACTGGGCGTCGGTGTAGCCGCCGAGCGCCTTGGACAGGCCCGGGTCCAGGGTGAAGCTGATCGCGCCGGTCCTGGTCGGCACGGCGTCGGCGAAGGACACCGCGATGATGTCGTAGGCGCTCTGGACGTCGCCCAGCCGCTGCACGGTCGAGTTGTTGTCGAAGTTCTGCCAGTAGCCGGTGACCACGTGGGCGGGCAGGCCGGTGGCCGGCGGGGTGGTGCCGGTCGGCGTGGCGGTGGGGGTCGGCGTCGCCGTCCGGGTGGGCGTCGCGGTGGGGGTCGGGCTCGCCGTCTGGGTGGGTGTCGCGGTTGCCGTGGGGGAGGCGGTGGCCGTCGGCGTGGTGGTGGGGGTCGCGGTCGGCGACGGGGTGCCGGTGCCGCCGGGGCCGACCAGCGCGACGTCGTCGGCCAGGTAGGCGCTCTGGCCGTACCAGCCGTGCAGGTAGACGGTGACGCTGGTGGCGTTCGCCCCGGTGGTGAAGGTGGTGGACAGCTGGTTCCAGCTGTTCTGGTTCGACCAGGCGGACGGGTCGGTACCGCCGGTGCCGCGCGCACCGAGGTAGACGTACGGGCCCTGGACCCAGGCGCTCAGCGTGTAGCTGGTGTTGGGCAGCACGCTGACGGTCTGGGTGCACTCGGCGGTGTCGCCGGCGCCCGGGGTGGCCTGGAGCGCGCCGGTGCCGGAGTGGACCGGGGAGGAGACCGTGGTCGCGGCGCCGGTGCAGGTCCAGCCCCCGAGGCCGCCGTCGAAGCCGCCGTTGCCGACCAGGTTGCCGACCGCCGCGCTGGCACCGCCGGCGAAGAGGGCGAGGCCGCCGCCGGCCAGGGCGAGGGCGGTGGCACCGGCCGCGACGGCCGGGAGGGGGCTGCGCCGGCGCTTGTGCGAGGACTGGTTCAGCGTACGGGCCATGGGGCGACGCTCCTGGGGGAGGAGCGGCCGCCGCGGTGGGGGGCGCGGCGGCCGCGTGTGGGGGAGGGGAGGTCCGAAGTGAGCCTGCGGGGCGGAGCCGGAGGATCGTTCCGTCCCGGATCAAAAGCTGGACTAGACCATTGCTGGTCGTCAAGCATCGGAAGGACGGCTTACGGTTCCGTTAAGGATTCGGAGACCGTTCCGTGTCCGCGCCCCTGGGGCCGCGCGACGTGCCCTTCGCCCGTCCGGACGATCCCCGACACGCCCGTCGGGACAGACTTCGCACAGGACCGTGACAAGACCGCTACCTGGGGCTTTACCGTGCACCTGCCCGCCGGAGTAGGCTGCGCCGGGGGGCGGTGACGCACCAGATGCAACGAGCAAAGAGGGGCCGGCAAACATGGGTCTGCGCGATGTCGTCGAACGGACGCCTGGGCTGCGCACCATGCTCGGAGGGATGTACGGGCTCTACGGCCGGCGGGTCGAGGTCCACCTCGCGAGCACCCCGCGCCACATCGGCGTGATCCTGGACGGCAACCGCCGCTGGGCCAAGGCGGCCGGCGGCTCCACCGCGTACGGCCACCAGCGCGGCGCCGACAAGATCAGCGAGTTCCTCGGCTGGTGCGACGAGACCCACGTCAAGGTCGTCACCCTCTGGATGCTCTCCACCGACAACCTGGACCGGCCGGCCGACGAGCTCGTCCCGCTGCTCGGCATCATCGAGGACACCGTCACCGGACTGGCCGCCGCCCGCCGCTGGCGGGTCAACCCGGTCGGCGCGTTGGACCTGCTGCCGCAGCACACCGCCGACGTGCTCAAGCGGGCCGCCGAGCAGACCGCCGACATCGACGGCATAACGGTCAACGTCGCGGTCGGCTACGGCGGTCGGCACGAGATCGCCGACGCCGTCCGCTCGCTGCTCCAGGAGCAGGCCGGGCGCGGCACCTCGATCGAGGAACTGGCCGAGATCCTGACCGTCGAGCACATCGCCGAGCACCTGTACACCCGTAACCAGCCCGACCCGGACCTGATCATCCGCACCTCGGGCGAGCAGCGGCTGTCCGGCTTCCTGCTCTGGCAGAGCGCGCACAGCGAGTTCTACTTCTGCGAGGCGTACTGGCCGGCCTTCCGCAAGGTCGACTTCCTGCGCGCGCTGCGCGCGTACGAACAGCGCAACCGCCGGATGGGGTTGTAGTCCCGGCGGCTCCGCCGGCCCCGGCGCGGCACCTCGGCCGGCCCCGGCCCTCCGGAGGAAATGACCGCCGTAGGCCTGGCCTACCCGGCGCCCGCGCGAGGCCAAACGTTCACCGGCAATGATCCGTCAGTTCGCCGGGCGCGCGAATGCACCGTTCCCCGCCTGGGAATACTCCAGTCAGTCCGGCCCCGAGGCCACCGGGGCAGCGGGGGCCGGCTTGCCGCGGATGACGCAGGGTCATCCGCTCTGGAGGCCTAGTGGTCAGTTCCAAGAGCCGCCGGACACCAGACCGGCGCACGTACGTTCTCGACACCAGCGTGCTCCTGGCGGACCCGCTCGCCATGACCCGCTTCGAGGAGCACGAGGTCGTCCTCCCGGTGGTGGTCGTCACCGAGCTCGAGGCCAAGCGGCACCACCCGGAGCTGGGCTACTTCGCCCGCCAGGCGCTGCGACTGCTCGACGACTACCGCATCCGCCACGGCCGGCTGGACGAGCCGATCCCGGTCGGCGAGCTCGGCGGCACCATCCGCGTCGAGCTCAACCACTCCGACGTGTCGATACTGCCGGTCGGCTACCGCGCCGGCGGCGGTGAGGCGGACACCCGGATCCTCGCGGTCGCCCGCAACCTCCAGGCCGAGGGCTACGACGTCACCGTCGTGTCCAAGGACCTGCCGCTGCGGATCAAGGCCAGCTCGGTGGGCCTGCTGGCCGAGGAGTACCGGGCCGAGCTGGCGATCACCTCGGGCTGGACGGGCATGTCCGAGCTGCACGTCCCGGCCGACCAGGTGGACGCGCTGTTCTCGGCGGGCCACGAGGCCGGGGTGGACGTCGACGGGGCCGCCGAGTTGCCCGTCCACACCGGACTGGTGCTGACCTCGGAGCGCGGCCGCGCGCTCGGCCGGGTCACCGGCGACGGCCGGGTGCGGCTGGTGCGCGGCGAGCGCGAGGCGTTCGGGCTGCGCGGGCGCAGCGCCGAGCAGCGGGTGGCGCTGGACCTGCTGCTCGACCCGGAGATCGGGATCGTCTCGATGGGCGGCCGGGCCGGCACCGGGAAGTCGGCGCTGGCGCTGTGTGCGGGGCTGGAGGCGGTGCTGGAGCGGAGGCAGCACCGCAAGGTGATGGTCTTCCGGCCGCTGTACGCGGTCGGCGGGCAGGAGCTGGGTTACCTGCCCGGCACCGAGGCGGAGAAGATGGGCCCCTGGGCGCAGGCGGTCTTCGACACCCTCTCCGCGGTCACCACCCCGGACGTGATCGAGGAGGTCATCTCCCGCGGGATGCTGGAGGTGCTGCCGCTGACCCACATCCGGGGGCGCTCGCTGCACGACGCCTTCGTGATCGTGGACGAGGCGCAGTCGCTGGAGCGGAACGTCCTGCTGACGGTGCTGTCCCGGATCGGCCAGGGCTCGCGGGTGGTGCTCACCCACGACGTGGCGCAGCGGGACAACCTCCGGGTGGGCCGCTACGACGGGGTGGTGGCGGTGGTGGAGAAGCTGAAGGGTCATCCGCTCTTCGCCCACATCACGCTGACCCGCTCGGAGCGTTCGCTGATCGCGGCGCTGGTCACGGAGATGCTGGAGGACATCCACCCGTGATCCGCCCGTACTAGGGCATAGTCGGACAATACGGTCAACTCATGGCCAGGGGTCCGTTCCTGACGGAGCGGGCCCCGCCCGTTTCATCACATCGAGTGCTTTCTGTCCAGGGAACTGCCGTACGGTGGATGTGACATGCGCCACGCGGGCGGGAATTGCGTCGACAGTGCCCGGTGCGGCATGGTGAGGGTTCTGTCAGGCCCCGCGTACGGCGCGGCAGGGCTCCCGGACTTCGGGGGTCAGGCCCCGGAAGGTCCGCCAACTCCGGTCGGTGGACGCACAATTGAAGACCGTTTAGCCGTACGCCGCCCGATTCCAACGCCCGGTCGCCTCACCTCGGCCGGACGCCGGGCCAGCACCTCCCGTGACCAGAGCACCATGCGGAGGTCCGTGCCAAGGGGCATGTTGCGCCCGTACGGTCACGCGTGGGCGATGCTGGAAGGAATCCATGTGACTCGGATCTCGGTCCGGGGAGTTGCTGTGGCCTCCGCCACCGCCGTCACCGCTGTCGGTGCCGTCGTTGGTATGGCCTCGGGCAGCGAGGGCAAGACCACGCAGACGGTCGACGTCGCCGGCGCGACCCTGCTTGCCGAAGTCCCCTCTGGCGCCCAGGCGCAGACCATCAGTGACAACATCGGCCAGCAGGCGTCCGCCCAGCAGGCCTCCGCCGACGCCGCCGCCAAGGCCGCCGCGGAGCAGAAGGCCGCCGAGGAGGCCGCGCGCCAGCAGGCCGCCGCGGACGCCCAGGCGAAGGCCGACGCCCAGGCCAAGGCCGACGCGGAGCAGGCTGCCAAGGCCGCGGACGACAAGCGCAAGGCCGACGAGGCCGCCGCGAACCGTTCCAAGGCCCGGTCCGCGATGACCGCGGTCGAGGACAGCGCACCGGCCGTCTCGGTCAGCCCCGGCTCGGTCCAGGACCTCGCCCGGCAGATCGTCGGCAACGACGCCCAGTTCCAGTGCTTCAGCCAGATCGTGAAGCGCGAGAGCGGCTGGGACTACACCGCGACCAACAAGAGCTCCGGCGCGTACGGTCTGGTCCAGGCGCTGCCCGGCAACAAGATGGCCTCGGCCGGTGCCGACTGGCGCACCAACCCGGCCACCCAGATCAAGTGGGGCCTCAGCTACATGAACTCCCGCTACGGCAGCCCCTGCGGCGCGTGGTCGTTCTGGCAGGCCCACAACTGGTACTAGGAACGGCGGCCGCTCCGGCGGCGCGGTTCCACACGGCCCCCCCGGCCGTCCGTCCTCCTCGGGCGGGCGACCGGGGGGCCGTGGCGTTCTCCGGCCACAGGCGCCGCGCGGTGGGCGCGGGAGGACCGCGCCGCCCGGGCTGCGCTGACCAGTGCGCCCTCGGACGGTGCGGTCCCGGTTGCGGACGCGGGGCGCGGGAAGGGGTCCTGGTAGCCTCCCGCGCCGGTCGGTCCGCCGACAGTTGGCCGTGGGGCGACCTCGGCGGCTCGGCTCCGGGGTCTCGTCCCGACTCCTCCCCAGCGAACTGTGACCGAAACCAGGTGGAACCTGGTGTTTTGTCCGGTTCATCGGGATGGTCGGTTCGAGTCGAACGGACCGGCGGCCGGAATTGCCGCAGCCACGCCGGGTAGCGTCATCCCTGACGGCCGCGGCGGGACCCGCGGCGTACCGCCGGTACGGCGGGTTCGGCAGGGGAGTGGTGGTAGCAAGGATGGCGCGGGGCGGAAAGGCCTTCAAGGCCGTGGCCAAGGGCATGGCCGTGGTGGCGAGCGCGGCCGCCGTGATCGAACGGCGCCGGCGGGCCGCGATGGCGGCCGACCCGCACGAGCCGGTCCTGCCGGGGCAGGCCCTTCCCGAGCCGGCCGAGGGGCATGTTCCGGCGCTGGTGGACGGGCACGTCCCGGCACTCGCCGAGGCGCCCGGCCCGGTCCCGGTCCCGCGGGCCGACCCGGGCCCGGTGGCCGAGGCCCTCCCGCAGTCCGCCGCGGCGCTCCCGGCCGCCCGGCCCGCACCGGCCACGCACGCCGGCCTCGGGCGGGAGTACCACCCCGGCCGCCCGGCCACGCCCGCGGAGGCGGTGCCGTGGGGGCTGCGGGTGGCCGCCGAGTCGACCTGGCGGCTGCTGCTGCTCGGCGCCGCGCTCTACGTCGTCTTCTACGTGGTCGACATGCTGCGGCTGGTCGCCTTCTCGGTGCTGGCCTCGCTGCTGATCACCGCGCTGCTGGAGCCCTCGGTCTCCTGGCTGCGCCGGCGCGGGGTGCCGCGCTCGCTGGCGGCGGGCGGGGTGTTCCTCAGCGGTCTGGCCGGGATCGGGCTGGTCGGCTGGTTCGTGGTCTGGCAGGTGTCGACCAACCTCTCGGACGTCACCACCCAGGTGAAGACCGGTGTCAACCAGCTGCGGGACTGGATGGTCACCGGGCCGCTGCACCTGACCCAGCAGCAGATCACCGACTTCGCCAACCAGATCACCAAGGCCATCACCACCAACACCGACCAGCTCACCTCGGCCTCGATCACCGGCGCGCAGATCGCCGTCGAGGTGCTGACCGCGCTGCTGATGACCTTCTTCACCACCTTCTTCTTCCTCTACGACGGCGGGAAGATCTGGAACTGGGCGCTGCGCGGCCTGCCCCGGCACTCCCGGTTCGCGATGGCCGGGGCCGGTCCGAAGGCCTGGACGACGCTCACCGCCTATGTGCGCGGCACGGTCTGCGTGGCGTTCATCGACGCGCTCTGCATCGGCATCGGCGTCGACCTGCTGGGTGTGCCGCTCGCCCTCCCGCTGGCCGTGATCATCTTCCTGGGCGCCTTCGTCCCGCTGGTCGGCGCGCTGATCACCGGCACCGTCGCGGTGCTGATCGCGCTGGTCACCCAGGGGCCGTGGACGGCGCTGATGGTGCTGGTGGTGCTGGTGGTGGTGATGCAGGTGGAGAGCCACATCCTCCAGCCGCTGATCCTCGGCCGGGCCGTCCGGGTCCACCCGCTCGGCGTCGTGCTCGGCGTCGCGGCGGGCGGGATCATCGGCGGCATCGGCGGCGCGGTGGTCGCCGTCCCGCTGATCGCCGTCACCAACACCGTGGTCGCCCACCTGCGCCGCCGCAACGAGGCCGGCCAGGCCGTCTTCACCGCGCTGGAAGCCGCCCGCGAGGCCGCCGAGCGCACCGCGGCCGCCCCGACGGGGGCCCCGCAACCACAGGCGCAGCCGCGGTCCGCGGCGGAGTAGCCGGCGCGTACGCCGACGGGCCCCTCGCGGACATGGTGTCCGGGAGGGGCCCGTCGGCGTACGCGGGTGCGTCAGGCGTTGGCGAGGGCGGCCTCGGAGTCGAGGACGCCGGCCACGGCCTGGAGGACGGCGGCGATCTTCATCGAGGCCTGGACGACCTCGCGCTCGACGCCGGCCTTGCGCAGCACGGCCTCGTGCGAGTCGAGGCACTGGCCGCAGCCGTTGATGGCCGAGACCGCGAAGCACCAGAGCTCGAAGTCGACCTTCTCGACGCCCGGGGTGCCGATGATGTTCATCCGCAGACCGGCCCGCATCGTGCTGTACTCCTTGTCGGAGAGCAGGTGCAGCGTCCGGTAGTAGACGTTGTTCATCCCCATGATCGCGGCCGCGCCCTTGGCGGCGTTGTACGCCTCCGGGGAGAGGTTGGCCTTGGCCTCGGGCTCCAGCTCGCGCAGCAGGCCGGGGCTGCGGGTGGCCATCGCGCAGGACAGCACGGTGCCCCAGAGCTGCTGGGCGGGGAGGTCGGAGTTGCCGATGACCGAGCCCAGGTTGAGCTTGAGGTCCTTGGCGTAGTCCGGGAGGGCGGCCTTCAGGTCGTCGAGAGCCATGGGTCAGCCCGCCAGCAGGGCCTGGGCGTCGAGGGTGTCCTCGCCCTTGTTCCAGTTGCACGGGCACAGCTCGTCGGTCTGCAGGGCGTCCAGCACCCGCAGGACCTCCTTGGGGTTACGGCCGACGGAGCCGGCGGTGACCATGACGAACTGGATCTCGTTGTTCGGGTCGACGATGAAGACGGCGCGCTGGGCGGTGCCGTCCTCGTTCTCGACGCCGCAGTCGCGCATCAGGTCGTGCTTGATGTCGGCCAGCATCGGGAAGGGCAGGTCGCGCAGGTCCTTGTGGTCCTTGCGCCAGGCGTGGTGCACGAACTCGGAGTCGCCGGAGACGCCGAGGATCTGGGCGTCGCGGTCGGCGAACTCGTCGTTCAGCTTGCCGAACGCGGCGATCTCGGTCGGGCAGACGAAGGTGAAGTCCATCGGCCAGAAGAAGACGACCTTCCACTTGCCCTCGTAGGACTTGTGGTTGATGTCGGCGAAGGCGCTCGCGGCGTCCAGGTCGACACAGGCCTTGAGGTCGAACTCGGGGAACTTGTCACCGATCGTGAGCACGTTCGCTTCTCCTGAAGTGAGATGAGGGGAGATGTCCGGAATCCGGACACCACTCACGATTCCACAGGGTGGACTGATCAGGGAAATAGCTACACTTGATGTGTCTGATCGGAGATTGCTATCAGTACTGAATTCCCCACGTCGCGCTCGGCCTCCCGCAGGAAGGGCGGCGCCAGGACCGAGCCCGCTGTGGCGAGTGCCACAGTCCGCAGTCCGCGCACCCCGACCGTCGCCCAGCTGAGGGCCTTCGTCGCGGTGGCCGAACACCGGCACTTCAGGGAGGCCGCCGCCGCCACCGGGACGAGCCAGCCCGCGCTGTCCGGAGCGGTCGCGGCGCTGGAGGAGTCGCTGGGCGCGCAGCTGGTCGAGCGTACGACGCGCAAGGTGATCGTCACACCGCTGGGGGAGCGCGTGCACCAGCATGCCCGCCGGGTGCTCGCCTCGCTCCAGGCCCTCACCGAGGAGGTCGAGGCCGCCCGCCGCCCGTTCACCGGGCCGCTGCACCTGGGCGTCATCCCGACCGTCGCGCCCTACCTGCTGCCCACCGTGCTGCGGCTGGTGCGCGACCGCTTCCCGGACCTGGAGCTGCACGTCCACGAGGAGCGCACCCCCTCGCTGCTGGAGGGCCTGGCCGCCGGGCGGCTGGACGTCCTGATGCTCGCGCTGCCCGCCGGCGGGGTTTCGCCGACCCTGGACATCCCGCTGTTCGACGAGGACTTCGTCCTGCTCACCCCGCCCGGGCACCCGCTCGCCGGGCGGATCGACGTGCCGCGCGACGTGCTGCTCGACCTGGACGTGCTGCTGCTGGAGGAGGGCCACTGCCTGCGCGACCAGGCGCTGGACATCTGTCGTGAGGTCGGCGCCGACCCGACGGGCTCGACCACCCGCGCGGCCGGCCTGTCCACCCTGGTCCAGCTGGTCGCCGGCGGCCTCGGGGTGACCCTGCTGCCCGCCACCGCGCTGGACGTCGAGGCCGGGCGCACCGACCGGCTGGCGGCCGTCCGCTTCGCCGCCCCGGCGCCCGGCCGCCGGATCGGGCTGGCCGTCCGGCCGGGCTCGGCCCGCGGAGCCGAGTACGAGCGCTTCGCGGCCGCGCTGCGCGAGGTGCTGGTCGAGCTGCCGGTCCGGATCGTCTCCTAGGGCTTGCCTCCTCGGTCAGCCCTGGGCGCTCTCCGCCGCCGGGGCGCCCAGGCAGAGCCCGACCGTCGTCGCGACCAGCAGCTCCAGCGCGTCCAGGGTGTCCTGGTCGGGCCGGTCGCCGGGGCGATGCAGGGTGAGGTGGCGGGCCGTCAGGCCGTCGAAGCCGCCGAGGAAGTGGACGGCGATCCGGCGGGCGGGCAGCGCCAGGGTCAGGCCGTGGGCGGCCGCGAGGGCGCCGAGCATCTCGGTGGCGGTGCCCTCGATGTCGTGCTGGAGCCCGAGCATGATCTCCTGCATGTCCGGGTCGCGCATGGCCAGCGCCCCGAACTCGCTCAGCAGCACACAGCGCCCGTGCTCGCCGGTGGCGGCCTCCCAGAGCGCGTGCACCAGCGTGCGGACCTGCTCGCCGAACGCGCCGTCGCCGGGGGAGGCGGCGCGCACCTCGCCGACGAAGTCGGACTTCAGCTGCTCGACGACGGCCCGGTAGAGGTCCTTCTTGGTGCCGAAGGTGTAGTGCACCGTCGCCTGCGCCACGCCGAGCTCGGCGGCGATCGCTCGGGTGCTGCCGGCCGCGATTCCCTCCCTGGTCATCAGGTCGATCGCGGCCTGGACCAGTTGCGGTCGGCGTTCGGAGGCGGGGACATGAGCCATCCAGTCAGGGTAGCGCCACGAGCGGATAACTACGTCACTTGAACTTGTCGATCAACTTTGTCACTCGACAAAGTTCGGTCTACGGTGGGACGCGACCTGCCCTGACCGACCCGAGGGACCGCCGATGGCCACGTACCTGTACCGACTGGGCCGATACTGCTTCCGACGACGGCGAGCCGTCGTCGCCGTCTGGATCGCCGTACTCATCGCCATCGGCGGAGCCGCGGGCGCCTTCGCCGGCAAGACCACCGACGAGTTCAAGGTCCCGGGCACCGAGGCCCAGGCCACCCTGGACCGGATCAAGGACACCTTCCCGGAGCAGGGCCACGGCTCCGCGCAGGTCGTCTTCGCCGCCGGTGCGCCCGGCGGCGTCGCGACGCCCGAGGCGGGCAAGGCGGTCGGCGAGGCCGTCGCCCGGATCGCCCGGGTGCCGGGCGTTGCCGCGGTGCCCGACCCGTACGCCACCGGCGCGCTCTCGCCGGACGGGAAGGTCGCGATCGCCCTGGTCTCGTTCGACCACAAGCTCGCCGACGTCACCGACCAGCAGCGCGAGGCCGTGAAGGCCGCCGCCGAGCCGGCCCGCGCGGCCGGGCTGGACGTGGCCTTCGGCGGCGACGCGTACAACACGATGGCCCAGATCGAGGGCGGCAGCGAGGCGATCGGCCTGGCGGTGGCCGGGGTGGTCCTGGTGGTCACCCTCGGCACGCTGGTCGCCGCCGGGCTGCCGCTGCTGACCGCGCTGGTCGGCGTCGGCGTGACGATGGCCGGCCTGCTGGCGCTCACCGGCTCCTTCGAGATCATCACCACCGCGCCGGTGCTGGCCCTGATGGTCGGCCTCGCGGTCGGCATCGACTACGCGCTGTTCATCCTGTTCCGGTACCGCCGCCACCTGGACGAGGGCCTGGAGCCGGAGGAGGCAGCCGCCCGGGCCACCGCGACCGCCGGCAGCGCCGTCGTCTTCGCCGGCCTGACCGTGGTCGTCGCGCTCGCCGGACTCGCCGTCGCGGGCGTCCCCTTCCTCACCGTGATGGGCCTGGCCGCCTCCGGCGCCGTCGTGGTGGCCGTCCTGGTCGCGATCACCCTGCTGCCCGCCGTGCTGGGCTTCACCGGCCGGGCCATCGACCGGCTGCCGATCTGGAAGCGGGCCCTGACCGCCAACGGCCGCACCACCACGGGCGAGCGCTGGGGCCGCTTCGTGGTCCGCCGCCCGCTGCCCGTGCTGCTGGTCTCACTGGCCGGGCTGGGCGCCCTGGCGGTGCCCGCCGCGAGCCTGAACCTCGGCCTGCCGAGCGGCGGTTCGCAGGCCGCCGGGACGGACGCCCGCAAGGCCTACGACCTGGTGGGCGAGAGCTTCGGGCCGGGCTTCAACGCGCCGCTGGTGGTCGTCGTGGACGCCCACGGCGCGCCGCGGCCCGAGCAGGCGGTGCAGGGCGTGGCCGCGAAGCTCCAGACCCTCGACGGCGTCGGGACGCTGCTGCCGCCGACCGTCGACCGGGCGAGCGGCACCGCGCTGGTGACCGTCATCCCGCGGACCGGCCCGGACCACGCGGACACCAAGGCGCTGGTCAACGAGATCCGCGACCAGAAGGCGGAGCTCAAGGCGGCGACCGGCGCGGACATCGCCGTCACCGGCACCACGGCCGCCAACATCGACGTCTCCACCAAGCTCGGCCAGGCGCTGCCGCCCTTCCTCGCGGTGATCGTCGGGATCGCGGTGGTGCTGCTGGCGCTGGCGTTCCGCTCGGTGCTCGTCCCGCTCAAGGCGGTGGCCGGCTTCCTGCTCAGCATCACCGCCTCGCTCGGCGCGGTGGTCGCGGTCTACCAGTGGGGCTGGCTGGACGGCCTGATCGACGTGCCCAGGGTCGGCCCGGTGGTGAGCTTCGTGCCGATCCTGCTGATCGGCGTGCTGTTCGGGCTGGCGATGGACTACGAGCTGTTCCTGGTCTCCGGGATGAAGGAGCAGCACGTCCACGGCGCGGCGCCGCGCGAGGCCGTGGTGGGCGGTGTGCGCAACGGGGCCCGGGTGGTCACCGCGGCCGCGCTGATCATGGTGGCGGTGTTCGGCTCGTTCGTCTTCGGCCACGACCCGATCGTCCAGCCGATCGGCTTCGCCCTCGCGGTGGGCGTGCTGGTGGACGCCTTCGTGGTGCGGATGGCGTTGGTGCCGGCCGCGATGGCGCTGTTCGGCAAGGCGGCCTGGTGGTTCCCGAAGCGGCTGGAGAAGGTCGTGCCGCGGGTGGACATGGAGGGCGAGCAACTGATCGCCCGGCTGGCGGAGCAGTCGGCGCAGACGGAGCAGTCGGAGCGGTCGGCGCAGGAGCCGGCCAAGGAGCCGGCCCGGGCCTGACGGACCGACCCGGGGCGCCCGGTGGGACTCGTTCCCGCCGGGCGCCGTCGCGTGCACGGCACCGGGTTCACGGCGGCCGCTCGCAACACCGCGTTCACGGCGGCGCGCTCACAACGGCGCGCTCACGCCCCGGCGTTCACGTTCACGTTCGCGGGCAGCCGCTGCTCGAACCAGACCACCTTGCCGGTGCCCAGCCTGGTCGCGCCCCAGCGGTCCGCGCACCGGGCCACTATCTGCAGCCCGCGCCCGCGTTCGTCCTCCGGCCCGGTGCGGCGCGGGCGCGGCAGCAGCGGGCTGTCGTCGCCGACCTCGCAGCGCAGCCGGGTGGTGCGCACCAGGCTCAGGGTGACCGGCCGGGTCGCGTGCTGGACGGCGTTGGTCACCAGCTCGCTGACCATCAGCTCGGTCGCCTCGCTGAGCTCGTCCAGCCCCCAGCGGCGCAGGGTGTGCGCGGCCAGCCGGCGGGCCCGTCCGGGCGTCTCGTTGCGCGGCTGCAGGTACCAGTGCGCGACGTCCCCGGCCGGGATGCCGTCGAAGCAGGCGCCGAGCAGCGCGATGTCGTCGCCGCGGTCGCCGGGCGGCAGGATCCGCAGCGCCTCCTGGCACAGCTGCTCCGGGGACTGCCAGCGGGCGGCGGCGATCCGGGCGCGCAGCAGCTCCAGGCCGTCACTGATCGGGCGGGTGCGGGTCTCCACCAGGCCGTCGGTGAACAGCAGCAGCGCCGAGCCGGGCGGCGCGGGCAGTTCGACGGAGTTGAAGTCCACCCCGCCGACGCCGATCGGCGCCCCGGAGTCCAGTTCGACGAGCTCGGCGGTGCCGTCCGGGCGGACCAGCACCGGCGGGACGTGCCCGGCGTTGGCCATCACCACCCGGTTGGCGATCGGGTCGTACACCGCGTAGACGCAGGTGGCCAGGTGCTGTTCGCGGCCGAGCCGCTGGGCCTGTTCGTCCAGGTGGTAGAGCACCTCGTGCGGCGGCAGGTCGAGGGCGGCCAGGGTCTGGGCGCTGGTGCGCAGCTGGCCCATGATGGCGGCCGAGGTGAGCGAGTGGCCCATCACGTCGCCGACGATCAGGGCGACCCGGTTGCCGGGCAGCGGGACGGCGTCGTACCAGTCCCCGCCGACCTGGGCGCCGCGCTCGCCGGGCAGGTAGCGCTGGGCGATCCGGACGCCGTGCGACTGCGGCAGGCGCAGCGGCAGCATGCTGCGCTGCAGCTCGTTGGCGATCTCCCACTCGCGGGCGTAGCGCAGCGCGGTGTCCACGGCCAGCCCGGCCTGGGTGGCGAGGTGCGCCGCGGTCGCGGTGTCCGCGGCGTCGAAGACCGGGCGGCCGCTGCGTTCGGGAGGGCGGCGGATCAGTATCAACAGCCCGAGCACCGCCTTGCGGCCGCGCAGCGGCAGGGCGAGGACGGAGGTGCCGGCGGCCAGCCGGGCCACCCCGCGGGTGCCGTACAGCTCGCGCAGCAGCGTCTCGGCGCGCTCGGCGGAGGGCGTGCCCAGGACGGCGGCCTCGGCGGGGCGGCGGCTCAGCAGGGCGTGGGCGAGCGCCCCGCCGCGGGTCACCGGGGTGGCCGGGCCGCCGTCGGCGGTCGAGCGGGCGCCGTAGCGGGAGCGGCGCCGGTCGTCCAGGCCGCTCGGGCGGCCGCGGCGGCCGATCCGGGTGCCGGTGCTGTGGTGTATCCGCAGCTCCTCCGGGAATCCGGGTTCGCGTTCGACGTTGGGCAGCGGGTCGCGCAGGTGGACGACGGCGGCGTCGGCGAGCGTCGGGACGAGCACCCGGCCGATGTTGCGCAGCGTCGCGGCGAGGTCGAGGGCGGTGTTGATCCGCCGGGTCGCCGAGTCGAGATATGCCAGGCGGTCCGCCATCTCGGCGCGCTCCGGCCGTGCGCCCGTCCGTCGGGCCGGGGCCGCCGGGGCCACCGCCAGGGCCGGGGCGGTCGGAGCCGGGGCCGAGGTCGGTGGCGCGGCCGGGACCTGGCGGCGCTGGCCCGGGACGGCGGGCGGCTGCTCCGCCTCGGTCTTGAGCTGGTCGCGCACGGCTGCCTGTCCTGGATTCGGTGTGGTCGGTGAGCTGTTCTGTTGCGCCGGCCGCGGGTACGGCCGGTCCTGTCCCGGTTCGATCAGCCGACGCGTCGACAGCACAGGAACAGCTGTTCCTCCGGCGGCAGCGAGGTGCTGGCCGGTGCGTACGGATGCCCCGAGCACTCCTCGACGGCGAAGCCGGCCGAGACCAGAACCCGCTCCAGATCCTCCCTCAGATACCCACTGATCCGCAGCTCTCTGCCAAGGAACGGAAGCGGAACGTGATCCAGGTCCGCCTCGACCATACCGAGCGCCAGCAGTCCCCCCGGACGCAGGAGTTCGCGCAGCCGCCCGAGCACGGTCGGAATCTCGTCCTGTGGCAGCAGGATCAGCGAGAAGAACGCGGTGACCGCGGCGAAGCCGCCCCGCCCGTCCGGCCCCAGTTCGGGGGCGTTCCAGACCCGGTCCGCACGCTCGGTGGCCAGATCGTACAGGTCGATCCGATGGAAGACTGGCGCAAAGACGCCGGGGAGAGCGGTCCGCCGGGCCAGGGTGAGCATCCCGTCGGAGAGGTCCGCGCCGATCACCCGCAGACCGGCCGCGGCCAGCTGCCGGACGGTCGGGTCGCCGGTGCCGCAGCCGACGTCCAGCACCCGGGCGCCGGGTTCCAGCCCGGCGAGCAGCCGCCGGACGCAGGCCAGCTGGCCGTCCTTGGCCGGGAAGGCCTCGCCGTACCCGGCGCCGATGGTGTCGAAGGCGACCGCCTGCAGCGCCCGGGCCGCCCGCCGCCGCCGTACCTCGGGATCGTCGTCGCCCGCGTCCTCGCCGACGGGGAACGGGTCGGATATCTGTCCGGTCGTCACGTTGCGAGACACCCTTCCACCCGTGGCCTCCGGTGGCTCCTCCCGCGGCCCAGCGGGCCGCTGCCGGTGGCGGTACGTCACGCTCTGCGCACCACACGGACGGACTGCGCCCCGATGGGCATCCGGCAGACACTCGTGTGCGTACTGGCATCTGAGAATATGCGCGATCACTGCGCCATGGGGTCCCTTTCCGGCCAACTCGCCGTGCTTGGACCGTTGTGGCCCGGGTTGCGGAAGCACGAGGGTGTGGGCGGGGTTGTGCGCGAGGCCCCGCGCGCCGGACAACGCGTCAGACTGACGTCGATGACCTGCGGTTTTGCCGATCCGCAGGCCGACTATCGGACGTTTATCGAACGTCAATCGGCGCGGTGCAGAGTGGAGTCCAGCGCCGGGGAAGCGTTGAGGGCGCTCCCGCAGCCGGGGGGCTGCGGGAGCGCCGACGCGCGGAACGGGGGAGGTCTTCCGTGGGGGAGCGGAGGCCTTACGGCGCGGGGGGAGAGAAGGGCTCGGTGTGCTGCTGGGAGATGAGGTCCGCCACGGGGGAGGCCTCGGGCACACCGAGCCGGATGAAGATCGCATGTGCCTCCTGGAGGCAGGCGAGCCCACGGGCCGGCTGGGCGAGCGCCAGCAGCGCCTCGCCGAGTGCGGCGTTCGCCAGGCCCTGGCAGTAGGCGGAGTCCAGCTCCTGGGCGATCGCGAGCGACTCGCCGGCCGCCTCGGCGGCCTCGGTGGGCTGCCCGGCCGCGAGCAGGGCGGTGGCGAGGCGGGCCAGGGTGTAACCGCCCCACAGGGCGTTCTGCTGCGACTGGTACAGCTCGTGCGCCTCCCTCAGGTGCGGGACGGCCTCGGCGCCGGAGAGCACCACACCGAGCTGGTAGAGCGTCTGCGCGAGCAGCGGGCCGTTCTTGGACTCCCGAGCGGCGGCGACACCCTCGCCGGCGGACCGGATCGCCGTCTCCGTCATGCCGAGCCGGTGCTGAGCCCGGGCCATGTTGCTGACCACCCGCGCCTCGGCCGTCGGTGCGCCGACGGCCTGGCTGGTGGCACGGGCCTGTTCGTAGAACGACAGGGCCTCGGCCGGACGGTTGCCGACGTTCAGCATCACGCCCAGCATGTTGGCCGTGGCGAGGAGCAGGACGGTCGGGTCGTCCGGCGCCTGGTGGTCCAGGCTCCGGCGGAAGGACTGTTCGGCCCCCTGGAAGTCGCTGGTGTCGGACTGCAGGGTGCCGCGGGCGAAGTGCACCCGGGCGAGCGCGGCCGAGTCGTCACGACGACGCGCGTCCGCACCGATGGCCTCCAGGGTCCGCAGTGCCCGGGGGCCGCGGGTCGGGTCCGGGTCGATGCTGATCAGGTAGTTCAACAGGTCGATGGCTGCGCGCTGCAGGGCGCCGGGGCCGGTCGCGGCGGCCTCGACGGTGCTGAGCAACAGACCGCCCTCGGTACGCAGCCAGTCCTGTGCGGCCTGACTCGTGGGCAGGCCGATTCCCGGCGACGTGGGTGCGGTCAGCTGTTCGAGCACGGGTTCGTCCGGCTCGATCACCTGGGCCGCGTTTCGCACGGTCGGGATCAGCAGGTCGAGCAGCCGGAGCACCGCCTGCTCCTGCTCGCCGGTGTCTCCTGTCCGCTCGTTCTGCCGCTGGGCGTAGAGCCGGAGCAGGTCGTGGTAGCGGTAGCGGCCGGGGGCGAAGCACTCCAGCATGTTCGCCTCGACCAGGGCCTCGGCGAGGTCCTCGGCGGTGTACTCGTCCACGCCGAGCAGTGCTGCGGCGGCCGCCAGGGGGACGTCGGGGGAGTCGATCAGCGCGAGCAGCCGAAAGGCGCGGGCCTCGGTCGCGGACAGCTGTCCGTAGCCGAGCCCGATGGTGGTCTCCACCGCGAGGTTGCCGAGCTGGAGTTCGTCCAGCCGTCGGCGTTGGTCGGCTAACCGACGGGCCAGGTCGGAGACGCTCCACCGCGGGCGGCTGGCCAGTCGGGCGGCGGCGATGCGTACGGCCAGCGGCAGGAAGCCGCAGGCGGTGACCACCTTCATGGCGGCCTCGGGCTCGGCGGCGACCCGCTGCTCGCCGACGACGGCCGAGAACAGCGCCAGCGCCTCGTCGGGGGTCAGCTCCTCGACGTCGAACAGCTGGGCGCCGGGGATGTCGGCCAGCCGGGACCGGCTGGTGGCGAGCACGGCACAGCCGGAGACGCCGGGGATGAGCGGCCGGATCTGCTCCGCGTCGCGCGCGTTGTCCAGCAGGATCAGCATGCGGCGGTTCGCGAGCAGTGAGCGGTAGAGGGCGGCACGCTGTTCGAGCGACTCGGGGTTGTCGGCGACACCGAGCGCGTGCAGGAAGTCGCCCAGGACGACCGCCGGGTCGGCGGGCGAGACGCCGGCTCCGCGCAGGTCGACGTACAGCTGCCCGTCCGGAAACTCGGCGCGGACCCGGTGGGCGACGTGAACCGCGAGGGTGGTCTTGCCGACGCCGCCGATGCCGGCCAGCGAGGTCACGACCACGGCCTGACCGGTGGCGTTCATCAGGGCCGCCGAGAGGTCGACCGCCAGTTCCGTTCGTCCGCTGAAGTCGGATACGTCGGCCGGGAGTTGGGCCGGAGCGGGGGGTGTGGCCGGGCCGTCCTCGCGGACGGTGGGGCCAGGGGCGGGGGCGACCGGGACGGCGAGCGCCGGGTCGGCCGCGAGGATGCGGGTGTGCATCGCGGACAGGCCCGCGCCCGGTTCGACCCCGAGCTCCTCGATCAGCAGCTTGCGGGTGTCGGTGTAGACACCGAGTGCCTCGGCCTGGCGTCCGCAGCGGTACAGCGCCAGCATCAGCAGTTCGCGCAGGCGCTCGCGCAGTGGGTGCTCTGTCGTCAGGTTGTCGAGCTCGCCGACGATCTCGGCGTGCAGGCCGATGTCGAGCGCGGCGGCGCACAGCTCCTCGGTCGCCGCCACCTGGCGCTCGGCCAGCCGCCCGCGCTGGGCGTCGGCGTACGGGCCGGGGACGCCGGTCAGCGGACGTCCGCTGAACAGGTCCAGCGCCTGCGTCAGCAGCCGGTGCGCCTTGTGCTTGTCGCCGGAGGTGCGGGCGGTGGCGGCCTCGGCGGAGAGCCGCTCGAAGACCGTCAGGTCGAGGGCCTCGCCCGGGATGCGCAGCGCGTAGCCGTCGGCGACGGAGACCAGCAGTTCGGCGGGCCGGCGCACCTCGCGCCGGGGCTCGATGACGGAGCGCAGGCGGGAGATGTAGGTGCGCAGCGCGGCCACGGCCTGGGTGGGGGGCCGGTCGCCCCAGAGGGCGTCGACCAGGTCCTGGGTGGTGACCGGGCGTCCGGAGTGCAGCAGGAGGGTGGTGAGCACCGCTTGCTGCTGGGGCGATCCGAGGGAGAGGGGCTTGCCGTCGAGCCAGGCCTGGACCGGACCGAGGACTTGGAAGCGCAGCGCAGGGTTCTGCGGCGTCTCCAGAAACTCCATGAAGTCCCCCGATGGCCTGTGGTGTCGATTCCGTGAAAGGGCGCTCGGCGGTCCGCCGCGAGGCTTCAGCTTAGGCGGACGCCCGACTCTGCCGGACGGCGCCGCAAGTCGCACGATGTTTATCGGACATTTAATCAACCCTACGATACTGTCCGCGCGCCCGCGCCACAGAGGTCGGGCTGAACACATTTGATGACCGAAAGGCGGCCGCCCAATGGCCAATGACCAGAGCGAGACCCCGGTGCTGTCGACGCCCGAGAACGCGGCGCAGACCGGCACCCCGGCCGCCGCTGTGGAGGCGGGCAAGGCTGTGGAGGGCGCGGTGACCGCGGCCTCGGACCCGACCGGGTACACCGCGCCGACCGACGCGGAGAAGAACGCGTTCGAGAACGGCTCCTTCGGTGACGAGGGCCAGTACATCGAGGAGCCCGCCGGTGAGCCGGGCGGCCCGTACCGGCCGGAGAACGCGGTCGGCGGCAACCCGTAAGCCGTTGTGGCCGAGTGCCCCCGCGCCCTGTCCGGGCGCGGGGGCGCCGTCGGTTATGCGCGCCAATTCGTGTGCGAGTGCACCGTGGTGGCCGATTTCGGCCCCTGGTGCACGCATGGTGACCGGTGCTATCCGTAACGTGCCGGTCGTGGGGCGTCCGGCGTTCCGGAATTCCGGATTCACCGGGGGATTGTCGAGTCCTGAACGTTGCGATTTGCGTGGATTTTGCCGCAATTACCGCAAATGATCCCATTCAGTCGAATCGCGGGGCCCGGGAACGGGTGAGACCTGGTGCGGTTCGGCGGTCCATTCCCGGCCGCCGCCCTCGGGGCGCAGGTAGTGCTCGCCGCCGAGGGTGTCCATGTAGATGCCGGTGCGTCCGGTCCTCCGGTCGAGGACGAGTTCACCCGTGTGTGGCCGGTAGGCCGAGGTGTCGCGCTGTCGGGTGCTCACCGCCTGCTCCTTTCGGCGTGTGCCCAGCATCTCTAGAGAAGCTAATATCTCTAGAGATGTCAACGGCCCGTCGTATCTCCTTACCGGCGGCCGCGGGCGCGCCTACGATTTGTCCGAGGCAGAGGGAGAGCGGCGATGACCGGTAGCAGTGGCGACAAGCAGCCCAAGTACCAGCGGATCGCCGAAGCGCTGAAGGCGGCCATCGCCGCCGGCCGGTACCGCGCGGGCGACCGCCTGCCCGGCGAGAACGACCTCATGGACGAGTACGGCGTGGCCCGGATGACGGCTCGTCAGGCGCTCGGCGTGCTGCAGAGCGAGGGCATCGCCGAGGCGCGCCGCGGCGCCGGGGTGTTCGTCCGGGACTTCCGGCCGCTGCGCCGGCGCGGCATCCAGCGGCTGGCGCAGGGGCAGTGGGGGTCCGGCCGGTCGATATGGTCGGCGGACATCGACAACCGCAGCCTGGTGGTCGACCAGGTGACCGTCGCCGAGCAGGGCGCGCCCGAGCACGTGGCGCGGGTGCTCGGGGTCGACCCGGGCGCCCCGATGTGCGTGCGGCAGCGCCGCTTCGTGCTGGACGGCAAGCCGGTGCTGCTCTCCACCTCCTACCTGCCCGCCGGGCTGGTCGCGGGCACCGCCATCACCCGCGAGGACACCGGCCCCGGCGGCATCTTCGCCCGGCTCGCCGAGGTCGGCGCCAAGCCCGTGCACTTCCGCGAGGAGGTCCGCTCCCGGATGCCCAGCTCGGAGGAGTCCACCCGCCTGGAACTGTCCGCCGGCACCCCGGTCATCCTGATCTGCCGCACCGCCTTCGCCGACGAGGGGCAGGTCGTCGAACTCAACGAGATGACCCTGGACGCCGCCTCCTACGTCCTGGAGTACGACTTCGACGCCTGAGCGCGGATCGGCCGGTGCGGCGCGGGAACGGACGTGGAACCGCCCCGGGCGCGGGTTCCAGCGGCCGGGGCGGTTCGGGGGGTGCTGCGGGGGCCTGCGGGGACGGCCCCGGGCGGGGCTACTCCTTGGAGCGGACGCGCAGGTTGGTGATCAGCGGGCCCTCGGTGGTCTCGCGGAAGAAGTCGTTGCCCTTGTCGTCGACGACGATGAAGGCCGGGAAGTCCTCGACCTCGATGCGCCAGACCGCCTCCATGCCGAGCTCGGCGTACTCCAGCACCTCGACCTTCTTGATGCAGTCCTGGGCGAGACGGGCGGCCGGGCCGCCGATCGAGCCGAGGTAGAAGCCGCCGTGCGCGGCGCAGGCGTCGGTGACCTGCTTGCTGCGGTTGCCCTTGGCGAGCATGACCATCGAGCCGCCGGCCGCCTGGAACTGGTCGACGTAGGAGTCCATCCGGCCGGCCGTGGTCGGGCCGAAGGAGCCGGAGGCGTAGCCCTCGGGGGTCTTGGCCGGGCCCGCGTAGTAGACCGGGTGGTCCTGGAGGTACTTGGGCATGCCCTCGCCGGCGTCCAGGCGCTCCTTGATCTTGGCGTGGGCGATGTCGCGGGCGACCACGAGCGTGCCGGTGAGTGACAGCCGGGTCTTCACCGGGTACTTGGAGAGCTCGGCGCGGATCGCGGACATCGGCTGGTCGAGGTCGACGCGCACCACGTCGTCGTCGAGGTGCTCGTCGGTGGTGTCCGGCAGGTACTTCGCCGGGTCGGTCTCCAGCTGCTCCAGGAACACGCCCTCGGCGGTGATCTTGCCGAGCGCCTGGCGGTCGGCGGAGCAGGAGACGGCCATCGCGACCGGCAGCGAGGCGCCGTGCCGCGGCAGGCGCACCACGCGCACGTCGTGGCAGAAGTACTTGCCGCCGAACTGGGCGCCGATGCCGATCTTCTGGGTCAGCTCGGTGACCTTGGCCTCCAGTTCCAGGTCGCGGAAGCCGTGGCCGGTCTTGGCGTTGCCCGAGGTCGGCAGGTTGTCCAGGTAGTGCGCCGAGGCGTACTTGGCGGTCTTCAGCGCGAACTCGGCGCTGGTGCCGCCGATCACGATGGCCAGGTGGTACGGCGGGCAGGCCGCGGTGCCCAGCGAGCGGATCTTCTGCTCCAGGAACGAGAGCATGCTCGCCTCGTTCAGGATGGCCTTGGTCTCCTGGTACAGGTACGACTTGTTGGCGGAGCCGCCGCCCTTGGCCATGAACAGGAACTTGTACGCGTCCCCGTCGGTGGCGTACAGCTCGATCTGGGCCGGCAGGTTGTTGCCGGTGTTCTTCTCGTCCCAGGTGGTCACCGGGGCCATCTGGGAGTAGCGCAGGTTGAGCTTGGTGTACGCGTCGAACACGCCGCGCGCGATGGCGGACTCGTCGCCGCCCTCGGTCAGCACGTTCTGACCGCGCTTGCCCATGACGATCGCGGTGCCGGTGTCCTGGCACATCGGGAGGATGCCGCCGGCCGAGATGTTGACGTTCTTCAGCAGGTCGAGCGCGACGAAGCGGTCGTTGGGGCTGGCCTCCGGGTCGTCCAGGATGCGGCGCAGCTGGGCGAGGTGGGCGGGGCGCAGGTAGTGCGAGATGTCGTGCATCGCCTCGGCCGTCAGCAGCCGCAGCGCCTCGGGCTCGACCTGGAGGAAGGTGCGACCGCCGGCCTCGAAGGTGGAGACACCCTCGGAGGTGAGCTTGCGGTACGGGGTCGGGTCAGCGCCCAGGGGGAGCAGGTCGCTGTACTCGAAGTCTGGCGTGGGAGCCATGGGGGCGGTCCTTAGCTGTCCAGTTGGTCCGGCTGCGTCGGCGAAGCACCATCAAGGGTAGGACCCGTCGGAGGTCGGCATGCGGACAGGGCAGCCTTGCGTGACCGGGCTCACTCGCTCGGGAGTGCGAGCGACTAGTCTGATCCCGTGGACAACTCGCCGTCGCACGACGACCCGGGGCAGCCGCCGGTGCCGGCGCCCGTACCGATGACCAAGCCCGAGAGCGGGGCGCAGGCCGCACCGCGCCCGCACGCGCCGGCCGCGGAAGCGGAGTTGCGCGTCTCCGACGCCGACCGCGAGAAGGTCGCGGAACTGCTGCGGGACGCCTACGCCGAGGGCCGCCTGGACGCGGACGAGCACGCCGAGCGGATCGAGGCCGCCTACGCCGCGAAGACCTTCGGTGACCTCGCGCCGCTGACCCGGGACCTGCCGGCCCGTCCGCTGTCCTTCGAGAAGCCGCCGCCGGCCGCCCCGCAGCCGTCGCCGCCGCAGCCGCCCGCGCGCCTGGAGTCCCCCACGGTGGTGGCGATCTTCGGCGGCGCCGCCCGCAAGGGCCGCTGGCGGGTGGGCTCGCACCTGAGCGCCTTCGCCGCGTTCGGCGGGGTGGACATCGACCTGACCGACGCCGTGTTCGAGTCCCCCGAGGTGGAGATCACCGTGACGGCGATCTTCGGCGGGGTCGAGGTCCGGGTCCCGGAGAACGTCACCCTGCAGGGCTCCGGCATCGGCATCTTCGGCGGTTTCGACGTCCGGGAGACGACCGCGGCGGACCCGTACGCTCCGGTTGTCCGGGTCAAGGGCCTTGCGCTGTTCGGCGGTTGTGAGGCGAAGCCGCGCCGGGGCAAGAAGCTGAAGGAGTGGGTGCGCCGCCAACTCGGCGTCGACTGACCGCCATTGACCTGCGAAGCGCCCGACCGTGGATCAACTCCCGGCCGGGCGCTCGGCGTTGCGGCCAGTGCGCTGCGTAGTCGATTGCGTGCAGTGTGCATGAATCGCGGCCGGGCGGGGTAGTTCCTTCCGCACATCGCTTCTTGGACGGCTGCGCACCGGAGGCGGCCGAGCGGCCGTGCCGGGTTGGACAGCGGGGGCTCGCGGCCGGCGGGGGAGCGAGGGATCCCCGTGTCCGAGAGCCTCGTCAGGAGTACGGCCGTGCTGCATCCGATCGAGTCCCGCACCACCTCGCCAGTCGCCGCCGCGCAGGTCCTGGAGCGCCGCCCCGGCGTCCGGCCGCAGCCGCAGCCCCAGGGCGGCCAGGCGGGTGCCCCCGCGGGCGAGGACAACCCCTGGCACACCGGTGCCGCGTGTCGGCGGGACGAGGCGGGGCTGTTCTTCGCGCCCTCCAAGGAGCCCACGGCGGCCCGGCTGTCGCGCGAGGAGCAGGCCAAGCAGGTGTGCGCCCGGTGTCCGGTGCTGCTGGAGTGCCGCGAGCACGCGCTGGCCCAGCCGGAGCCGTACGGGGTCTGGGGCGGGCTGACGGCCGCCGAGCGGCGGGTGGTGCTGGCCCGGCGCCGCCGCCGGGACGCGGAGCTGCGCGAGGCGGCCCGGGCGACGGAGGCCGCGCGGCGCCGGATAGCCGGGTGACGGCGGGCCCGAGAGCGGGACGGCGACGCGCCGCGGCCCCGGCGGAGGGGGATTCCGCCGGGGCCGCGGTGCCGCGTTCTTCCGGGCCTCAGTTGGCGCGGTCGAAGTCGATCGCGCTGTACGCCCGCAGCTTCGAGAGCTTGTGGGTGGAGTTGATCTCGCGGATGGTGCCGCTCTTGGAGCGCATCACCAGCGAGCTGGTGGTGGCGGTCTCCGAGCGGTAGTGCACGCCGCGCAGCAGCTCGCCGTCGGTGATGCCGGTGGCGACGAAGAACACGTTCTCGCCGCTGACCAGGTCGTCCGTGGTGAGCACCCGGTCCAGGTCGTGGCCGGCGTCCAGGGCCTTCTGCCGCTCGGCCTCGTCCTTGGGCCACAGCCGGCCCTGGATCACGCCGCCCATGCACTTCATCGCGCAGGCCGCGATGATGCCCTCGGGGGTGCCGCCGATGCCCATCAGCAGGTCGACGCCGGTGCCCTCGCGGGCGGCCATGATGGCGCCGGCCACGTCGCCGTCCGAGATGAACTTGATCCGGGCGCCCGCCTCGCGGATCTCCCGGACCAGGCCGTCGTGGCGCGGGCGGTCGAGCACGACGACGGTGACGTCCTCGACGGCGCTGCCCTTGGCCTTGGCGACCCGGCGGATGTTGACCGCGGCCGGGGCGGTGATGTCGACGAACTCGGCGGCCTCCGGGCCGGCCACCAGCTTGTCCATGTAGAACACGGCGCTGGGGTCGAACATGGTGCCGCGGTCGGCGACGGCCAGCACGGCCACCGCGTTGTTCATGCCCTTGGCGGTCAGCGTGGTGCCGTCCACCGGGTCGACCGCGACGTCGCACTCGGCGCCGGTGCCGTCGCCGACCCGCTCGCCGTTGTAGAGCATCGGGGCTTCGTCCTTCTCGCCCTCGCCGATGACGACCACGCCGTTCATCGACACGGTCGAGACGAGGGTGCGCATCGCCTTCACGGCGGCACCGTCCGCGCCGTTCTTGTCGCCACGTCCGACCCACCGGCCGGCGGCCATCGCGGCCGCCTCGGTGACCCGGACGAGCTCGAGCGCGAGGTTCCGGTCGGGAGCCTCGGGCGCGACCTCCAGGGCACTGGGAAGGTGGTGCGGGTACTGCGTGGTCATCGTCGTTACCTCTCTGTACGCGACGGCCAGTGAGCGCCCGACTACTGCCAGGTCGAACGCCGTGGTGAGGGTATTGCGATCGTATCTGCCCATGAGATGACTGTCTGTGGCGCGGGTCGCTGCTCTGTGGCGGAAAACACCGGTTCGACCCCTTTCATCCGTACGTGGACACCCCTGGTGGCCGTCCCGGTGTGTGGATGAGTCACCATGTGGGGGTGGCAGCAGACAGCAAGGGCATGAGGGGTCGGCAGACCGTACGGGACATGGTCCTGTCGATGCTGGCGGTCGGTTTCATCGTCTGGATCGGGTACCTGTTCCTCCCGCACGACGCCAACGGCGACCCGGTGCACGTGGTCGAGTACAAGGTCGCGGCGGCCTCCGCCAAGCGCGCCGCGCCGTACCCGCTGCTCGCCCCGGAGGGGCTGCCGGAGAAGTGGCGGGCCACCTCGGTCGCCTACCGGCCGGCCGACCAGAACAACGGCAAGGGCAACGCCTGGCACCTGGGCTTCGTGACTCCCTCCGGCCAGTACGCGGCGGTCGAGCAGAGCGACGTCTCGCGCGACTCCCTGGTGTCGGACTACGTCAAGGGCGCCAAGGCGGACGGCACCTCCGAGGTGGCCGGCCGCACCTGGGACCGGCTGCAGGGCGAGAAGGACCGCGCCCTGGCCGCGCAGACCGGCGTCGGGACCACCCTGCTCACCGGCACCGCCTCCTACGAGGAGCTGGCCGAGCTGGCGCAGGCGCTCAAGTAGTCCGCCCCCGCACTCGCCCCGCCCCCGCCCCCGCACCCGCTTCCGCGCGCACGCGCACGCCGAAGGGCCCCGCACCGGACGAACCGGTGCGGGGCCCTTCGGCGTGCGCGGGGCGGATCAGACGGTGGTGACGACCTCGTCGTAGGCCAGGCGCGGCGAACGCGGGAACCAGGCGTCCTCGCCCGGCCGGCCGATGTTGACCACGGCCAGCACCGAGTGCTCGCCGTCCTCGAAGAACTCCTTGTTGATGCCGTCGGCGTCGAAGCCGGTCATCGGGCCGGCGGCCAGGCCGGCGGCGCGCACGCCGACGATGAAGTAGGCGGCCTGCAGGGCACCGTTCAGCGTGGCGGACTGCTCGCGGACGCTGCGCTCCGAGAAGAACAGGTCCTTGGCCTGCGGGAAGTGCGGGAGCTGGGTCGGCAGCTCCTCGTGGAACTCGTTGTCCACGGCCAGGATGGCGACCAGCGGGGCGGCGGCGGTCTTCTCCTTGTTGCCGTCCGCCATCTGCCGGACGAGGCGCTCGCGGCCCTCGGCCGAGCGGACCAGGACGACGCGCAGCGGCTGCTGGTTGAAGGCGGTCGGGCCGAACTTGACCAGCTCGTAGATGGCCCGGATCTGCTCCTCGGAGACCGGCTCGTCGGTGAAGGTGTTCGCGGTGCGGGCCTCGCGGAACAGCAGGTCCTGGGCGGCGGCGTCGAGTACCAGGGCGTCGGTGGTCATGCTTGTGCACCTCATGCGGAAAGGAGTTCGTCGGTGTGACCGGCCGCGGCCGATCACTTCCTCCAACATAGGTGAAGTTTCAACGATTCCCCAAGCGGGTGTGAGCTGCTTCACTCCCGCCCGGTTTCCAGCCGCCGCGCGGCCTCACTCCCCGCCCGGGCTCGCGCCCTCCTCGGCGGCCAGCGCGGCGTCCAGCCGGGCCCGGGCGCCGTCCAGCCAGCGCTGGCACACCTTCGCCAGCTGCTCGCCGCGCTCCCACAGGGCCAGCGACTCCTCCAGCGAGGTTCCGCCGTTCTCCAGCTGCCGGACGACGTCCAGCAGCGCGTCCCGGGCGTGCTCGTAGCCCAGCGCGTCGTCCGGGTTCGGCGCCGCCGCGTCCTGCTGTTCCTGCTGCTCTGCCATGCGTGCCAGCGTAGGGGCTCGGGCCGACACTCCCCAGCCCCGTCCGGCCGTGGTCAGGGCCTGCCTACCGGGCGTCCACGGTGACGTCGAGGCCGCCGCCCGCCACCCGGGCGTGCAGCCCCTCGCCGGGCGCGACCTGCGCCGGGTCTGTCACCACCGTGCCGTCCGCCCGCTGGAGCACCGCGTAGCCGCGCTCCAGGGTGGCCGCCGGGGAGAGCGCGACCACCCGGGCCAGGGTGTGCCCGAGGTCGCTCTGCGCGTGGTCCAGCCGGTGCCGCAGGGTGCGCCGGGCCCGCTCCAGCAGGCCGTCCACCTCCTGCCCGCGCCCGTCCAGCATCCGGTGCGGGGCGGCCAGCGCCGGACGGCTGCGCACCCCGTCCAGCCCGTGCTGCTCGCGCTCGACCCGGGACAGCACGTGCCGGCGGGCGCGGTCGCGCAGCTGGCGGATCTTCGCCAGCTCCTCGCCGACGTCCGGGACCACCCGTTTGGCCGCGTCGGTCGGGGTGGAGGCGCGCAGGTCGGCCACGAAGTCCAGCAGCGGCTGGTCCGGCTCGTGCCCGATCGCGCTCACCACCGGCGTACGGGCGGCCGCGACCAGCCGCACCAGCCCCTCGTCCGAGAACGGCAGCAGGTCCTCCACGCTGCCGCCGCCGCGGGCCACGACGATCACGTCGACCTCGGGGTGCTCGTCCAGCTCCCGCACGGCCGCGCACACCCGCTCCACCGCGCTGACCCCCTGCACCGGGACGTTGCGCACCTCGAAGCGGACGGCCGGCCAGCGCCGCCGGGCGTTCTCCAGGACGTCCCGCTCGGCGGCCGAACCGCGCCCGGTGACCAGCCCGACGCACTGCGGCAGGAACGGCAGAGGCTTCTTGCGCTCGGCCGCGAACAGGCCCTCCCCGGCGAGCCGCCGCTTCAGCTGCTCCAGCCGGGCCAGCAGCTCGCCCAGGCCCACCGGCCGGATCTCGGAGGCGCGCATCGACAGCTGCCCGCGCGCCGCGTACCACTCCGGCTTGGCGTGCACGACGACCCGCGCGCCCTCCTGCACCACGTCCGCGACCTGGTCGAACACCGAGCGGAAGCAGGTCACCGTGAGCGACACGTCGGCCTGGGGGTCGCGCAGGGTCAGGAACACCACGCCCGCGCCGGGGCGGCGGCTGAGCTGGGTGATCTGCCCCTCCACCCAGACCGCGCCGAGCCGGTCGATCCAGCCGCCGATCAGCGCGGAGACCTTGCCGACCGGGAGCGGCGCTTCGGGGGAGCTGGTGTTGGCCATGCGTACGAGGCTAGCGGCGCCGGCCGACACGGCTACGTCCGCCGCAACGGCGACAGCCGCGTCTACGGCCGTCGGCGCCCGCCGGCCCGGCCGGGGCCGCCGCTTCGGCCGCTCGCCCCCTGGACGGCGAGCACCGCCAGGCCGACCGCCAGCCAGACCAGCCCGACCAGCTGCGCGGTGGACGAGGCCTCGTACACCACCGCCCCGATCACCGCGATCCCCAGTACCGGCACGACCAGGTGCCGCAGCCACCGCCGCGAGCGGTGCCGCACCGCGTACCAGCCGATCACCGAGGCGTGCAGCAGCGCGAAGGCGGTCAGCGCGCCCACGTTCACCACCGAGGTGAGCTGGTCCAGCCCGTCGTCCCGGTCGGCCGCCCAGACCGCCGCCGCCATCGTGATCACCGCGGCCGTCAGCAGCGCCCGGCGCGGCACCGCGCTGGCCGGGTCGACCGAGCCGAGCGTCCGCGGCAGCCGGCCGTCCCGGGCCATCGCGAAGACCAGCCGGCCGGCCGCGGCCTGCCCGGCCAGGGCGGCGAAGGCCGCGCCGATCGCCTTGCTGGCCGCCACCAGCACGTGCAGCCAGTGCCCGACCCCGCTCTCCACGGTGTCGTAGAAGGCCGAGCCCTGGGCCGCCGGGTCCGCCGCGAGCTGCTGCGGGCCGGTCGGCTCCAGCAGCGCCGCCAGGTAGGTCTGGACGACGAACAGCACCCCGGCCAGCGCCAGGCACCAGAGCACCGCCCTGGCCACCGCCGCGGACGCGCCGACCGCCTCCTCCACGAAGGTGGCGATCGCGTCGAAGCCCAGGTAGGAGAGCACCGCGACGGACACCGCCGAGATCACCGCGGTCGGCGAGAACGCCCCGACGGCGGTGAACGGGGTGTCCCAACCGCGCCGGGGGCCGTCCTGGACCAGCGCCACCACGGCCGCGGTTGTGAACACCAGCAGCACCGCGATCTCCATCGCGAGCACCGCGAACCCGACCGCCGCCGCCGTCCGCACCCCGACCAGGTTGAGCGCGGTGGTCACCACCACCGCGAGCGCCGTCCAGACCCAGCGGGAGACGTCCGGCACCAGGGAGTTCAGCGCGATCCCGGAGAACAGGTAGGCCACTGCGGGGATCAGGAGGTAGTCGAGCATCGCCATCCACCCGGCGACGAAGCCCGGGCCCTCGCCCAGGCCGGCCCGCGCGTAGGCGAACACCGAGCCGGTCTGCGGCACCGCGCGCACCATCTCGGCGTACGAGAAGGCGGTGAAGCCCATCGCCACCGTCGCGGCCAGGTACACGGCGGCGACGGCGCCGTGGCTCCTGGCGTCCAGCACGCCGAACACGCCGACCGGGGCCATCGGGGCGATGAACAGCAGGCCGTAGACCATCAGATCGCGCACGCCCAGGCTGCGGCGCAGGCCGCTCGGCGTTGCCCGCTCGCTCACAGAGCTCATAGACACCACATTTTGAGCGGTATCGACCGAGTCCGCACGGAAAGCGTCCACTGTTGGCGCGGCTCCCCGGCCGGGGCGGCACGACCCGCCACCGCCCGTACGATGGAGCCATGTCCAAGACCGCGCAGCGCCGTGTCCTGCTCGCCGCCCCCCGGGGCTACTGCGCGGGAGTCGACCGCGCCGTGATCGCCGTGGAGAAGGCCCTGGAGCAGTACGGGGCGCCCATCTACGTCCGCAAGCAGATCGTCCACAACAAGTACGTGGTGCAGACCCTGGAGAAGAAGGGCGCGATCTTCGTCGACGAGACGGAGGAGGTGCCGCAGGGCGCGATCGTCGTCTTCTCCGCGCACGGCGTCGCACCGTCCGTCCACGACGAGGCGCGGGCCGGGAAGCTCGCCACCATCGACGCGACCTGCCCGCTCGTCACCAAGGTGCACAAGGAGGCCGTGCGCTTCGCCGACGAGGGCTTCGACATCCTGCTGGTGGGCCACGAGGGCCACGAGGAGGTCATCGGCACCATGGGCGAGGCCCCGGACCGGATCCACCTGGTGGACGGTGCCGAGGACGTCGCCAACGTGCGGGTCCGGGACGAGTCCAAGGTCGTCTGGCTGTCCCAGACCACCCTGTCCGTGGACGAGACCATGGCCACCGTCGGCGAGCTGAAGAAGCGCTTCCCCGCGCTGGTCAGCCCGCCCAGCGACGACATCTGCTACGCCACCCAGAACCGCCAGGTCGCGGTCAAGCAGCTGGCCGCGGAGACCGACCTGCTGATCGTGGTCGGCTCCAGGAACTCCTCCAACTCCGTCCGCCTGGTCGAGGTCGGCCTGGAGTACGGCGCCAAGGCCGCCCACCTGGTGGACTTCGCCGAGGAGATCCGCGAGGAGTGGCTGGAGGGCGTCACCACGGTCGGCCTGACCAGCGGCGCCTCGGTGCCGGAGATCCTGGTCGACGGCGTGCTGGAGTTCCTGGCCGCGCGCGGTTACGACACGGTCGAGACGGTCAAGACCGCCGAGGAGCACCTGACCTTCTCGCTGCCCAAGGAACTGCGCCGCGACCTGCGCGCCGAGGCGGCGGGCAAGCTCTGACCCCACCCGGAAGGCCCGGCACCCCCGACTCGGGGCGCCGGGCCTTCCGCTGTGCACGCCCCGGCGCGCTCTCGTAGCTTTGTGCACAGGGCTGTGGACAATCCACCGGCCGCGGACCGGCCCGGTCCGCGGCCGACGGCGGAGGGCGGACGTGATGACGGCGGTATTCGGCGTGGACATCGGCGGCTCGGGGATCAAGGGGGCGCCCGTCGACCTCGCCCGGGGCGTGCTCGTCGAGGAGCGCCACAAGGTGCTCACCCCGCAGCCGTCCGCGCCCGAGGCCGTGGTCGCCGCCGTCTGCGAGGTGGTCCGCCACTTCGACCACCACGGCCCGGTCGGGCTGACCTTCCCCGGCGTGGTGGTCGACGGCCGCACCAGAACGGCGGCCAACGTGGACAAGGGCTGGATCGACCTGGACGCGGCGGGTCTCTTCCGCGAGGCACTGGGGATGCCCGCGACCGTCCTGAACGACGCGGACGCGGCCGGCCTGGCCGAGCTGACGCACGGCGCCGGCCGGGGCGAGCCGGGCGTGGTCCTGGTGCTCACCTTCGGCACCGGCATCGGCAGCGCCCTGTTCGTGGACGGCACGCTGGTGCCCAACACCGAGCTGGGCCACCTGGAGCTGCGCGGCAAGGACGCCGAGCGCCGGGCCTCCTCGGCCGCCAAGGATCGGCACGGGCTGAACTGGGAGCAGTGGGCCGGGCGGGTGGACGACTACCTGGACCTGGTGGAGAGGCTGTTCTCGCCGCACCTGATCGTGATCGGCGGCGGGGTGAGCCGCAAGCACGAGAGGTTCCTGCCGCTGCTGAGGGACCGCGAGGCGCGCGTGGTGCCGGCGGAGCTGCGCAACGACGCGGGCATCGTCGGGGCCGCCATGGCGGCGGCCCGGGCGGAGGGCTGAGCGGGCCGGGCCCCGGGCTCGGCACTCGGTCCTCGGCTCAGGCCTCGCGGGAGGGCGGCGTCAGCGGGAGCGGTGGATCCGGCGCTGGGCGACGAACCGCGCGAGCACGATCAGCGCGGCCAGCCCGGTGCCGGAGAACAGCCAGCCGGCCCGCAGCGCCAGCCCGGTCGCCAGCGAGACCACCTGGGCGGTGACGCCCGGGGAGCTCACCGGTTCGAGCAGCAGCAGCGCGAGGGCGAAGGCGATCGGCCCGCTGATCGGTGCGGCCAGCAGGTCGACGTAGCGCACCCGGACGGCCAGCTGGAAGCAGACCGCCAGGTAGCCGAGGCCGAACACCCAGCCCAGGCCGTCGAACAGCAGCCGGTCCACGCCGGCCACCGCGAGCGTCGCCAGGACGGCGACCACCCCGGTGCCGACGGCCGTCAGCCGGGCCCGCCGGCCGGTGCGCCGCCGCCCGTCAGACGGTTCGTCGCCGCGCTGCCCGCCCAGCGGCACGCGCAGGCGCAGCCGGGGGCCGGCCGGGCTCTCGGTGGCCGCCGGGCGCGGCCGGGAGCCGCGCCCGGCGGGGGCCCCGGCGCTCTCGGGGGCCCGGCCCGGGCCGGGGACGGCGGCTGCGGCCCGGCCGGTCGGCGGACGGCGTCTGGGCCCTGGCGGCTGGGTACGGATGCTCTGCTCCACCCGCCCAACGTACGGTCCGATCATCGCCACACTGTGTAATGGACCGTTCAGGTCTTGCCCCGTGTCTTTGGGCGGAGTAGTGATGTGATCGTCGTTCAGGTCGGCTGACCTGCTCGGACGAGCCGACGAGCGATGACCACCGGATCCGTACACGGGCTTCCCGCGGGGGGACAACATGACCGATTTCACGTTCGAACGGTTCGATCACGTCCAGCTCGACATCCCGGCCGGCGCCGAGGACGAGTGCCGGGCGTTCTGGTCCGGCGTGCTCGGCATGGCCGAACTGCCGAAGCCGCCGGTGCCGGCCGCCCGGGGAGGCTGCTGGTTCCGGGGCGGCGGCGTCGAGGTGCACCTGGGCGTGACCCCGGACTTCCGCCCGTCCCGCAAGGGGCACCCGGGGATCCTGGTCCGCTCGCTGGACGCGCTCGCCGACCGCCTCACCGCGCACGGCCACCCGGTGGCCTGGGACGACAACCTGCCCGGCCACCGGCGCTTCTACGCCGACGACGCGCTGGGCAACCGGCTGGAGTTCCTGGAGCCCAGGGCGGCTGCGACCGAGGAGTGAGGCGCGGCGGAGGCTGCCCGTAGACTTGGGGGTCGGCCCGTACGGTGCCGACCCAACTCCTCCAAGCCCACGGGACTGCGCTTCATGTCGCTCACGATCGGAATCGTCGGCCTGCCGAACGTCGGCAAGTCGACCCTGTTCAACGCCCTGACCAAGAACGACGTGCTGGCGGCCAACTACCCGTTCGCCACCATCGAGCCGAACGTCGGCGTGGTCGGCGTCCCGGACGAGCGGCTGACCAAGCTCGCCGAGATCTTCGGCTCCCAGCGCATCCTCCCGGCGACCGTCGACTTCGTCGACATCGCCGGCATCGTGCGCGGCGCCAGCGAGGGTGAGGGCCTGGGCAACAAGTTCCTCGCCAACATCCGCGAGTCGGACGCGATCTGCCAGGTAGTGCGCGCCTTCACCGACCCGGACGTGGTGCACGTGGACGGCAAGGTGTCGCCCAAGGACGACATCGAGACCATCCACACCGAGCTGATCCTGGCCGACCTCCAGACCATCGAGAAGGTCCTGCCGCGACTCCAGAAGGAGGCGCGCCTCAAGAAGGACACCGCCCCCGTGCTGGCCGCCGCCGAGGCCGCGCAGGCGATCCTGGAGACCGGCAAGACCCTCTTCGAGGCGGGTTTCGACACCGCCCCGATCCGCGAGCTCCACCTGCTGACCGCCAAGCCCTTCCTCTACGTCTTCAACGTGGACGAGGACGAGCTGGCCGACGAGGACTTCAAGAACGCCCAGCGCCAGCTGGTCGCCCCGGCCGAGGCGATCTTCCTCAACGCCAAGATCGAGTCCGAGCTGATCGAGCTGGACGACGCCGAGGCCCTGGAGCTGCTCCAGTCCATGGGCCAGGAGGAGCCCGGCCTCGCCACCCTCGCCCGGGTCGGCTTCGACACCCTCGGCCTCCAGACCTACCTGACGGCCGGCCCGAAGGAAGCCCGCGCCTGGACCATCAAGAAGGGCGCCACCGCCCCCGAGGCCGCCGGAGTCATCCACACCGACTTCCAGAAGGGCTTCATCAAGGCCGAGGTCATCTCCTTCGCCGACCTGGTCGAGACCGGCTCCATCGCCGAGGCCCGCTCCAAGGGCAAGGCCCGCATCGAGGGCAAGGAGTACGTCATGCAGGACGGCGACGTCGTGGAGTTCCGCTTCAACGTGTGATCGTCTGATTGCTTTGAGTTGATGTGATCTGTCAAGTGTGCAGGTCAAGCGGGCCTTGCCTCTTCTGAGGCAAGGCCCGCTTCCATGCCCGTGCTGACTTGGTGCCGGGATTCGGCCCGCTGCTGCCCCCCCAGGGTCAAGCCGCGGCCACCAGCCTTCTCCTGGTGACGAGGCGGACGCGTGGTGACGGTCGCTGTGGGGAGGTGACTTCGCATGCTGAACGTTCTCGCTCTGCAGGAGCTGGACGAGGAGATCGTGGTCGAGGCCCCGATCAGTACCGTGAACATGTCGTGTGCCACTGAGGTGCCGATAATGGGGCAAGACCCGTTCCAAAGAGGCGAGTTCGGGGAGGCCGCGGTCAGTGCGGCCTCCCCGGCTCGTTCCGGCTCACGCTCCGATGGAGGTCAGCAAACGTGTCCGCGCCTTCCAGCCCTCCCGCCGGTCCGACGAGCATGCGCCGGCTGTTCGCCGCCGAGGTCCGGGCCTACCCCGGCAGAGTGGTGGCCGCGGCCCTGGCATGCGCCGTGACGGCCGCCGGGCTGGGCGCCGGCGCGCTGCTCTTCATCGGGGCCGGCCTCCCGGAGTACGAGAAGGACTCGGCGGCCTGGGCCGCCGCGCAGGACGCGCGGAACCTCCTGTCACTCCTGATGTCCATGCTGCTGATGTGCGCGGTGATGGTCATCGGATCCACCGTCTCGCTGTGGACGGGCCAACGGCTCTCCCAGTTCGCCGTGCTGCGCGCCCTGGGGGTCGGCGCGAACCGGTTGCGCGGGCTCGTCGCCTTCGACGTCGCGCGGCTCGGCCTGGTCTCGGCGGCGGTGGGCGCGGCCCTGGGCATGGTTCCGCTGGCGGGACTCGGCCGGAGCGTCCTCCTGGACCGCGGGCTGTTCCCGGCGGAGGCCTCGCTTCCCGCAACGGACCGGACGGTGTGGACGGCGGTGGCCGTCTGCCTCGCCACGGCGGGCGTGGGGGTGCTCGCGGCCCTGGCGAGCGTGCTGGCCGCGGGACGGGTCAGCCCCGGCACCCTGTTGCGGGACGCGGAGCTGTCCGTGGCCTGGTCCCGGCGCACGGCGCGCCTGGTGACCGGCCTGCTGCTGGCGACCCTGTGCGCCCCACTGCTGTTCGTCATGGCCTTCACGGACCTGCCCGCGACGCTCCGCGCCGCGATGGCACCAGGCGTCGCGCTGGTGGTGATCCCCGTGCTGGCCGTGCTGGCTCCCTGGATCGTGCCGCCGCTCATCCGTCCGGCCACCGTGCTGATGCGCCTGTTCGACCGCCGGGTGGGCCGCCTCGCCGCCGTGGGCCTGCGGGCCACACCCGCGCGGACGACGGCGATGGCGGTGCCGGTGCTCCTGTCGGTGGGCATCGCCGTGTCGTTGCTCGGGGCCGGGGCCACCATCGGGCAGGCGAAGCACCGGCAGGCGGAGGAGGGCCTGCGCGCGGCGGCGGTCGTCACGGCCGAGCCCGGGGCCCGGCTCCCGGTCGCGGCGCCGCCGGTCCCCGGCGGGACGGCGGTCCCGCTGGTGGCCACCGAGGTCACGCCTCCGCCCACCTGGTACGACGACCAGCCGGCGGCCACCAGCGCGTGGGGGGCCGACGGCGGCCCCCTGGCCCAGGTCCTGGACCTCAAGGTGCGGGAAGGCAGCATCTCCGACCTGCGGCAGGGCACCTTCGCCGCCGGTGCCATGCAGACCGACGGGCACCACTGGCGCCTGGGCCAGGAGGTGACGTTCGTCCTGGCGGACGGCTCCTCGCAGCCGCTGACCCTGGCCGCCGTCTACGAACGGGACCTGGCCTTCCCGGAGTTGGTGATTGCGCGGTCGACGGCGCTGGAACACACGCCGTCCGCCCGCGCCGATCGGATCCTGCTCACCGGCGGCACGGACAGCTGGCCGCGCGCGCAGGGCCAGAAGGTCGCCTCCCGCGCCGACCACCTCGCCGACCTCAGCCCGCGCAGCGCCGCCGACGACCTGGCCGTCCGGCTCATCGTGGCCGTCGTCGCGGGCTATGCGCTGTTGGCCGCCGCCAACACCAGCTCCCTCGCCCAGCGCGACCGGCGGGCGCAACGAGCGCACCTGCGGGCCCTGGGCCTCGGCCGGTTCCAGATGCTGCGCTGCGTGGTGTACGAGGCCGCGGGGGTGACGATCGTCGGTACGGCCCTCGCCGCCGTCACGGCGATCGTCTGCCTGGTCCCGTTGGCCCTGGTCCTGGGCACCGGTGCGATGCCGGCCTTCGACGTGCCCTGGACCGTGGGCGTGACCGTCGCCGCGGCTCTGGCGGTGGCCGTCCCCGCGGTCATGACGGCCCATCCGATGTCCGGCGTCCAACGGCAGTTCGCCAGGAGGCTGGCATGAGGGTCCCTGGGCATCGTGCTCGCCCGACTGCCGGCCGGCGTGCTCGCGGACCGCTACGAGCGCAGGACCCTGCTGCTCGGCTGCGACGCGGCGGTCGCCCTGGTGCTCGGAGTCCTCGCCCTGCTCGACCCGTGCACCCGGATCCTGCTGGAGCACGCCGCCGCGTCCGGCTGCCGTGAGGCCTCGGCCGGGTGCGCCCGGACGCTGCGGACCGACTCGACGGCCGGGCGCGTACCCGTACCGGTCCGTACCCGGACCGGTACGGCGTTGCCGGGGTCAGGCGACCGTGGCGGTGAGGAGGCCGTCGGGGGTGGTGGTGACGGTGACGGCGGTGAGGGTGTCGGCGTGGGCGTCCGGGTGGTGGGGGAGGGCGCGCGGGCCGATGCCGATGACGCGGACGCCGGCGGCCCTGGCGGCGGCGATGCCGGCGCCGGAGTCCTCGAAGGCGAGGCAGTCGGCGGGGGCGAAGCCGAGGGCGGCGGCGCCCTTGAGGAAGCCCTCGGGGTCGGGCTTGCTCGCGCCGACGGACTCGGCGGTGATCAGGACGGGCGGCAGCGGCAGGCCGGCGGCGGCCATCCGGACCCGGGCGAGCGGCTGGTCGGCGGAGGTGACCAGGGCGTGCGGGAGCCCGGCCAGCGAGGCGAGGAAGGCGGCGGCGCCGGGCACCGGCACGACGCCCTCGGTGTCGGCGCGCTCCTCGTCGAGCATCCGCTCGTTGTCGGCCAGGTTGAGTTCGGCCGGGCGCTCGGGCAGTAGGGCGGCCATGGTCGCGTGGCCCTGGCGGCCGTGGGCGACGGCGAGCACCTCGGCCGGGTCCAGGCCGTGCCGCCCGGCCCAGCGGCTCCAGCAGCGCTCGACCACGGCGTCGGAGTCGACGAGCGTCCCGTCCATGTCGAGGAGGACGGCGCGGGCGGTCAGGCGGACGGGGGTGGCGGGCACGGGGCGGCTCCTCGGGGAGTGCGGCGACGGGAGAGCCGGAGGACGCGAGCTCTTTGTTTCGAAATGATACAAAAAGTCAGCCGAGCAGGTGGGCGTTGACCGCCCGGGCCTCCTCGGCCGGCTCCGGCAGCTCCACCACCTCGACCCCGGCCGCCGTCAGCAGTGCGGTGCCCTGGCAGTCGGTGACGAACAGGTCCGGCTCGCGCCAGGCGACCACCACCCGCGGCACGCCCGCCGCGACGAGCAGCCGGGCGCACGGCACCGGCCGCGAGGCGCGCTGCCCGCAGGGCTCCAGTGAGCTGTAGACGGTCGCCCCCCGCAGCCGCGGATCGCCCGCCGGGAGCTTGGCCAGGGCCGCCTCCTCGGCGTGGTCGTGCGGGTCCGTCTCCCGGCTGTAGCCCTCCGCCAGTACCGTGCCGTCGGCGCCGACGATCACCGCGCCGACCGAGAAGGCCGTCTCCGACGGCGGGCAGCGGCGGGAGAGCTCGACGGCCCGGCGCAGGTGGTCGAGGTCGGTGGACGCGGACTGGGTCACGGCGCGGGCTCCTTCGGGGCGTACCTGAGCAGGACGACGTCGCCCACGGTACGTGCCTCCAGCAGCCGCATCCGCCGGGTCGGCCCGCCCGGGAACGCGGCCGGACGGACGAACCGCGGCGCCTCGGCCTGACCGACCAGCAGCGGGGCGACGGCCAGCTGGAGTTCGTCCGCCAGGCCCCGGGCCAGGAACTGGGTGTGCACGCCCCCGCCGCCCTCGACCATCAGCCGGCGCACCCCGCGGGCGCCCAGGTCGTCCAGCACCGCGCCGAGGTCCACCGTCTCGCCCAGCGCGACCACCTCGGCCAGCCCGTCCAGCCGGGGCCGGAGCGCCGCCGCCCCGCAGTCC
The DNA here is from genome assembly GCF_053598615.1 of Kitasatospora sp. NPDC001095. Taxonomy (NCBI): domain Bacteria; kingdom Bacillati; phylum Actinomycetota; class Actinomycetes; order Kitasatosporales; family Streptomycetaceae; genus Kitasatospora; species Kitasatospora sp. NPDC001095. The sequence goes on along the minus strand of NZ_JBSFKQ010000026.1, from coordinate 25,223 downwards.
GTGGTGTACGCGAGCCGGGCGCCGCCGGTGTGCCAGAACCGCAGGCCGGCGTCAAGGTCGCCGCTCGCGCTGAGGGTCACCTTCAGCGGGTACTCGGGCCGGCCCGCCGCCAGCCGGGCCTCCCGGCGCCCCGGGTCGTCGACCAGCAGCCGGGGGTTGTCGACGCGCAGGGTGTTGCCGCCGACCAGGATCGCGTCGGCGGCGGCGCGCTCCTCGTCGACCCGGTCGAAGTCGGCGGCGTTGGAGAGCAGCAGCCGGTCGGGGGAAGCGTCGTCGAGGTGGCCGTCGAGCGAGACGGCGGCGCTCAGCAGGACGAAGGGGCGCGGGCCGGGCATGGGCGGGGACCGTTCTGTCGGGGGCGCCTCCACGGTACGGCGGCCGGGATCCGGTCGGGCGGACCGGGCCCCTGGTGGTCGGAATATGAGACGGATCTTCTCGCGATGCGGGACTGGGAGTAGCGTCGGGAGTACCGGGACCGACCACACCCAGGGGGGACCTCATGACCGGACCGCGGCCCGCCGCCGTCTACACCCATGGCCACCAGGAGGCCGTGCTGCGCTCGCACCGCTCCCGCACCGCCGCCGACTCGGCCGGCTACCTGCTGCCCGAACTGCAGCCCGGGCAGGCCCTGTTGGACGTCGGCTGCGGGCCCGGCACGATCACCGCGGACCTGGCCGGGCTGGTCGGCCCGCAGGGACGGGTGGTGGCCGTGGACACCTCCGCCGAGGTGTTGGAGCAGGCCGCCGGACACACCGCCGGGCGGGGCCTGGCCAACGTCGTCTTCGAGCGCGCCGACGTCCATCGACTGCCGTACCGGGACGGTGAGTTCGACGTGGTGCACGCCCACCAGGTGCTCCAGCACGTGGCCGACCCGGTGGCCGCGCTGCGCGAGCTGCGGCGGGTGACGGCACCGGGCGGCGTGGTCGCGGTCCGCGACGTCGACTACGCCTCGATGACCTGGTTCCCGGAGGTCCCCGCGCTGGACCGGTGGCTGGAGCTGTACCGACGGGCCGCCCGCGCCAACGGCGGCGAGCCGGACGCCGGCCGACGGCTGCTGTCCTGGGCCCGCGCGGCCGGTTTCACCGAGGTCACCGCGAGCGCCTCCACCTGGACGTTCGCGACGCCCGAGCAGCGCGCCTGGTGGGGCGGGATGTGGGCGGACCGGGTGACGGGCACCGCGCTGGGCCGGACGGCCGTCGGGCTGGGCCTCGCGGACCGGGACGAGCTGGACCGGATCGCGGACGGCTGGCGGGAGTGGAGCGCCGCCGGGGACGGCTGGTTCTCGATGCTGCACGGCGAGGTCCTGGCCCGCGGCTGAGCCGGGGGAGGGCGGGCCGGAAAGAGTGGACGGACGTTCGGAAAGATCGGGTAAAGTCGCGCGACCGTTCAGATTCGGGCCCGTTCGGGTCCGAGCCATGGTGCCGAGCGCCGAGCCGATGCCCGTTCCGGCGGGGTGGGGAGTCCACGTGTCCAAGCCTGAGTCCGAGCCGCCCGTCCCGGGGCCGGAGGCGGAGACTGCGGTGGCGGCGGAAACGGAATCGGGAACGGAAACGGCGGCGGCGCCGGAGACGCCGGCAGCCGGCCAGGACCCGCGAGTGGACTTCCGCAAGGACACCGCCGAGCCCGCACGGCCCGCCGAGTCCGGTGCCGAGCCCGTCCCGGCCGGTGCCGAGCCCGCGCGGCCCGCCGGCCCCTGGGCCGCACCCGACCTCTCCGCCGGCCCGCCCGCGACCCCGCCCACCGCCACCGCCCCCGCCACCGCCCCGGGCCCGACCGAGGCATCGACCGCGGCCCCGGCCCCGCAGGCCGTCCCGCCGTCGGCCGCCCCGCCCCAGCCGCCGCACCCGCTGCCCGCCGGCGGCTGGGCCTCCGTCACCCCCGCCGCCCAGTCCGGCTTCCAGCCGGGCAACCCGTACGCTCCGACCCACGGCCCGGTCCCGGCCGGCGCCCCCCTCCCCGGATTCGCCCCGGGGTTCGCGCCCGGTCCCGGCCCCGCCCCCACCAACGGTTTCGCCGTCGGCTCCCTGGTCACCGGCCTGCTCCTGGTGGCCCCGGTGGCCCTGGTGTTCGGCATCCTCGCGCTGGTCCAGATCAACCGCCGCAAGGAGCGCGGCACCGGCATGGCGGTGACCGGCCTGGTGCTGGGCACGGTCGGCACGGTGCTGCTGGCCCTCATGCTCGGTGCGGCCGACTTCAGCTCGGCGCGGGCCGGCCGCTACGGCCAGGTCCCGAAGGCGCCGGCCGGCTCGGTGCACTGGTCGGACCTCAAGGCCGGCGACTGCTACGACTCGCCCGAGGACGGTTCGACGGTCGACGGGAACGGCGACGCGAAGGTGTACTGGGTGAACCGGGTGGCCTGCGCCAAGCCGCACCACGGCGAGGTGGCGGGCACCGCCGACCTCCTGGACAAGGCCGGCCCGTACCCGGGCGAGGACGCGGTCCGCAAGATGTCCGTCCGGCTGTGCCGCACGGTGCTGGACTCCTACGCGCTCGACCAGTGGGCCGTCCCGGACGGCATGGACGACGTCTACCTCTACCCGACCGCGAAGAACTGGGCGGCCGGCGACCGGTACGTCACCTGCGCCTTCGAGGACGCCGAGGACCGGCACCAGGGGACGGTCCGCACCGACCGGAGCCGCCTGACCGCGCCGCAGCTGGCCTACCTGGAGGCCGCCCGGAGCTTCAACGACGACTACCTGGACGAGCCGGAGCGGGACGTCTCCGAGGCCGAGGCCGACTACCGGGCCTGGGCCCGCCGGGTGGCCTCCGCCTCCCGGGCCCAGGCAGCGGCGCTGGGCCGGACGGGGGTGGCCTGGCCGCTCGACGTCCAGCCGATGATCGCCAAGCTGGCCGAGGCCAAGGCACAGGCGGCCGCCGCCTGGGACGCCGCGGCCTCCGGCACCGACCTGGCCGGTGACCTCCGCCGGGCCAGGGCGGCGGAGGCCAGGTCGGCCCCGACGATCCTGGAGATCCGCCGCGGGCTGGGCCTGTCGACCGGCGAGCAGGCACCCGACCTGCGGGTCTGAGCGGCCGCCTATCCGGTTACCGGGCGTTGACCTCGCCCGTACCCGCCGGTAACCCGCCGACCGTACGGTCGTGAGCGCGTCCCCGGCCCGACCCCCACGCGAGCCGGGGACCGTCCCGTCCCGGGATGGTCCCGGTACCCTCCCGCCATGGGCACCCACCGGGTCATGCGGCAGGACGACAACGGCAACCGCTTCGTGGTCGCCAAGGGCCTCGACCCGGCCGAGGCCCGACGGCTGGCCGCCGAGTTCGAGGCCCGCGGCCACAAGCAGATGTACTGGGTCGAAGCGGACGCGGAGGCCCGGCCGGACGCGGCGGACGGGACGGTCCGCAACGCCTGAACCCGTAGGGTCGGGGCCATGGACGCGACCCACGCCAGTCACCCCGCTCCCGACGGCTCCGACACCCCCGCCGCCCCCGCCGCGCCCCGGATCGTGGTCGGCGGCGCGCTGGTGCGCGGCGGCCGGGTGCTCGCCGCCCGGCGCAGCGCGCCCGAGTCGGTGGCCGGCCGGTGGGAGTTCCCCGGAGGGAAGGCCGAGCCCGGCGAGACCGAGGCGCAGGCGCTGGAGCGGGAGCTGCTGGAGGAGCTCGGCGTCCGGGCGCGCGCGCTGACCCGGCTGCCGGGCGCGTGGGCCGTGCGCCCCGGCCTGGAGCTGCACTTCTGGGCCGCCGAATTGCTGGCCGGCGAGCCGAGCGCACTGGAGGACCACGACGCGCTGCGCTGGCTGGGCCCGGAGGAGCTGGACGCCGTGGACTGGATCGACCATGACCGTGACGTGCTGCCGCACGTCGCACGGCTGCTCACGGGTGCCCCGGCGCGGGCCGTGGACGGCGTGTCGGCGGTCGGCGACGCGCCGCCCGCCGGGTAGGTCAATCGGACAAGACGACCTAGGCGCCGGGATAGCCTGGGTGTCGCTGGGTATGTCACTTTTCGGCACTATTCGTCACCATCGGTGAGCCGTCCCCAGCCGGCGACGCCGATCCCGACCAGAGCCGGAGGCCCCGTCGGTGTCGAGTTCCGGGAACGGCGGCGGGGGAGAGCGGCGGGCAGGCTCCGCGGGGAGCGCCGCCGCCCGCGCCCGACTGCGCCGCGCCGCCCGTCCTGCCGCCCCCCAGCCTCCGGCCGGCCGCCGCCGCGGCGGCACCGTCGAGGCCGCCGGCACCGCCACCCCCGCCGCCGCGCGGCCCCACCAGCCGACCCCGACCCTGGCGGTGGCCGAGCCGGTTCCCCGGCCCGGCGGCCTGCGCAGCCGTCCCGGACGGCCGTTCCCCGGCGGGTCCGCCGACGCCCCGGGGGGCTCCGGCACGCCAGCCGAGGGCCTGCTGGACATGCTCAAGGTCGCCATCGCGATCCTGGACACCGCGGGCCGGGTGGTGCTCTGGAGCCCGGCCGCCGAGGAACTGCTCGGTTGGCCGAACGAGCTGCTGGTCGGCCGCCGGATCGACGAGCTGATCCCCGACCGGGAGCAGGTCGCCCGGATCCGGGCCGCGATCCAGTCCACCCTGCGGGAGGGCCGCTGGGCCGGCCACGCCGAACTGCTCGACCGGGACGGCCTGGCCGTCGCCATGGACGCCCGGATCTCCCTCCTGGTGGACGGCGACGGCACCCCGTTCCTCCAGGTCAGCATGGCCGAGGCGGCTGCCGTCCGGGCCGTCGAGCGGGACCTCGCGGTGCGCGACGCACTGTTCGAACAGTCCCCGCTGGGCATCGCCATCATGGACACCGACCTGCGCTACACCGCCGTCAACCGGACCCTCGCCGAGATGAACGGCGTCGCCCCGGACGACCACGTCGGCCGGACCACCGGCGAGACCCTGCCGGAGCGGGCGGCCGACGAGATCACCGCCATCCAGCGCCAGGTACTGGCCACCGGCGAGCCGGTCATCGACGTCACCCTGGCCTCCCCGGTCACCACCCGGGCCGGCTACCGCTCGATCTCCTACAGCCGGATGACCGACCGCTCCGGCCGGGTGCTCGGCATCTCCGGCACCGTGATGGACGTGACCGAGCGTTACCGGGCGGTGGCCAAGGTCGAGCACGCCCGGCGCCGGCTCTCGCTGCTCAACGAGTTCGGCTCCCGGGTCGGCGACCTGCTGGACGCCTCCCGGATCGCCCAGGAGCTGGCCGGCTCGGTCGTCCCCCGGCTGTCCGACCACTCGGCGGTGATCCTGCTCCAGGCCGTTGCGCACGGTGACGACCTGCCCCGGCACGGCCACGACCGGCGCACCTCCCTGCTCCAGCTCGGCACCGCCTCCGTCCAGGACGGTCCCGAGGTGGAGGTGATGCTGCGCCGCGGCGCCCGGATCACCTTCGCCGAGGACTCCGTCTGCGGCCGGGTGCTGCGCACCGGCGTGCCCGAGCTGGTCTCCGGCGCCGACCAGCTGGACGACGTCACCTACCCGGGCGACCCGAAGATGCAGGCCGCCCGGGACCTCGGCGTGCACTCGATGCTGGTCTCGCCACTGCGCGCCCGCGGCATCGTGATCGGCCTGCTGCTGGTCAGCCGGGCCGGCTACCGCGAGGGCTTCGACCGGGACGACCTGGCCTTCACCGTCGAGCTGGCCGACCGGGCCGGCAGCTCACTGGACAACGCCCGCCTCTACGCCCGCGAGCGCACCGCCGCGCTCACCCTCCAGCGCACCCTGCTCCCGCAGCAGGTCCCGCAGCCCACCGGCGTCGAGGTCGCCTACCGGTACGTGCCCGGCAGCAGCGGCACCGAGGTCGGCGGCGACTGGTTCGACGTCATCCCGCTGCCCGGCGACCGCACCGCGCTGGTGGTCGGCGACGTGATGGGCCACGGCCTGCGGGCCGCCGCCACGATGGGGCGGCTGCGCACCGCCGTCCGGGTGCTGGCCGCCCTCGACCTGCCGCCGGACGTCCTGCTGCGGCACGTCCACGAGCTGGCCGACGACCTCGCCCAGGGCCCGGACGAGGCGCTGCTGGCGACCTGCGTCTACGCGGTGTTCGACCCGGCGACGGCCCGGCTCACCGTCGCCAAGGCCGGCCACATCCCGCCGGTGCTGGTGGTGCCGGACAGGGACGCCGCGGAGCCGACCCGCACCGGCGGCCCGCTGCTCGGCGGCGCCGGCCGCATCCTCGACCTGCCCTCCGGCGCCCCGCTCGGGGTGGGCGGAGTCCCGTTCGAGTCGGTCGAACTGAAGATCCCCGAGGGCAGCCTGCTGGCGCTGTGCACCGACGGCCTGGTGGAGTCCCGGGACAAGGACCTGGACGTCGGCCTCGGCCGGCTGGTCACCGTGCTCCAGGAGCCGCACGCCTCCATCCAGGCCGCCTGCGAGGCGGTGCTGGACACCATGGAGCAGGGCCGGGAGCCGGACGACGTCGCCCTGCTGCTGGCCCGGCTCGGCCACGGCCAGGCCGGCACCCCGACGGCGGGCTGGACCCTCCCGGCCGAGCCCACCGCCGTCTCCCGGGCCCGCCGGCTGGTCCGCGCCACGCTCCTCGAGTGGGGCGTCGAGGAGCTCACCGACATCGCCGAGCTGCTGGTCAGCGAGCTGGTCACGAACGCCGTCCGGTACGCCAGCGCCCCCATCGGGCTGCGGCTGACGCTCGGTGAGACGCTGCTGGCCGAGATCTCCGACCCGCTGCCCGACCCGCCCCGGGAGCGGCACGCGGCCGTTGCCGACGAGGGCGGGCGCGGCATCGAACTGGTCCACCGGCTGGCACTGCGCTGGGGCGCCCGGGCCGAGGGCATCGGCAAGGTGGTCTGGTTCGAGCAGGCGCTGCCGGGTAGTGAGCCGGATGGATCGTGATCGGAGCGAACAGCAGGGGAGCGGTGTCGAACATGCCATCGGGCGCTCGGGGGGAGCGCGCGCTCCGGAAGGGGGCGCGAGCGTGGCATTGTGGTTGCGCGGGCGGTAGGACAAAAACCTTCGCCCGATCTGATGTTGTGATGTTGAGGGCGTGTGAACGTACCCCTCGATGATGAATACTCGGTCTTCTCGACATCCGGACGGTCGCGGGTTGGAGGGGTCGGTCCGTTGAACAGCACTCCGGCGCGGAGCGCATCGCCGAGCAGCAGCGGTCATGCCGCCGTGCCCGGACAGGCCGGGTCCGCGCACCTGCCCGTACGGGACGGCGCGGGCGCGGGCCGCGGCCACCGCCCCGCCGACCGGGACCGGCCCTGGGGCGCCAACGACCCCGGCTCGATCTACGACTACATCAGGGTCGCCACCTTCGCGATCGGCCCCGACGGGCTGATCAGCCAGTGGAGCGAGCGCGCCGCCGAGTTCTTCGGCGTCCCGGCCGCCGAGGCCGTCGGAGCCGACCCGATCGCCACCTTCGTCCCCCGCGAGCTCTGGCAGCGCGGCCGAGCCCGGCTGGAGCGCACCCTGGCGGGCGAGGAGTGGGTCGGCACCACCCCGTACCGGGACGCCGACGGCGGCGAGGGCCTCGCCGAGCTCTACCTGATGCCGGACAGCTCGCTGCCCACCGCGGGCGCCACCTGTCTGGCCGTCGACCTCGGGCGGCTGCGCCGGATCGAGACCGACCTGGCCGCCTCCGAGGCCGTCTTCGGGCAGACGCCCACCGGCTTCGTGCTGTTCGACGACCGGCTGCGGCTGCAGCGGGTCAACGACGCCTTCGCCTCCGGGATGGGCCTGGTCCCCACCGAACTGGAGGGCCTCACCCCGCACGACCTCTTCCCGCAGTCCGAGGCCGACCGGCTCACCGCCGCCCTGCGCAAGGTCCTGGCCACCGGCGAGCCCGTCTTCGACCTGCGCTTCCACGGCGCCGTCCCGACCCGCGAGGGCAACCGGCTCTGGGCCGTCTCGCTGTACCGCCTGAACGGCTCCGCCGGGCAGACCATGGGCGTCGCCGGGCAGGTCTCCGACGTCACCAGCCGACACGTCGCCGAGCGCGAGGCCGACGGCGTGCGCCGCAACCTGGCCCTGCTCAACGAGGCCAGCGCGCACATCGGCTCCACGCTCGACCTGGAGACCACCGCCAAGGAGCTGCTGGACGTCGTCGTCCCGCCGTTCTGCGACCTCGCCACCGTCGACCTGTACACCGCGCTGCTCTCCGGCGAGACCGTGCCCAGCGCGGGCCGGCTCGGCGACACCGTGCTCACCGACGGCAGCGGCGAACTGCGCCGGGTCGCCGTCTCCAGCGTGGTCGGCGGCGCCTCCTCGGTGCTCGGCTCGGTCACCGGCCTGCCGATCGCCGAGGCCGGCGGCACCCTCTGCTACCCGCGCCGCTCCCCGCACGCCCGGGCGCTGCGCACCGGCCGCAGCGTCGTCCCCGAGCCCGGGCGCGACCCGTTGCTGCGCTCCACCCTGATCGTCCCGCTGGTCGCCCGCGACCAGGTGCTCGGCCTCGTCCAGCTCTCCCGGGCGATCGGCAGCGAGCCCTTCGACGCCCGCGACGTCGCGATCGCCGAGGAGCTGGTCGCCCGCGCCGCCGTCTGCATCGACAACGCCCGGCTCTACCGGCGCGAGCACGAGCGGGCCCTGATCCTCCAGCGCAGCCTGCTGCCCCCGGGCAACCCGGCCGCCAGCGGCCTGGAGATCGCCTGCCGCTACCTGCCCAGCAACAACAACACCGAGGTCGGCGGCGACTGGTTCGACGTCATCCCGCTGCCCGGCAACCGCACCGCGCTGGTCATCGGCGACGTCATGGGCCGCGGTCTGCGCGCCGCCGTCGCGATGGGCCAACTGCGCACCGCCGTCCGCACCCTGGCGATGCTCGACCTCGACCCGGCCGAGGTGCTCACCGCCCTGGACGAGATCGCCCGCGGCCTCGGCGACGACTCGGTCCCGGCCGGCCCGCCCACCCCGTACGGGCGGCTCACCTCGACCGCCGACGAGGAGGCCCGCGAGGTCTACCTCGCGACCTGCGTCTACGCGGTCTACGACGCCGTCACCCGCCGCTGCCTCTTCGCCAACGCCGGCCACCTGCCGCCCGTGCTGCTCAGCCCCGGCGAGGGCTCCCGGATGCTCGACGTGCCGCCCGGCCTGCCGCTCGGCGTCGGCGGCGAGCCCTTCGAGGAGGTCGAGCTGACCCTCCCGGACGGCGCCGTGCTCGCCCTCTACACCGACGGTCTGGTGGAGAGCCGCAAGCACCAGCTGGACGAGGGCCTGCGGGCCTTCCGCTCCGCGCTCTCCGACGAGGGCAAGGGGCTGGAGGACCTCTGCGACCACGTGCTCGGCGAGCTCAACCCGCACCACGGCGAGGACGACATCGCCCTGCTGATGGCCAAGGTGCACGCCTTCCCCGACGACGCCGTCGGCAACTGGTTCCTGCCGCCCGAGCCCACCTCGGTGGCCAAGGCCCGGGAGCTGGCGTGCAGCTGGCTGCTCTCCCGGGGGCTGGAGGAGTTGGTCGACACCACCGAGCTGCTGGTCAGCGAGCTGGTCACCAACGCGCTCAAGCACGGCCGGGGCGAGATCCGGCTGCGGCTGCTGCGCGAGCGCGGCCTGGTCTGCGAGGTCTGGGACGACGGCTACGCCCAGCCCCGGCAGCGGCGCGCCCAGGAGACCGACGAGGGCGGGCGCGGCCTGCAGCTGGTCAGCCTGCTGGCCGAGCGCTGGGGCAGCCGGCGCACGCCCAAGGGCAAGATCGTCTGGTTCGAGCTGGCGCTGTAGTCGCCGGAAACGATGGGCCGGACGGGTGCAGTCGCCCGGCGGCCCGCCGTGTCGGCACGGTCCCAGGGCCCCGGGCGGCGTTCGATGGCCGCCATGCGCGTCCGCCAGCTCACCGCCGCAGCCGCCGCGCTGCTGCTCGCCGCCGGTCTCGGCGGCTGCTCCGACGACTCGGGGCCCGCCCACACACCCGCCCCCGTGCCCGTCCCGGCCGATCCCACCGCCACCACCGGGGACGTCCGGCCCGCCGACCGCGCCGCCGTCCGGGACGGCGGCACGCTGCGCTGGGCGGTGGACGGCGTCCCGGCCACGCTGAACGTCTACCAGGGCGCGGCCAACGCCGACTCGGCGCTGCTCGCCCACGCCCTGTACCCCTCGCTGTTCCGGCCCGACGAGCACGGCCGGCTCGTCCCCGACCCGGACTACCTGGCCGGAGCCGAGTCCACCCCGCCCGGGCCGGGCCCGCAGGTGGTGACGTACCGGCTCAACCCGAACGCCGTCTGGAGCGACGGCACCCCGGTCTCGGCCGCCGACCTCGACGCCCAGCGGACCGCGCTGTCCGGCCTGGACCCGGCGTACGGGGGCGCGCGGGCGGTCGGGTACGACGCCATCGACTCGGTCACCCAGGGCGCCGACCCGTCCGAGGTGCGGGTGACCTTCCGGCGGCCGTACGCCGACTGGCGCTCGCTGTTCGGCCCGCTCTACCCGGCCGCCGAGACGGCCACCCCGGCCGCGTTCGGCCGACCGCTGACCGGAGGCGGGCCGAGCGCCGGGCCGTACACCGTCGCCCGGTACGACGCCGAGGACGGGACGGTCAGCATGGTGCGCAGCCCGCTCTGGTGGGGCGACCCGCCGAAGGCCGACCGGATCGACTTCCTCGCCGCGCCGCCCGAGCAGCGGCTGGACGCGCTGGACCAGGACCGGCTGGACATCGCCCCGCTCACCGCGGCCGTGGACCGGGCGGTCCCGGTCCCGGCCGCCGACGCCACCGCCGCCTCGGCCTCCCCCTCCGTCGCGCCGCCGCCCGCGGCCGCGCCCGAGGCGGCGGCACTGGCACTGCACCGGGCCGAATCGCTGCCCGGCGTCACCGTGCACCGGGCCGCCGCGGCCTCGCTCACCCAGCTCACCCTCAACGCCGCGCGTGGCCCGCTGACCGACCCGCTGGTGCGCCGCGCCCTCACCCGGGCCGTCGACCGGCAGCGGATCGCCGACGCCGCGCTCACCCCGCTCGGCCTGCCCGCCGCGCCGCTGGGCAGCCACCTGCTCGCGGGCGACCAGGAGGGCTACCGGGACAACAGCGGAGCGGCCGGTCAGGGGGACCCGGGCCGGCTGCTGTACGAGGCGGGCTGGACGCGGCCGGGCGGCGGGGGCACCCGGACCAAGGGCGGCAAGCCGCTCGCCCTCTCGATGCTCGTCCCGGCCGGTTCGGCGACCGCCAAGCGCACCGCCGACGCGCTCACCGCCGGCCTCGCGGACGCCGGGATCGCGGTGCAGCAGGTGCCAGCGCCCGCCGACTCCTTCGTCGGGGAGCACCTGGCCGCCGGGGACTACGACCTCGTGCTGCTCACCTGGCCGGCCGGCCCCAGTCCGGCGATCGAACAGCGCCCCGCCTACGCCAAGCCCCGGCCCGACCCCGACGGGGTGCCCGAGCCGGGCGGCAACTTCGGCCGCAGCGGCACCGAGGAGATCGACCGACTGTTCGAGCGGGCGGCCACCGAGCCGGACCAGGCGGCCCGGCTGGACCTGCTCCAGCAGGCGGACGTACGGATCTGGGAGCTCGGGCACTCGGTGCCGCTCTACCAGCGGCCGGAGCTGGTCGGGGTCAGGACCGGGGTGCTCGGCGCGGGCGCGTACGGCTTCGGGTGGCCGCGCTTCCAGGACGTGGGCTGGAGCGCACTGGAGACCGGGCAGGACTAGACCAAAGGACTAGACCCGCGGCCGCAGCTCCCGGGCGAAGCGGCGCAGGGCGTCGGTGAAGGCCTCCGGGGCGTCGAAGTTGGCGAGGTGCCGGGCACGGGGTACCAGCTCGATCCGGGCCCGCCCGTGCGGGTGGGCGGCGGCGAAGGCGCGCTCGCCGGAGCGGAAGGCCGGGTCCTTCTCCCCGTTCAGGATCAGCACCGGGGCCTCGACCCGGCGCAGGACGCCGGGCTCGAAGCGGCCCAGCACCGAGGCCCAGGCGGCGGGCAGGGCCTCGAAGCCGTACCCGGCGCGGATCGTCTCCGCGACCACCTGCGCCGGGTAGAGCCGGCGCAGCAGCCCGTCGTTCCAGCGGGACAGCCGCGCGGCCGGGACCCGCGGCACCAGCGCGCCGACCGCCCGGTACGGGACCGCCCAGCGCCCCCGGGTGTCGGCGCTCGCGCCGGCCAGCACCAGCCCGCGCAGCAGCTCGGGCCTGCGCAGGGCGAACTCCAGCGCGACGTACCCGCCCAGCGAGTGCCCGACCACCAGCGCGGGCCCGCCGCCCAGCTCCTCCACCCCCGCGGCGACGCTCGCGCAGGCGGCCGTCAGGCTCCACGGCTCGCCGCGTCGGGTGCCGTGCCCCGGCAGGTCGACGGCCACCACCGGGAACTCCTCCCGCAGCGCCGCCAACTGCGGGCTCCACTGCCCCGCGCTGAAGCGGGTGCCGTGCACCAGGACGATCGGGACACTCATCGGGCCACCTCCGCGGGCTCCGGCATGCGTTCGACATCGGCGATCCGGCGCCGCCGGGCCCCGGGCTGTCGGATCACGAACGGAAGACTGTCGGAGCACGGCCGGTCGGTGAAGGGCGTGTGACCCACCTGTGATCTTGATCCCGCCGGACCGGCTCGTTTCCGCCCACCTCCGCCCTTCCCCGTACGATAGGAGGAAGCCGCGGCATGGCCATGTGCCCGGCGGGTGGACCGGTAGTAGCAGGCGGAACGGGCGGCGGCGATCGACAGGGATCGCAAGTGCGCGTCACGCAGCCGGGCGCCGCAACCCACGATTCCGGGAGAATCCGCAAGGCATGCCCACGCGCAACGACATCCGTAACGTCGCCATCGTCGCCCACGTCGACCACGGCAAGACCACGCTGGTCGACGCCATGCTCAAGCAGGCCGGCGCCTTCGCCGCCCACCAGCAGCTCGATGACCGGATGATGGACTCCAACGACCTGGAGCGCGAGAAGGGCATCACCATTCTCGCGAAGAACACCGCGGTCAAGTACCACCCCAAGGACGGTGGCGCGCCGATCACCATCAACATCATCGACACCCCGGGCCACGCCGACTTCGGTGGCGAGGTCGAGCGCGGTCTGTCGATGGTGGACGCGGTCGTCCTGCTGGTCGACGCCTCCGAGGGCCCGCTGCCGCAGACCCGCTTCGTGCTGCGCAAGGCGCTCTCCCAGCGGCTGCCCGTCATCCTCTGCATCAACAAGACCGACCGTCCGGACTCCCGGATCGACGAGGTCATCAACGAGACCTACGACCTGTTCCTGGACCTGGACGCGGACGAGGAGCAGATCGAGTTCCCGATCGTCTACGCCTGCGCGCGTGACGGCGTCGCCTCGCTGACCAAGCCGGAGAACGGCACCGTTCCCGCGGACAGCACCAACCTGGAGCCGTTCTTCTCCACCCTGCTGGAGCACGTCCCGGCCCCCAGCTACGACGAGGACGCCCCGCTCCAGGCCCACGTCACCAACCTGGACGCCGACAACTTCCTCGGCCGCATCGCGCTGCTCCGCGTCGAGCAGGGCGAGCTGCGCAAGGGCCAGACCGTGGCCTGGATCAAGCGCGACGGCTCGATCCAGAACGTCCGCATCTCCGAGCTGCTGATGACCGAGGCGCTCACCCGCAAGCCGGCCGAGGTGGCCGGCCCCGGTGACATCTGCGCCGTCGCCGGCATCTCCGACATCATGATCGGCGAGACCCTGGCCGACCCGGAGAACCCGATCGCGCTGCCGCTGATCACGGTGGACGAGCCGGCCATCTCGATGACCATCGGCACCAACACCTCCCCGCTGGTCGGCCGTGGCGGCAGCGGCAAGGGCGCCGACGCCAAGTCCGGCGTCAAGGTGGACCGCAAGGTCACCGCCCGCCAGGTGAAGGACCGCCTGGACCGCGAGCTGATCGGCAACGTCTCGCTGCGCGTGCTGGACACCGAGCGTCCGGACGCCTGGGAGGTGCAGGGCCGCGGTGAGCTGGCGCTGGCCATCCTGATCGAGACCATGCGCCGCGAGGGCTTCGAGCTGACCGTCGGCAAGCCGCAGGTGGTCACCAAGGAGGTCAACGGCAAGACCCACGAGCCGGTCGAGCGCCTCACCGTGGACGTGCCCGAGGAGCACATGGGCGCCGTCACCCAGCTCATGGGCGTCCGCAAGGGCCGGATGGACAACATGTCCAACCACGGCTCGGGCTGGGTCCGGATGGAGTTCGTCGTCCCGTCCCGCGGCCTGATCGGCTTCCGGACCGAGTTCCTCACCAACACCCGCGGCACCGGCATCGCCCACTCGATCCACGAGGGCCACGAGCCGTGGTTCGGCCAGCTGACCACCCGCAACAACGGCTCCCTGGTCGCCGACCGGGCCGGCGTGGTGACCGCCTTCGCGATGACCAACCTCCAGGAGCGCGGCGTGCTCTTCTGCGAGCCGGGCACCGAGGTGTACGAGGGCATGATCGTCGGCGAGAACTCGCGCTCCGACGACATGGACGTGAACATCACCAAGGAGAAGAAGCTCACCAACATGCGGTCCTCGACCGCCGACGTGGCCGAGTCGATCGTCCCGCCGCGCAAGCTCTCGCTGGAGCAGTCGCTGGAGTTCTGCCGCGAGGACGAGTGCATCGAGGTGACCCCGGAGACGGTTCGCATCCGTAAGGTCGTCCTGGACCAGAAGGACCGCGGTCGCACCGCCTCGCGCGCCAAGAAGGCGTGATCCGGACGCACTGAACGGCCATTGGCCGGAATGATTCGCCCCCCTTTCCCATGGAGAGGGGGGCGAACTTTTTCAACTACTCCAAGTTGTCGGGGCCGCTATTCACGGAATAGCGCTCATCACACCTGAGTGTCCGCTGAGCGGACGTGACAGTTCGTCATCCGTGACGACTGTCCGTTTGGTGCCTGTCTGGCTATGTCTCAAATGTCCGGTTTTCGAAACTTACCGACTGTTCATGTGACCTAATTGAGATCGTCACTGGTCACTTTCGTGTCCGTGCGTGACGGATAGTGGGTGCAGTCAGGCTCGGGTCAAGGGTGAACGCGCAGGGGTGCGCGCCGAAACCACGAGCGCGGACGGCACAGCGGGCCCGGTGACCACCGTTCCGCGATGCCTTCCTCGTTGCAACGTCGAATTCAGGAGGCACACCGATGCGCGGTGCGAGCCAGGCCAAGTGGGTTGTCGCAGCTGTTGCTGTCGCCCTCGCTGCGACTGCGTGCAGCAGCAGCGACTCCTCCGGGGGTAGCTCCGAGGGCGGTGCGGTCAACGCCGCCGCCAGCTTCAGCTACCAGAGCGGTGAGCCGCAGCGTCCGCTCCAGCCGGCCAACGCCAATGAGAACATCGGCGGCCGTATCGTCAAGGTGCTCTTCAAGGGCCTGGTCGACTACGACCCCGCGACCGGTGCGCTGCGCAACCAGGTGGCCGACAAGATCGAGACCACCGACGCCAAGAACTACACCGTCACGCTGAAGTCCGGCTGGACCTTCCACGACGGCACCCCGGTCACCGCCGCGTCCTTCGTCAAGGCCTGGAACTGGTCGGCCAACACGAAGAACAACCAGATCAACTCGTCCTGGTTCTCCGACATCGTCGGCTACGACGCCGTCCACCCGGAGAAGGGTGACCCGACCGCGACCGAGATGTCCGGCCTGAAGATCGTCGACGACACCCACTTCACCATCGAACTGACCAGCCCCGTCTCGTACTTCACGTACAAGCTCGGCTACACGGCCTTCTCCCCGCTGCCCGAGGGCTTCTTCGCCGACCCGGCCGGCTTCGGCCAGAAGCCGGTCGGCAACGGCCCCTACAAGTTCGTCTCGTGGGAGCACAACAAGGCCGTCACCGTCCAGGCCTACGACAAGTACGCCGGCTCGGACAAGCCGAAGAACGGCGGCATCGTCTTCCGGAACTACAGCGCCGGTGAGGCCGCGTACAAGGACCTGATGTCCGACACCCTGGACGTCCTGGACCAGGTCGACTCGACCGACCTCCCGAAGTACAAGGACGACCTGGGCAAGCGCGCCGTCGACCAGGCCCAGGGCGCCATCCAGAACGTCGGCTTCGCGCTGTACCAGGGCGAATGGAACACCCCGGGCAAGGAGAAGGTCCGTCAGGGCATCTCCATGGCGATCGACCGCGACACCATCACCAAGACCGTGCTGAACGGCAACCGCATCCCCGCCGACTCGTGGGTCGCCCCGGGCGTCATGGGCTACAAGGCCGGCACCTGCGGTGAGTTCTGCAAGTTCAACCCGGAGAAGGCCAAGCAGCTCATCGCCGAGGGCGGCGGCGTCCCCGGTGGCAAGGTCACCATCCTGTACAACGCCGACGGCAGCCACAAGGAGTGGGTGGACGCGGTCTGCAACTCCATCCGCCAGTCGACCGGCGTGGACTGCACCGGTGACCCGAAGCCGGACTTCAAGACCGTGCGTGACGTCGTCACCAACAAGCAGGTCCAGAGCATGATGCGTACCGGCTGGGTGCAGGACTACCCGCTGAACGCCAACTTCCTGCGTGACGTCTACGGCACCGGCGCCTCGTCGAACGACAACCAGTACTCCAGCACGGAGTTCGACCGCCTGGCCAAGGAGGCGGACGCCGCCACCTCGGTCGAGAAGACCGCCGAGCTGTACCAGCAGGCCGAGGCCCAGCTGGCCAAGGACATGCCGTCCATCCCGCTCTGGTACTACAAGACCAGCTCCGGCTACTCCAAGAACGTCCAGAACGTGAAGTTCGACTCCTTCGGCGACCCGGTCTTCACCGACGTCGAGGTCAAGAAGAAGTAATCGGTCGGCACCGCCTGACCCGGTGACAACGGCCGGTGCCCGTCCATCCCCACAAGGGCGAGGACTGGCACCGGCCGTTGGCACGCCGACTTATCTCTTGCCGGGTTGACGGGCCCGGCAGAGTCATACATGGAGGCACGATGGGGCGCTTTGTCGCGAGGCGACTGCTCCAGATGATCCCGGTCTTCTTCGGAACGACCTTGCTCATCTTTTTGATGGTGCACGCGCTGCCGGGTGACCCGGTGGCCGCGATGTGGGGCGACAAGGCGCCGGATCCGGCGCAGGTCGAGGCCCTGAAGCACTCGATGGGTCTCGACAAGTCGCTGCCCCAGCAGTACCTCGACTACATGGGGAACCTGCTGACCGGTGACTTCGGGAAGACCCTGGCCCAGCGACCGGTGCTCGACGTGATCACCGAGGCGCTGCCGGTCACGGTCCGGTTGGCGCTGTTCGCGTTCGCCATCGAGATCGTGCTGGGCATCAGCATCGGCCTGTTCGCCGGTCTGCGCCGGGGCAAGGCGTTCGACAAGGGCGCCCTGATCTTCACCCTGCTGCTGATCTCGATCCCGATCCCGGTGCTCGGCTTCATCTTCCAGACGATCTTCTCGGACAACCTGAAGTGGGTCACCCCGACCGTCCAGGACTCCAACGACATCACCCAGCTGGTGCTGCCGGCCGTCGTGCTCGGCTCGGTGTCGCTGGCCTTCGTGGCGCGTCTCACCCGCACCTCCATAGCCGAGAACATCAAGGCCGACTACGTCCGCACCGCGGTGGCCAAGGGCCTGCCGCGGCGCAAGGTGATCGGCACCCACCTGCTGCGCAACTCGCTGATCCCGGTGGTCACCTTCCTCGGCACCGACCTGGGCGCCCTGATGGGCGGCGCGATCGTCACCGAAGGCATCTTCAACGTCAAGGGCGTCGGCAACGCGCTCTTCCACGCGATCAACCTGAAGGAGGGCTCGACGGTCTCCGGCTTCGTCGCCTTCCTGGTGATCGTGTACCTGGTTGCCGGCCTGATCGTCGACCTGCTTTACGCGGTCCTGGACCCGAGGATCCGTTATGCCTGACCTGACCGAGAAGAAGACGGCCGGGGAGACCCCGGCCCAGACCGCTGCCGCCGCCGCGGTCGCCAAGCCGGAGAAGGCCCGCAGCCTCGGCTCCGACGCCTGGCACGACCTGCGCCGCAAGCCGATCTTCGTGATCTCCGCGCTGCTCATCCTGCTGCTGATCGTCATCGCGATCGCGCCGGGCCTGTTCACCTCGGTGGACCCGCGGGCCGGCGACCTGCGCAACCACTACCTGTCGAAGCCGAACTACAGTCACTTCTTCCAGCCCGACTGGTTCGGCTACGACCTCCAGGGCCGCAGCATCTACGCCCGCGTCATCTACGGCGCCCGCGCCTCGGTCGTGGTCGGCATCTGCGTCACCCTCGGCGTGACCATCATCGGCGGCATCGCCGGTATGCTCGCCGGCTACTTCGGCGGCTGGGTCGACACGATCATCTCCCGCGTCACCGACATCTTCTTCGGCATCCCGCTGCTGCTCGGCTCGCTGGTGGTCCTGAACGCCTTCACCACGCGCACCGTGTGGAGCGTGGTCTTCGCGCTGGCCGCCCTGGGCTGGACCCAGATGACCCGTGTCATGCGCGGCTCGGTGATCACGGTCAAGCAGGCCGACTTCGTGACGGCGGCCAGGGCGCTCGGCGCCGGCACCAACCGGATCATGTTCAAGCACATCCTGCCGAACGCGATCGCCCCGGTGATCGTCGTCGCGACCATCGCCCTCGGCGGCTACATCGCGGCCGAGGCGACGCTGAGCTTCCTCGGCATCGGTCTGCAGGACCCGACCATCTCCTGGGGCATCGACATCTCCTCGGCCCAGAAGGTGATCCGTACGGCGCCGTTCGCCCTGTTCTTCCCGGCCGGAATGCTGAGCCTCACCGTGCTGGCGTTCATCATGCTCGGCGACGCGGTGCGCGACGCCCTCGACCCGAAGCTCCGCTGAGAGAAGAGGTGACGACCCGATGACCACCGTGATCGAGAACAACCAGAAGAACGATCGTCTCGAAGTTGGCACCCCTCTCCTGGAGGTGAAGGACCTCCACGTGGAGTTCCACACCCGGGACGGGATCGCCAAGGCCGTGAACGGCGTCAACTACTCCGTCGCGGCCGGCGAGACGCTCGCCGTCCTCGGCGAGTCCGGCTCCGGCAAGTCCGTGACGGCGCAGACCATCATGGGCATCCTGGACATGCCCCCGGGCAAGGTGACGCAGGGCGAGATCCTGTACCGGGGCAAGGACATGCTCAAGATGAGCAACGAGGAGCGGCGGCAGGTCCGCGGCCGGAAGATCGCGATGATCTTCCAGGACGCGCTGTCCGCGCTGAACCCGGTGCTCAGCGTCGGCTACCAGCTCGGCGAGATGTTCCGCGTGCACCAGGGCGCCTCCAAGAAGGAGGCGAAGGAGAAGGCCATCGAGCTGATGGACCGGGTGCGCATCCCCGCCGCCCGGCAGCGGGTGAACGACTACCCGCACCAGTTCTCCGGCGGCATGCGCCAGCGCATCATGATCGCCATGGCGCTGGCCCTGGAGCCGGACCTGATCATCGCGGACGAGCCCACCACCGCCCTGGACGTGACCGTCCAGGCCCAGGTGATGGACCTCCTCGCGGAGCTGCAGGCCGAGTACAACATGGGCCTGATCCTGATCACCCACGACCTCGGCGTGGTCGCCGACGTCGCGGACAAGATCGCCGTGATGTACGCGGGCCGGATCGTGGAGACCGCCCCGGTGCACGAGCTGTACGCGAACCCCGCGCACCCGTACACCAAGGGCCTGCTCCGCTCCATCCCGCGCCTGGACCAGAAGGGCCAGGAGCTGTACGCGATCAAGGGCCTGCCCCCGAACCTGCTGAAGGTTCCGACCGGCTGCGCGTTCAACCCCCGCTGCGACGTCGCCACCGACCTGTGCCGCACCGAGATCCCGGCGCTGCACCACGTGACGGACAAGGACGGCAAGGAGCTCGCCGGCCGCCGCAGCGCGTGCCACCTCTGGAAGGAGACCCTCCATGGCTGAGAACATCCTGGAGGTCAAGGACCTGCACAAGCACTACCCGCTGACCCAGGGCATCCTCTTCAAGAAGCAGGTCGGTGCGGTCAAGGCGGTCGACGGCATCTCCTTCGAGCTGAAGAAGGGCGAGACCCTCGGCATCGTCGGCGAGTCCGGCTGTGGCAAGTCCACGCTGGCCAAGGTGCTGATGAACCTGGAGCGGGCCACCTCCGGCCAGGTGCTGTTCAAGGGCGAGGACATCTCCCGGCTGTCCGGCGCGGCGCTCAAGTCCGTCCGCCGCAACATCCAGATGGTGTTCCAGGACCCGTACACCTCGCTCAACCCGCGCATGACGGTCGGCGATATCATCGGCGAGCCGTTCGAGATCCACCCCGAGGTGGCGCCCAAGGGCGACCGCCGCAAGGCCGTCCAGGACCTGCTGGACGTCGTGGGTCTGAACCCGGAGTACATCAACCGGTACCCGCACCAGTTCTCCGGCGGTCAGCGCCAGCGCATCGGCATCGCCCGCGGCCTCGCGCTCAAGCCCGAGATCATCATCTGCGACGAGCCGGTCTCCGCTCTGGACGTGTCCGTCCAGGCGCAGGTGATCAACCTGCTGGAGCAGCTGCAGGGCGAGTTCGGCCTCTCCTACATGTTCATCGCGCACGACCTCTCCATCGTCCGGCACATCTCCGACCGCGTCGGCGTGATGTACCTGGGCAAGATGGTCGAGATCGGCTCGGACGAGGAGATCTACGAGAACGCCACCCACCCGTACACCCAGGCGCTGCTCTCCGCCGTGCCGGTGCCGGACCCGACGGCGCGCGAGTCCCGCGAGCGGATCATCCTCAGCGGTGACATCCCCTCGCCGGCCAACCCGCCGTCCGGCTGCCGCTTCCGCACCCGCTGCTGGAAGGCGGAGGAGAAGTGCTCCGAGGAGGTCCCGCTGCTCGCGGTCCCCTCGCTGCTGAAGGGCCCGGCCGCGCACGAGTCGGCCTGCCACTTCCCCGAGGTCCGGGAGCAGGCCGCAGCGGCCTGATCCCCCGGTGGTCCCAGGAAGGGCCCGTGGCGTTCGCGCCGCGGGCCCTTCCGGCGTTCCGGCGCCGCGTCAACTCGGCGGGGGGTCAGCGCACCCGTCCGGGTGTTCCTGACGCGCGCCGTCGCCGGGGCGCACTTCTCATGGGGTGTGATGCGACAACACCCTTGAGGAGGAACCTCCATGCCCGTAGCCGCCCGTGCTCGCTGGGTCCTCGCCGTCGCGACGTCCGTGGCCCTGATGGCCACCGGGTGCAGCAACAACGGCAGCGGAGGAGGCAGCGGCTCGACGGACGCCAGCAAGTCCTTCAGCTACCAGAGCAACGAGCCGCAGAACCCGTTGCAGCCCGCCAACGCGAACGAGGTCGGCGGCGGTCGCATCATCCAGAACCTCTTCAAGGGGCTGGTCGACTACGACCCGAGCAACGCCCGGATCCGGATGCAGGTCGCCGAGAAGATCGACACCAGTGACTCGCAGACCTTCGAGATCACGCTGAAGGACGGCTGGAAGTTCCACGACGGCACCCCGGTGCACGCCCGGAACTTCGTCGACGCCTGGAACTGGGGGGCCAACCCGGCCAACAACCAGATCAACAGTTCCTGGTTCTCCGACATCGAGGGCTACGAGGACGTCCACCCGGCCTCCGGCCGGCCCGCCTCGGACAAGATGTCCGGGCTGACCGTCACCGACGACCTCCACTTCACCGTCAAGCTCAGCCACAAGGTCTCGTACTTCGAGTACAAGCTCGGCTACATCGCCTTCTCGCCACTGCCCGATGGCTTCTACTCCGACCCGGCCGGGTACGGGCAGAAGCCGGTGGGCAACGGCCCGTACCAGTTCGTCAGCTGGTCGCACAACAGCAACGTGACCACCAAGGCCTTCCCCGACTACCAGGGCGTGGACAAGCCGAAGAACGGCGGCATCGTCTTCAAGATGTACACCACGTCCGAGGCCGCCTACGCCGACCTCCAGTCCAACAACCTGGACGTGATGGACCAGGTGCCGCCGTCCGCGCTGGCCACGTACAGGAGCGACTTCGGCGACCGCGCGGTGGACGAGCCGCAGGGCGCCATCCAGAACATCGGCTTCACGCTCTACCAGGCCGACTGGGCCGCGCCGGAGAAGGCCAAGGTGCGCCAGGGCCTGTCGATGGCGATCGACCGCGCCACCATCACCAAGACGGTGCTCCAGGGCTCCCGCAAGCCCGCCACCGCCTGGGTGGCCGAGGGCGTCGAGGGCTACAAGTCCGGTACCTGCGGCGACTTCTGCACCTTCGACGCGGCCAGAGCCAAGCAGCTGATCCAGGAGGGCGGCGGCGTCCCCGGCAACAAGCTGATGATCACCTACAACGCGGACGGCGGCCACAAGGAGTGGGTGGACGCGGTCTGCAACTCGATCCGGCAGAGCACCGGGGTCGACTGCCTGGGCGACCCGAAGCCCGACTTCAAGACCGCGCGGGCCGCGATCACCGGGCACACCGTCAACGGCGCCTTCCGCACCGGCTGGGTGCAGGACTACCCGCTGAACGCCAACTTCCTGGCCGACGTGTACCGCACCGGCGCCGCGTCCAACGACTTCGGCTACAGCAGCCCGCAGTTCGACGAGGCGGCCACCCAGGCCGACGAGGCCGCCAGCGTCGCGGACACGGTGACGGGCTACCAGCGGGCCGAAGCGGTGCTGCCGAGCGGGATGCCGGCCATCCCGCTCTGGTACTACCGCACCAACTCGGGCTACTCGACCAAGGTGCAGAACGTGAAGTTCGACTCCTTCGGCAACCCGGCCTGGACCCAGGTCGAGGTCAAGGGCTGAGCCCCGACTCCTCGCACCGGCCCCGCCCTCCCCGCACCGGAGGGCGGGGCGCGGTCTCTCGGCCGACCGGCCCGGTCGGCCGGGCACCCCGACCCGACAGCCGGCCGGACACCCGGTCGGAACCCGCCCGGAACCCGCTCGGACACCTAGGAAGGAGGCTCGGATGGGCAGTTACGTGCTGCGGCGGGTGCTGCAGATGATCCCGGTGTTCTTCGGCACCACGCTGCTGATCTTCCTGATGGTCTACACGCTGCCGGGCGACCCGGTCGCGGCGCTGTTCGGCGAGAAGGCCGCCGACCCGGCCGTGGTCGCCAGCATCAAGCACACGTACTACCTGGACCAGCCGATCTGGAAGCAGTACCTGCACTACATGGGGAACCTCTTCCAGGGGGACTTCGGCACCAGCTTCACCGGCCGTCCGGTCACCGACATCATGGCGGACGCCTTCCCCGTCACCATCCGGCTCGCCCTGATGGCGTTCGTCTTCGAGATGGTCCTGGGCCTCGCCCTGGGCCTGGTCTCCGGACTGCGGCGCGGCAGCATCCCGGACACCCTGGTGCTGATCCTGACCCTGGTGGTCATCTCGATCCCGGTCTTCGTGCTGGCCTACATCGCCCAGACGGTGTTCGCCACCAACCTGGGCTGGGTCACGCCGACGGTGCAGGACAGCTACGACCTGACCCAGCTGATCCTGCCGGCGATCGTGCTGGGCTCGCTCTCGCTCGCGTACGTCGCCCGGCTCACCCGGACGTCGATCGGCGAGAACCTGCGGGCCGACTACATGCGCACCGCGGTCGCCAAGGGCCTGCCCCGACGCACCATCACCTCCCGCCACCTGCTGCGCAACTCGCTGATCCCGGTGGTCACCTTCCTCGGCACCGACCTCGGCGCGCTGATGGGCGGGGCCATCGTCACCGAGGGCATCTTCAACGTGCAGGGCATCGGCAACGTCCTGTACCGGGCGATCAACCAGAAGGAGGGCCCCACCGTGGTCGGCATCGTGACCGTCCTGGTGATCGTCTACCTGGTCGCCAGCCTGCTCGTCGACCTGCTCTACGCGGTCCTGGACCCGAGGATCCGCTATGCCTGAGCCCGACATCCACGACGAGGAGTCGTACGAACCGCACCCCAAGCCGGGGGTCGTGCGCCTCGACTACGCGGGCGAGCAGGGCATGGCCGTCGAGCAGGAGACTTTAGTCGAACCCGACGTGGAGAAGCGCGAGGCGGCCCGCAGCCTGTGGGGCGACGCCTGGCGGGACCTGCGCCGGCGGCCGATCTTCCTGCTCTCGGCGCTGCTGATCCTGCTGCTGGTGATCATGGCGATCTTCCCCGGGGCGTTCACCGACGCGGACCCGCGCGCGGCCGACCTGGTGAACAACTACCTCAGGCGGCCGGACTGGAGCGACGTCTTCGGGGCCGGCTGGTTCGGCTACGACGCGCAGGGCCGCTCCATCTACGCCCGGGTGGTGTACGGCGCCCGGGCCTCGATCACCGTCGGCATCTTCGTGACCGCCGCCGTCACCCTGCTCGGCGGGCTGACCGGGATGGCGGCCGGCTACTTCGGCGGTTGGATCGACGCGCTGCTCTCCCGGATCACCGACATCTTCTTCGGCATCCCGCTGCTGCTCGGCGCGCTGGTGCTGCTGAACGCCTTCGCCACCCGCACGGTGTGGACCGTGGTCGTCGCGCTGGGCGTGCTCGGCTGGACCCAGATCGCCCGCGTCATGCGCGGAGCGGTGCTGACCGTCAAGCAGTCCGACTACGTGGTGGCCGGCCGGGCGCTCGGGGCCGGGACGGGCCGGCTGATGTTCCGGCACATCCTGCCGAACGCGATCGCCCCGGTGATCGTGGTGGCGACCATCGCCCTCGGCGGCTACATCGCCACCGAGGCGACGCTGAGCTTCCTCGGCATCGGTCTGCAGGACCCGACCATCTCCTGGGGCATCGACATCGCCTCCGCCCAGAAGGTGATCCGGACCGCGCCGTACGTGCTGTTCTTCCCGGCCACGGCGCTCTCGGTCACCGTGCTGGCCTTCATCATGCTGGGCGACGCGGTGCGCGACGCCCTCGATCCGAAGCTTCGCTGAGCGAGGGGAACGCATCGTGAGTACAGCGGTGGACACCGCCGGGCGCGAGCAGGAGGCGCCGTACCAGGGGCCGCTGCTCGACGTCCGCGACCTGCACGTCGAGTTCGTCACCCGGGACGGCGTCGCCCGGGCGGTGAACGGGGTGAGCTACTCCGTCGCGGCGGGGGAGACGCTGGCGGTGCTGGGGGAGTCCGGTTCGGGCAAGTCGGTGACGGCGCAGGCGATCATGGGCATCCTGGACATGCCGCCCGCCCGGATCCCGCGCGGCGAGATCCTCTACCGGGGCCGGGACATGCTCAAACTGGGCAAGGAGGAACGGCGGCGGATCCGCGGCCAGAAGATCGCGATGATCTTCCAGGACGCGCTGTCCGCGCTGAACCCGGTGCTCAGCGTGGGCTACCAGCTCGGCGAGATGTTCCGCTCGCACCGGAACGTCTCCCGCAAGGAGGCCAAGGAGAAGGCCGTCGAGCTGATGGAGCGGGTGCGCATCCCCGCCGCCCGGCAGCGGGTGAACGACTACCCGCACCAGTTCTCCGGCGGCATGCGGCAGCGGATCATGATCGCGATGGCGCTGGCCCTGGAGCCGGACCTGATCATCGCGGACGAGCCCACCACGGCCCTGGACGTGACGGTGCAGGCGCAGGTGATGGACCTGCTGGCGGAGCTG